>CAVKFY010000042.1:19206-26358 GCA_963655775.1 Alistipes communis
ATCATTGCCACTCTTCGATGCAATTCTAATTAGGGTTAATTCAAACAAGGAACGCACATCAGAAACGTTCTTGAAATCGTTTTGCGCGTTAATGAATTCTAATAACATTGAGTTACATTCTTTAGGACCAATTTTCTTTGATAACTCTTTCGCATCTTCAATGGATAATTCTTCCATCAAGCTTTGATCTTGAGTTTTTTCAAAGACGAGAAGGTCTTTTAAGAAAGTGATAAGCTCAGAAACAAGTCTTCTGATGTCGATGCCGCCAGCAAGATATGCTTCAGTTTTGCCAACAACTCTTGCAACATCACCGTCATGTAGAGAAAGTAACAAATCTACTTTTTCTGCATCAGAGGCTAAGCCAAAGATTGCAAGAACATCTTCTTCACGTAAAGATGAGGTGGAATATGCTAAAACTTGATCGAGTATTGATAAGGCATCACGCATACCACCATCAGATAGTTTCATGACAAGACGTAAACCTTTTTTATCGAATGAGGCGTTTTCTTTTTGAAGAATCTCAACAAGTTTTTTCTCCATATCGTCTTCTGGAATCTTTCCGAAGTCAAATCTTTGGCAACGGGAAAGAATGGTTGGTAAGACTTTATATGGTTCTGTCGTGCAAAGGATGAAGATAACTCTCTCAGGTGGTTCTTCAATTGTTTTAAGAAGAGCGTTGAAGGCGGCATCTGTCATCATATGAACTTCGTCGATGATGTAGACTTTGTATCTGCCTTTTATTGGCGCGTAAGAAACTTTTTCAATCAATTCACGAACTTGATCTACGCCATTATTTGATGCAGCGTCAATTTCGATAACGTCTGGATGAGACCCATCGGAAATCGCCTGGCAATTAGAACAATGATTGCATTGCTTGCCAATGCCTTCATCGCAGTCTAAAGCTTTAGCTAGAAGTCTAGCCATCGTTGTTTTGCCAGTACCTCTTGGGCCAGCAAAAAGATAAGCGTGAGCCATCTTATCATTGGCCAACGCATTTTTTAATGTGCGAACTATTACGCTTTGCCCAGCAACCTCGTCAAATGTTTGCGGGCGATACTTTAAATACAGAGCTTTGTATGACATATTTTGTTACCGTCCTTTATTATACATTTTTCTTTGTATTCTAACTAGTTAGAAGATAGCCTTTTCTTTGCTATTAGATAGAGCGTAAATTATGCTAAAATAGTTGAGTTTTGGAGAAGTTTTATGGAAGAAAGCATGCGTAAAAGACTTGAAGTCATCAAGAAAAGACACGAGGAGATCGATGAAGAATTAGCGGATCCTTCCATTGCCGATAATATTGCTAAGCTAACAAATCTTTCAAAAGAGAGAGCCTCTTTGGAAGGACCTTATGAAGCATTTTTAAGATACGAAAAGCTTGAAAGTGATGCAAAAGACGCGTTGGAATTAATCTCTGCTGGAGAAGATAAAGATTTGGTTGAAGTTCTTAAGGAAGAAAGAAAATCCATGCTCCAGGAAATGGAGAAAATGGAAGAAGAACTTCGTGTTGAATTAATTCCTGTCGATCCAAATGATTCAAAAAACATTATCGTTGAAATCCGTGGAGCAGTCGGAGGCGATGAAGCCAATATCTTTGCCGGTGATCTTTTAAGAATGTATGCAAGATATAGCGAGGAACAGGGATGGAAGATTCAATTCATTGATGGTGAAGAAGGATCTTCTGGCGGATATTCATATGTTTCCTTCATGGTTAAGGGAGAAAACGTCTATTCGAAGTTAAAATTCGAAAGTGGTGCCCATCGTGTCCAACGTGTTCCTAGAACTGAAGCTTCAGGTCGTATACACACCTCAACAGCAACCGTTCTTGTTATGCCTGAAGCAGAAGAGGTTGATGTAAAAATCAATCCCGCTGATTTAAAGGTGGATACATATCGTTCACAAGGTGCGGGTGGTCAAAACGTTAACAAAACCGAATCTGCAGTTAGAGTTACCCACATTCCAACAGGCATTGTCGTTTCTTGCCAAACGGAAAAAGCTCAATTACAAAACAAAGAAATTTGTATGCGTATGATTAGAGCCAAGGTCAAAGACTACTATCAATCTCTTGAAGATACGGCTAGAGACAGCGAAAGAAAACTTAAGGTTGGAACCGGTGAAAGAAGTGAGAAGATTAGAACTTATAACTATCCTCAAAATAGAGTTACTGATCACCGTATAGGATTTACAACAAACACGCTTGATCGCGTAATGGAAGGCGAATTAGAACCAGTTATTGATGCCTTAATTCACTACGACCAAGAACAAAAACTCTTAGAAAGCGGAAATAAAGATGCCCAAGATAAGTGATGCGTTAAAAGAAGCGTGGGACTATGGCAAGGATAGGGGAGTAGAGCCAATTGATTTACGTCTTTTAGTAATGAAAGACGAAGGTTTCGTAGAACAAATAGACGTATTATTAAACAAAGAAAAAGAGATGAAAAACTATTCTCTTTTCGTTAAGCAATATCACCAATTAATTGACGATGATATGCCTGTTGAATACATTCTTCATGAAGCAGATTTTTTAGGAAATAAACTTTATGTAGATGAAAACGTCCTTATTCCTCGTGGAGAGACGGAAGAAATGATTGCAAAGCTCTCAGAGAATATTAATAGATTCTACGATCCTAGAATGTATTTAGTGTGTGGAGATGTTGGAACGGGAAGTGGTTGTATACCGATTGCAATAAAGTCTTATTTTCCAAATTGGCTTACGGTTGCAAGCGATATTTCTCCTAAAGCGCTTGAAGTAGCAAAAAAGAATTTCCATGCAAATAACATTAACGTTCAAACTCTCTTAGGAGACGCCTTAGAACCATATATCAATAATAAGATAAATCTTGATATCATAATCTCTAATCCTCCTTATATTCTTAACAAAGAAGATGCTCAATCATCTGTAAAAAGATATGAACCTGCAAGTGCGCTTTGGCTTGATACGAATCATTCTGTTTATGAGTCAATATTTAGAGATTATAAGAAGGTAAAAAAAGGAGATATCTTAATGGTATTTGAAATCTCTCCTGATTTAGAAAGTTATCTTCGCTCGTTAATTAATAAATATATGGATAAACCCGAATTCTATTTCGAAAAAGATTTAAATGGATTTACCCGTTTCTTATTTGTCTATGAAGAATAGGAGCAATTAAAAATGGAATATTTAAATCAAGAAAACGTAAAATCAGCGGTAAAAGTCCTTCAAAATGAAGAAGTTTTAGCTTTACCTACTGAAACTGTATACGGTGTTGCAGTTATTTATGATTCTAGAAAAGCCTTTGATGAAATGGTGAGAGTAAAGAGAAGATCGCCTGATAAACCATTTGCTTTAGCGTGTAAGAGTGTTGAAGATTCATTTAAATATATCGAAGTGGATAATAGATGCAAAAACATCATGAATAAATTTCTTCCTGGAGAATTAACTGTGCTAGTCAATGCAAAGAAAGATTTGCCATGGCACGTTACCCTAGGAACTAATGTTATTGGCATTAGAATTCCTGCATATCCTTATATACAAGAATTGCTTACAGAATTAGGCAAACCAGTCTTACTGACGTCCGCTAACATTTCTGGAAAGCCAACATCTAGGGAATACTCAGAAGTTCTATCTTATTTTGATAATCAAATAGGCGGAATAGTTAAAGGAGAGTGTATCTCAAAAGAAGCGTCTACAATTATCGATTTGTCGAAACCAAATGAAATTAGATTAGTTCGTGAAGGACCGATTAAATATGAAGACATTCTAAAAGTCTGGGAGGAGAAAATATGAAGATTGCCTTAGGTAGTGATCATGCTGGATTTGAATTGAAAGAAGAAATAAGAAAATACCTTCTTTCTAAGGGGTATGAAGTACTTGATGAAGGATGTTATACTCCTGAAAGAGTTGACTATCCTGATTATGGTGAAAAAGTCGGCAAAGATGTTGTTAATAAAGTGGCAGATTATGGCATTCTCTGTTGTGGATCTGCAGAAGGAATTTCTATCTCTGCTAATAAGGTTAAAGGAGTTCGTTGTGGCATAGGTTATAACGATGAAGTTTCAAAGCTCCTTAGACAACATAATGACGGCAATATCATTGCCTTTGCAGGAAGATTCATGAGTAAGGAAGAAGTTCTTCCTAGAGTTGATCTCTTCTTGAACACTCCATTTGAAGGTGGAAGACACACCGATAGAGTGAAGAAAATCTCTGCGATTGAAAACAAATAAAAATATATTTGCTCTCCTTAGGAGAGCTTTTTTACTTCTCAGGCTTTCTATTATTGCTCTAAAGTGGTAACCTTTTTAGGGTAAAAAGTTATGAAAAAGATTACAAAAGAAGTATTAGTCGATGCAGCAAATCGTTTGCTTTTTACTATGTCCGATGAGCAATACGATACTTTGCAAGATGAATTCGACACGCTTATTAAACAAATGGGCATGATAGGCGAGATTCCTGATTTGGACAAATATGAGCCAATGACCTTCCCTTTTGACTGTGAAACGTCTTTCTTACGTGAAGACGAACCAGATGAAGCTTTAAGCAGAGAAGACGCTTTAAAGAATGCCGGCAACAAACAAGACAACCAAATCAAGTTACCAAAGGTAGTTTTATGAGTTATTTAGATTTATCGATAGAAGAATTACACAAGGCTTTAGTTGAGAAAAAAGTTACTCCTCTTGAGTTAACAAAAGAGGCCTTAAAGAGAGCACACGAAAACAAAGACAACGCTTTCGAATATATCGATGACGAAGGAGCAATCGCCTTCGCATCAAGTTTAGTGAAACCAGAGAATGATAATCCATTATGGGGCATTCCATATGTTGCCAAAGATAATTTCTCAACAAAAGGAATTCCTACAACAGCATCAAGCAATATTCTTAATGGATATGTGCCAGTATATGACGCAACCGTAGTCTCAAAATTAAGAGATGCAAAAGCCGTTATGATTGCTAAATCAACACTTGATGAATTAGCAATGGGTGGCACTGGAACTACAGGCCATTTAGGAAAAACATACAATCCTTACGATCCATCTCATATACATGGAATTGGCGGTTCTTCTTGTGGAAGTGCCGTTGCGGTTTGCGCAGATATCGTTCCTTTTGCCTTAGGATCGGATACTGGTGACTCGGTTCGTAAACCAGCCTCTTATTCAGGCTTGGTTGGCATGAAACCAACATGGGGAAGAATCTCTCGTTATGGATTATTCCCATTTGCTCCTTCGCTTGATCACGTTGGATATTTCACTCGTGACGTTTATTCTTCTGCAGCCTTACTAAATTGCCTTGCTGGAAGAGATAATCACGATTCAACTTCATCAACAAAAACAGTTGATAACTACCTCGAAGATTTAGAAAAAGATCCCAAAGGATTGAAAGTTGCAGTCATTAAAGAAATCTATGATTCCATTTCAAACAAAGAATTGAAAAAACACTTCGATAAATCCATCGATTCATTAAAAGAGATGGGAATTATCGTTGATTTTGTGAATTTTGATACTAAATTACTTGAATCATTATATGCGACATACATGGTTATTTCCTGCTCAGAAGCCACATCAAACGATGCAAACCTTGATGGTATCAAGTTTGGTGAATATAAAGGCGGAAAGACATATCAAGAAGTTATGTTTAATGCTAGAAACGAAGGCTTCTCGGAATTAATCAAACGTCGTTTCGTTATAGGTTCTTATTGCTTGATGAGCGAGAACCAAGAAGAACTCTTCTTACGCGCTCAAAGAAATAGAGCGAAAGTAGTTGAAACCGTTAATAACATCTTAAAGGATTATGATTTCATCTATCTTCCTGCCGCGCCAAATGTTGCACCAAAATTTGACGCATCAAGCGATCGTTTATCCGATGAATATCTTATTGCTGATAACCATCTTTGCTTAGGCAACTTCGCCGGTCTTCCTTCCATTACATTGCCTCTCTTCTTGCAAGATAAGATGCCAATTGGCGTAAATTTCATGGGAAGAGTATTCGAAGAAAAGAAACTATTCCAAATTGCTAGAACTTTTGAAAAAGCCAGCGGTCTTAAGGATTTAAGTGTTGTTAATATGAAGGAGGGAAATTTATGAACTTTGAAGCAATTATCGGCTTAGAGATTCACGTTCAGCAAAAAACAAAATCGAAAATGTTTTCTGCCGCGCCAAATTCTTTCTCTCGTGAACCAAATACTCAAACTGCCCCTCTAGATATGGGCTTCCCAGGTACAATGCCTGTAGTAAATAAGCAAGCAGTCATCAATGCTATACGTGTTGCAAACGCCTTGCATATGGAAATTGATCATACCCTTTATTTTGATCGTAAGAACTATTTCTATTCAGACCTTCCAAAGGGTTTCCAAATAACTCAACAAAGAAGACCAATCGGTAAGAATGGTTATGTTACGGTCGCAACGCCTAATGGGCCAAAACGCATTGGCATCGAAAGAATTCATATGGAAGAAGATACATGTAAACAAGAACACTTCATGGATTATTCTCTTTTAGACTATAACCGTGCAGGCGTTCCTCTTTGTGAAATCGTTTCTTTACCTGAAATTTCTAATGGTGTCGAAGCAAGAGAATATGCAGAAGCCATAAGAAATATTGTTGTCTATTCAGGAACAAGTGATGGAAAGATGGAAGAAGGCTCAATGCGTTGCGACACAAACATCTCTCTTCGTCCATATGGTCAAAAAGAGTTCGGTACAAAAGTCGAAATCAAAAACATTAACTCTTTCAAGAACATCGAACTTGCTATCGAATATGAGATGAAACGTCAGTCTGAACTTCTTTTACAAGGAATTAAGATTCAACAAGAGACAAGACGCTGGGATGAAGGTAGTGGAAAAACAGTCTTGATGCGTGTTAAAACCGACGCAGTTGACTATAAATATTTCTGCGAACCAAACATCACTCCAATCCATTTATCCGATGAATTCGTGAAAAACGCCATTGAAACATGCCCAGAATTATATGATTCAAAGAAAGAAAGATACCTTAAAGCAGGGCTTTCAGAATCAGACGCAAACGTTATTCTTTCTAATCCAAAGATGGCCGCATATTTTGAAAAAGGCATGGGTAAAGTTACAAATGCTAAGAACCTTGCTAACTTTTTAATTGTTGAAATTAATTCCTATTTGAATAAAAATGAAATTGGCATCGATGAGCTTAGCTTATCCCCTGAAAC
>CAVKFY010000042.1:26368-32365 GCA_963655775.1 Alistipes communis
CATTAGGAGAAATAGTTTCTTACCAAGAAAAAGGCGGTCTTTCACATAAACAATGCGTTGATATTCTTAATAAAGTATTGAAAGATGATTGTTCTCCATCTGAAGCGAAAGAAAGCTTACATATCGTTGTCCAAGTCTCGGATTCATCGACAATTCTTGGCTTTGTAACCAAGGTTTTAGACGATAATCCACAATCAATTAATGACTTTAAGGCAGGTAACCAAAGAGTTCTTGGCTTCTTGGTGGGTCAAATTATGAAAGCAAGCCATGGCAAGGTAAACCCAGCTGAAGTATCAAAGACATTACGTGAGGAAATTGATAAAAGATGAATGAGGAAGAATTAGAAAAACTTAAAGATTTTCTTGAGAAGGCCACATCTTTTGAATTGCCTTCTTATGATCATCTTCCTGCTGTTCCTTTATATATGGAGCAGGTTGTTTCCTATGTAAATTCAATCCTCGAACCTTTAAGTGTTGGCGATAAAGAGATGCTTACCTCTTATATGGTAAACAACTACGTTAAAGCCAAAATCATTCAAGAACCTGATAAAAAGAAATACAATGTCGATCATTTAGGCTATCTTTTGGCTATTTCATTGCTCAAAAATGTAATAAACATGAACGATATTGGACTTATTATCGGCATGGATAAAGATGCGACTAGCGATAAAGCTGTACTTTATCGTTTTTTCCGCACAATGTCTTCCGATATTTTTAAAGATGTTGCTGGAAAGGCAAAAACTAGAGTCGATAGATTCTATGATAAATATGAAGCGGAAAAAGAAAACGATCCTGAACAAGCCATAAAATATCTCGATGATTCAATAGGATTGATAGCGTTGAGAATGTCTGTTCAAGCGACCGTTTACCAACTAGTTGCTCAAGCCTTATATCGTTATTTGGAGAATGCAAAAAAAGAGGAAACTCCATCTAAAAAAGAAGTTAGACGTGAGAAAAAACAAGCAAAAAAAGCTCAACGTTTAGCGTCTGAACAAGCTAAAAAAGATAAAGAATCTCAGGATAAAAAGGAGAAAAAATAAATGAAAAACATTTTAGTTACTGGTGGTCTTGGATTTATTGGAAGCGAGACCGTTATTAGACTCATTGAGAATGGATATGAGCCAATTGTTGTAGATAATCTCTACAATGCAAAAGAAGCCGTTCTTGATAGAATCGAAACAATCACAGGTAAACGTCCTTTATTCTATAAAGTAGACGTAAAGGAAGAAGAACCAACTGAAAGAGTCTTTAAAGAAAATAAGATCGATGCGGTTATTCACTTTGCCGGCTACAAAGCGGTTGGAGAATCTGTTTCAAAGCCAATTGAATATTACGAGAATAACCTTGAAACATTACTCGTTATCGCTAAATTGATGAAGAAATATGCTGTGAAAAATATCATTTTCTCATCATCTGCAACAGTATATGGTGTCCCTACGAGAGTTCCTCTTTATGAGTCCGATCCAGTTGCTGAAGCAACAAACCCATATGGTGAAACTAAAGTAATGATCGAAAGAATCTTGAAGGATGTTCAATTTGCAGATCCTTCACTTAATGTTGGAATTTTACGTTACTTTAACCCAATTGGCGGCCATCCATCTGGCCTTCTTGGCGAAGATCCAAATGGTATTCCAAATAACTTATTGCCTTATGTTTCCCAAGTTGCAATTGGCAAATTAAAATCTCTTCGTATTTTTGGTGATGATTATCCAACACCAGACGGAACAGGCGTTCGTGACTATATCCACGTTGTTGACTTAGCTGATGGACATGTTGCAGCCCTTAAGAAATTAGAAGAAAACCCAGGCTATGTCGTTTATAATCTTGGAACAGGAAAAGGAACATCCGTCTTAGAATTAGTGCACGCTTATGAAAAGGCTAATGGAGTCAAGATTCCTTATGAAATAGTCGGAAGACGTGCAGGAGATGTTGCAGAAAATTTTGCAGATTGTACGAAAGCCTTCGAAGAATTGCGTTGGAAAGCGAAATATACTATCGAAGATGCGTGTAGAGATGCATATAACTTCCAAAAGAAGAATCCAGAAGGTATCAAATAAGGATAAATCTTCCTAACATACAACGAAAAAGCAGGCTTTTGGCCTGCTTTTTAACTATGTAAAGGTTTAATTTTCCTTCCTGCATTAGATGTTTTAGGCTTGCCAGCCAATTCAAAGGGAATTTTCCCTTCTTTTACGCACTGTTTTAAAAAGACGTTTATAGCACTGCTCATTGATATGCCAATATCGTTAAAAAGTTTCTGAGCATCATCTTTTAAACCTTCATCTATACGCACTGTGATTATAACTTTATCCATAATTTTGCCTTTGCATATATAAATATACTAGTAAAATGCATTACAAACAATAATAAAACAATATATACACTATACAAACGCTATACATATTTGAAAAAAATATCTTAAATCCCATTTATGCGGTAAATCGGTTATAATTTTTGTAATTTATATAAAGAGGATTATAAAAATGAAAGTTTTTGAAGTTAAGGTTGGCGATTGGACACAAAAAGGCAATTGCTGGGAAGTCGAAAATGCAAAATATAATTTAGTAATGATGACAGGCATGCAAGAGCATTCAGAACGTTATGATGATCTTGCTAAGTACCTTAATACATTTGGAATCAATATGTACGTTCTCGATGCAGTCGGACAAGGATTAAATGCTCCTAAAGTCGAAGATCAACAGAAATGGTTTAAGAACGCTTTCGACATAAACGTTACTGCAGCTCACGAAAAAGTTGCCGAACTAAAAGAAACAACTAAACTTCCTACATTCATCATGGGACACTCCATGGGCTCCTTCATGACTCAACGCTACCTTGAACTTTTCCCTCATACGGCTGATAAGGTTGTAATTTGGAGTTCTAATGGACCAGCAAGATTGAAGATGCACTTTGCGTTCCATCTCGCTTCCTTATTAACCAACAAGAAGAATTGGGACAAACCTTCAAAGTTCATTTCTAATGCCAGCCTTGGTGCTTACAGCAAATCGGTTAAAAATCGTAAAAGCGATCTCGATTGGCTCTCATATAATGAAGAGAATATAAAGCAATACGTTGACGATCCTTATTGCGGAGCTGAAAACACTCATGGATTTTGGAAAGAATTTTTACGTGGAATGAATGAGCTTTATAAAAAGAAAAACTTGAAAAATATATCTAAAGAGGAAACAATTCTTATTGTCGCTGGGGAAGAAGACCCAGTTGGTGAGATGGGGAAAGGGCCAAGGCGCTTAAAGGAAATGTATACAAAACTTGGAGTCAAGGACGTGAGAATTCATATGTTTAGTCACATGCGCCATGAAATCCATAACGAAAAAGACAATCATCTCGTATACAAAGTCCTTTCTGATTTTTTAACTGAGTAATGGATACTACAAAACAGAATAGAAGATATATATTAGGATTTTTATTATCGGCATTTTTATTATGCGCGATATCTTTCTTTTTCGAAGGAAAAGCTTTTGCAAACTGGAAAACAGACTTTAATTTTACAAATTTCGAATTTTTGCTTTCTTCGATTGCAATGTTCATTTTAGAAGGCATGGTTTTCTTTTTTGCCCGGCGTAATTTCAAAGTAAGAATTAATTGGCCAGTGTTTTCCTTCTGTATGGTATTTATGGTCTTGGCTATAATGGCACCTGTTCTTTTTAATGGCGTTTTATATAACGGAGAACTTGTTGGACAATTTACCCTGGCTTTAAGAGCTAGATATATTATTTTGGCTATTTTGTTATTTACCTCTCTTTATGAAATTATTGCTATTGTTCCAAAATTAATAAGCGGTAAAAGAGCGATTAGACTAATTTTCTTTGTTGCGGTTTTATCTGGTGTTGTCACCATTGCGTATTCTTATATTTTCGAAGCAAATATTTATAAATCACTATTTGATGGAACGATGAACTTTGATGGCCAAACAAGCACAGTTCCGATTTCTTATACTCCTCATCGTAACGTTTATGGCATTGTTCTTTTCATGGCTTTAATTGGTGAAGGCTATCTTGAAGTAGAGCGTCCACACTGGTGGAGATGGCCAATAATGTATTTCTTTTTGATTAATCAATTATTCCTTTTCTCTAAGACGTGCATGATAATTGGGGCGTTTTTCTTTGGGGTTTTTTGGATTTTTTCGACATTTAGAGCCTTTAAAAACAAAAAAATCGGCAGAGGAATATATTTAATTTTTGTCGCTCTTGTTATTATTGGATTATTCCTTGCTATAGTTTTACTAAGACACGATACTGGCGCATTTGCTTTTGCTGGAAAATATTGGAAATTCTTCAAAGCAAATTTCTATCACGCTTCTAAAGTTTCCTTCGAAATTAGATTTGTTTCGATTACCGTTCCTTTTGATGCTATTAAAGAAAATGGCATTTGGTCTTTAATATTTGGCTTTGGCTATGGAAACGAATATAGAGCGCTTAGTTTTGTTCGTACTGGCAACGCCAACTATTATTCAATCATCGATAATTCCTGGGGCCTGGTTCTAGCGCAAAATGGTTTTGCAGGCATTGCTTATGAAGCGCTTATTTGGATTTTCGGTATTGTGCTAATTGTTAGAGCCTTCCGCAGAAAAAGCAATTATTCTTGGTTCTACTTATTTATCTATATTTGTATTTTAGGCAGAACAATGACAGAAAACGATAGCTTGCATTACCTTGATTTTGCTGGCGTTACCTATTTCTCGGTTTGTTTCTTACCAATGTTAGTAGAAGAAGCGGCCATAAAGGTTAATCCTCTTGAAAGACCTATTGAATTAGAGAAACAATACAACGATCCATCTCTATTCCTAGGGAAAGCCGTTGCACTCTCTTTCTTGCCTGCTCTTTTCTTGATTTGCATCTCTAAAGGCATTGGTTCATTAATCGGCAATGAATACATGCAAAATTCGATGTTAACGATTGGCGGAATATTATTCTTCATCGCATCACCTATTATTCTTGGTGGAGTGCTATCCGCATTTAATAAAGGCAAAAACAGCCATGCTATTTGGGCTTTGATACTTTATTTCGTTCATATCGCATTGATCTTTATCATGCCTATTTATAGTTCTAGCGTTATGTGCTTAATTCCTGAAGTCGCACCTTTATTTATCGCTTTGCTTATTCTTTCTATGGCGGGCGCTTATGAAAAGAAATTCTTCTCGATTTATGTTTTATTCGGAAACTGGGTTGTCTTTGGACTTATCGCTGAAGGAGTGTACTTCCTCATAAAATTCCTAGGTTCACATTTCACCTTATTCGCATATTTAGCATTATTGGCCTTGCTCTTTGTTTTCTGGATGTTCTTGTATTTCATGCCAAGACTTCCTTCATTTGCCGCACCATTTGAAAATGATATAAATTCAAATGAGACAAAATATGGATTCTATCGTGCCGAAAAAGAAGAAGAGTTCATCGAACGCACTAGAGAAGTTTTGCTAAAAAAATCCGTTAAAGATTAACGGACATAATACAAAGAGAGAACATGTTCTAATTCTTTGTTGGAAGACTCAGGATTGCTTACATCGTAAGCATACGGCTTGAATTCTTCTGAGAAAACCTCCTCATATATTTCTGAAGGTCCTTCTTCGAATTTCTCGAAAGGATCTTCTTTTTTTGAATCATATATCAGTAAAGGCAATATTCTTAAGTGAAGAACGTTACTACGATTTAATTCTTCTTTCAGCCAAGGGTATTTATCTTCTAAATCGCTAAGAGTTGTATTAGATAAGTCTAAGAAATATAAATCGTTATCGTTAATTTCCTTTCCTGCTTCTAAAATGTTAAATCCTGCGCTTTTTAGCCCATCAATGAATTTACTTAATTGAGTTTTGTCAGAGTTTTTTGTTGCAATAAATAGTGTGTTTTCCATGGGCTTATTATAACCAAACTTAGATATCTAAAGAAAAGAAATGATAAACAAGTTCAATATGTTTTATAATAAGCGATGTCAGGAAAGGATTAATTTATAAATGATTAAATTAGTATTAATTAGACACGGC
>CAVKFY010000042.1:32375-34141 GCA_963655775.1 Alistipes communis
GAACCTTTTCACTGGTTGGACAGATGTTGAACTTAGTGAGCAAGGAGTTAAGGAAGCTCACGAAGCAGGCAAGCTTTTAAAAGAAAAAGGCTATAGCTTTGATCTTGCTTTCTCTTCCGTTTTAAAAAGAGCAAATCACACAATGGAATACGCTCTTGAAGAAATGGGCGAAACCTCCATTCCAAAGTTCTATACATGGAGATTAAACGAACGTCATTATGGCGCTCTTCAAGGTTTAAACAAAGCTGAATCTGCAGAAAAATGGGGCGCTGAACAAGTCCATATTTGGAGAAGAAGTGCAGACGTACCACCTCTCCCATTAACAAAAGATGATGAAAGATGGCCAGGCAATCAAGAAAAATACAAAGAATTAATTGCCAAAGGTGAAATGACAATCGAAGATTGCCCATTAACAGAATGCTTAATCGATACAGCAGAACGTGTTAAACCATATTTCGATGCAAATATTGCCCCTGAAATCAAAGCAGGCAAGAAGGTTTTAATTGCCGCACACGGCAACTCCTTACGTTCCATCGTTATGATGCTTGAACATTTAACACCAGAACAAATCATCTCCGTCGAAATTCCAACAGGAAAGCCTCTTGTTTACGAATTGGATGAGAAAGATCTTACCGTTTTAAACAAATACTATTTATAAAACAAGCGAGAAATACCATTGATATTTCGAAAATCGAATAACAATGATGGCCACCGGAAACGGTGGCTTTTCGCTACTTATTTTCATTGAGTCTCTTCTCTAAGTACGTAGGTAAGTCTTCGATTAACTTATATTTAGAAATACCAAGCTTCATCAAAGATTTGCTCAAAGAGGCCTTTGCTACATAAGCATCTGCTTCCTTACATAAAAGAAGACCAATTGTTTCTTCATCTATGGGCGTTCTTTCCAAATCTTCTACTGCATTTACATAGAAAATTAATTGGCCAAGATCTTGTGGAACAAATTCTCCTAATTTAACTTCTATGACTACGTAGGCATGGATCTTTGTATGATACATAAGAAGATCGATATAGAAATCTCTACCTGTAGGAGTTTCTATTTTGTATTCTCTACCCACAAGAGAGAATCCAGGGCCTAGTTCTTGTAAGAATTTGATTATGTTATCTACGAGCTGATTTTTAAGATCTCTTTCTGTCTTTATTTTCTCTCTATCCAAGAACCTGAATACATAAGTGTCTTTGAATAATTCATTGGTTAAATCGTTTAATTTAGTAACCTCTGTGGTAGAGGGAGAAATCAAACTTCGCTCATACGCTTTCATTTCCATTTGGTTCATGAGCATGCTTCTAGACCAACCATTTTTATATGTTTCTTTGATATACCAAATCATTTCCTCATGGGAGGATGATTTTGGCATTATTACGGTAACCAAAGTACTCCATGGTATATAAGCTATGGGTAGGCTGCTGATTTCTTGATAATTAAAACAATGAGCAAGCCTGCCCATGAAAAATAAATGTCTTTTAGAATATCCGTTGCCGTATTCTTTTAAATCACTTGCTAATTGTGCAATAAAACTATCACCCCACGATTTTCTCTTGTTTATAATCACGCCTATCTCGTAATAAGTCATAATCATCGCGCTATTTAAAGCGTTTATGGCCTTACTCTGATTTTTGTTTATAATGCCTTTTATCGTTTTCAAATCATTAATATAAATAGCTTCTTCCATTTCACGTTTTCCCATTTTTAGCACCTCTCATTTATATAAAGACGTGATTCTATAAAAAATGTCTGGTTTCTATTC
>CAVKFY010000043.1:0-20598 GCA_963655775.1 Alistipes communis
TTACCCGCCTACGAGCTTTCCAAGCCCGCCCCTTCGACCACTTGGGTATTCCTCCGTTTGTGCCACTTAAGGCAAGATGAATTATAAGTTTTTTTGCTACCTCTAGCAATTATTTTTTTAAAAAACACAAAACTAGTTGATTGAAGGGGCATTTTCTTGTTCATTGCTTCATCAATTGTTCAATATTCAATAGGGAAAAAGTATAATAACTCTGATGAAAGAAATTACGATTACTAAAGCAAATGATGGACAAAGAATTGAGAAATTCGTTCGTCATTATCTTTCTGAAGCTCCATTAGGGTACATATACAAGGCTTTCAGAAAGAAAGACATTAAGATTAACGGCCACTGGGTTAAGAAAGATGCAGTGGTTCATGAAGGTGATGTAGTTAGAATCTATGTCACTGATGATCAATTAAAAGACTTTGCTAAGCCAAAAGAAATCGTTTCAAAACCATTTAATCACGAGATTGTTTACGAGGATGGAAATGTCCTTATAGTAAATAAACCATCAGGATTACTTGTGATGGGAGATGAAAAAGAAAAGAGAGTTACTCTTGCTAACGATGTTCTATCTTACTTATATGGCAAGGGAGAATATGACCCTAAGGATTCATCTTTTACTCCATCTCCTGCACATAGATTAGATAGAAATACTTCAGGAATTATTGTCTTTGGGAAAACTGATGAAGCCTTAAAAGAACTCACTCTTCTTTTTAAAGAAAGAAACAACATTGATAAGCGTTATTTAGCTCTTGTTGCTGGTATACCAGAGCAAGATGAAGGAGAAATAAACGCTCCATTACTCAAAGATGAAGAAAAAGGAATTGTTAGAGTTTCAAAGAATGGCAAGGAAGCAATCACTAGATACAAAATATTAGAAAAATATGCTAACTCATCACTTGTCGAATGTGAACTTCTTACTGGAAGGACTCATCAAATCAGAGTCCATTTAGCTTATATTGGTCACCCAATTATTGGAGATGGCAAATATGGTGATTTTGAAACAAATAGGATTTTTAAGGCAAAATACAAAGTATCAAGTCAATTCTTAATTGCCTATTCTTTGTCTTTCAAAGAAGTGGGCGGTGTTTTAGAATATTTAAGTGGTCAAACTTTCAAGATATCGCTAGAAAAAGAAGAAAAAAATGTTCTAGATTCTTTGAAAGTTAGTAAAATATAACCGTTTTGGAGGAAAATATGAACGAGACTGTCGAAAAGAACTATGAGCGCTGGCTTAATTCAAATAAGTTAAGTGCAGAGGAAAAAGAAGAACTTCGCAATATGAGCGAAGATGAAATTGGCGATGCATTCTTCAAAGATGCCGAATTTGGCACTGGTGGAATGAGAGCCAAAATCGGTCTTGGCACAAACCGTATCAATAAATATATTATTCGCCGTGTTACGATTGCTTTTGGAATTTATCTTAAAGGCATTGTTGATAACATCGAAGAAAAAGGCGTAGTTATCTCTCATGATAATCGTTTCTTTTCTAGAGAATTCGCTGTCGAAGCGGCAAACATCTTAAATGAAGAAGGAATCAAAGCGTATTTATTCGATTCCCTTCGCCCAACCCCTGAATTATCCTATGCGGTTAGATATAAGCATGCTGGTGCAGGTATTATGATTACCGCCTCCCATAACCCAAAGGAATATAATGGTTATAAGATTTACGATGAAACGGGTTGTCAATTAGTTCCTTCTCAAGTTGATGGTCTTTTAAAGATTCTCGATACTCTTCCAAACGAATTAGAAGTGGAAGTTCCTGAAAGCTCCAATAAAGGACAAACTATCATCTTAGGAAAAGATGTTGATGACACATATTGCTCATTAGTTGAAAAATGCCAAATGAATCCTGATATGAAGAAAGATGATTTCAAGATCATTTATTCTCCTCAACACGGCACTTCATATGAGAACGCTATGCGTGTTTTCAAAGATTGTGGATATAACGTTATACCTGTAGCAAAACAATGTATTCATGATCCTGCATTTGGCGGAACTCTTTCCCCAAACCCAGAAACTGCAGAAAGCTTCATTGAATCGATCAAACTTGCCAAAGAAGAAAAAGCCAATCTTTGCGTTATGACTGATCCGGATGGCGATAGATGCGGACTTGCCTATCTTTCTAGCAAAGGCGAATTTGAAAGAATGACAGGTAACCAATCTGCAGCCTTATTGATCGATTATCTTTTCTCCGAAAGAAAGAAGAGAGGAACCCTCTCAAAAAATGGTGCAATATACGACACGATCGTCACCAGCGATTTAGGACGTAAGATTGCCAGAAGTTACGGCATTAAAACAGAAAGCTTCTTAACTGGTTTCAAATATATTGGTAACCGTATTGGCTACTATGAGAAATTAGGACATGGTCCTCATTTCGAATTCGGGTATGAAGAAAGCTACGGTTGCTTAATTGAACCATTTGTTCGTGATAAAGACGGAATTCAAGCAATTCTCCTTTATTGCGAAATGGCTCTCCATTATTTCCGCCAAGGCATCCCACTAGATGTAGCATATGACAACCTTGAAAAGAAATATGGATATCATGGATCTGCAACTCTTTCCATCTTCTTTGAAGGAGAGAAGGGTCAAGCAGATATGAAGAAATTGATGGATGGCATCCATGAACACCCATTAAAAGAAGTATATGGCAAGAAGATCGTGAAGATCGAAGACTATCAAACTTCAATTTCTAAAGATCTTTTAACAGGAGAAGAAAAACCTATTGAACTCGAAAAATCCAATGTTGTTCGTTGGACCTTTGACGATTCTTCATGGGTAGCAATTCGTCCATCAGGAACAGAACCAAAGTGCAAGTTCTATATCGAAGTATTC
This sequence comes from Alistipes communis, assembly GCA_963655775.1. Taxonomy (GTDB): domain Bacteria; phylum Bacillota_I; class Bacilli_A; order RFN20; family CAG-826; genus UBA4951. The sequence goes on from CAVKFY010000043.1 coordinate 2,839, forward strand.
CAAAAACAAAAGGAAGGCTTAGATGAAACAAGCAAAGGAATGATGGCTTCTTTGAAAGAACAACTTCATTTGAACTAAGAAGAAAAAACAATTATAAATAAATTAGGCTTGGTCATTGAACCAAGCTTTTTATGTTGACATATCATGATAGGATTTTGTCTCATTTTGACTTGCATATAAGCCATTCAGGCTCAATTGCGTCAAAAACAAAAATGGTGTAAATTTTAAAAATATGAAGCAGTTCATTAATGTTGCTGTTGTAGAAGACCAACAAGAAGACTACGAAATACTTAAAGGTTTCATCGAAAAATACGGTGAAGAATCCTCGATTGGTTTTAACATCACGCATTTTAGCAGTGGAATTTGCTTCATTGAAAAATATCGTGGGGACTTTGACATTGTTTTCATGGATATAGATATGCCGAATCAAAACGGTTTGGAGACAGCAAAGGAACTTAGGGAGATTGATGACAAAGTTATTCTTATCTTTATCACTAATCTTGCTCAGTTGGCAATTAAAGGATATTCCGTAAACGCCTTTGATTTTGTTCCAAAGCCTATCAACTACACCGAATTCTCAACATTGTTTAAAAGAGCAATAACCAAAAACAGCTACGAAAAGAAATCGGAAATAACCATCAAATCCAATAGAAAGATAATGAAGATGGATTCCATTTCTTTGCTTTATGTTGAAGTAGTGAGTCACAATCTTTTATTTCATACGTTTAATGAGACCATTAGCACATGGGGTTCTTTATCGAGCGTTTACGAAGAACTTTCTAAATTTGGCTTTGTGAAAGTAAACAATTCTCTTATTGTTAATATTAGGCACGTTAAGAATGTTAATGGATATGAAATAACATTGGATAACGACAAGGTTCTTTATCTTTCCAGAGGGGAGAAGAAAGCTTTTTATGATGTCTTTGCTTCCTTCTCTTTAGGCGATAACTGATGTACGAATTAACTGGTTTGTTTTTCTACAAGGCTCAATTCATGGTTGAGTTACTTGTTGCGGAATATCTGTTTTTGCTTAACATCAAAAGAAGGGGCCATTTTGTAATTAGAATCGTTTTGGGCATTCTTTCCTCGATAGGATTTGCTTTTGCTATACCAATTGTCAGCTATTCAAGCTGGTATATGATAATCATGTTTTTGGGGATGTTTGTTTTTACTGTTGCAATGCAGTATTTCTGTTTTGAAACGACTCTTTTGAATATCATTTTCTTAACGTCTGCGGGATATTTAGTTCAGCATATGTCTTATGCGATTGACCAAATGATTTTAATCTTAACAAACGTTGATAATGGGTCGGCTTTACAAATGTATGGCAGTGGTTCGGTTGCGACAATGAATATCATCTCATTCATGATATATGCCGATACGTATATCATCACTTATTTACTTGTGTATATTCTTTTTGGAAGAAAAATATCTGATTCAGACTTCTATATCACTAAAGTATGGACGTTCATTCTTTGCATGATTTTTGTTTTCAGTGCGATTGTTGTTAATTCTTTTGTCGTAAATACCTTTAGCGTAGAAGAAAATAAAACATTCATTCTCATTTCCTTGATGTATTCAATTGGCGGATCAATGATATCTTTGTTGTTTTATTTCCAACTTAAAGATACCAAGAAAGTTGAACATGATCGTGATATCATTCGCCAACTATGGAAAGAAGATAAACAGCATTACGAAGTCCAAAAGAAAAACATCGATATTATTAATGCTAAATGCCACGATTTAAAACACCAATTAAGAATGATTCGTAAAGGTGAGAATATTGATCCTACGTACATCAAGCAAATAGAAGATTCCATTCTTATTTATGATTCAGTTGTCAAAACTGGATGCGATGCGCTTGATGTTCTTCTGACGGAAAAATCTTTCATTTGTCGTGAGAAGAATATTAATTTGACCTATGTTATCGATGGTGAAAAACTAAATTTCATCAGTGAAAGTGACATATATTCAATTTTTGGCAACGCCATAGATAATGCGATTGAATATCTAACAAACAAGGTTCCAGAGGATAAAAGATTCATTCGCATAAGTGCGAAAGAAGAAAAAGGAATCCTTTTAATTCATGTAGAAAATTATTTCCAGGATGATTTGAAAATCGTTAACGGTCTTCCTGAGACGACGAAAGATGATCATTCAATACACGGATTCGGTCTTAAGTCTATACGTATGATTTGTGAACAATATGATGGAACATTAATCGTAAAAAGCAGCAATAATCTTTTCATTCTTAATCTTTTCTTTCCCTTAAATAACAAAACATAAAATTGTAAACGCTTACAATCTGCGCAATCAAAACGACATTCTAGGAAATGTTTTTTGAAGGATGAAACTACTTTGACTAATCTAAGGTCACCAAGTTTGTTCAAAGAAAGGAACTTTATGAAAAAACTTAAAATTAAGAATTTGTTGATTTTGGCTTCATTGGCCAATATGGCGTTTGTCATGTCTTCTTGTACGGAAGAAAAGAAATCTTCTTCTGAAACGTCATCTCAACCTTCATCCAGTCAAGCGAATGTAGATGTCACGGAATTATCGCTCGAATTAAGCAAGAGCATAGCAAAAGTTGGTGATGAAATTGAAGCATCAGTCTCAATCAAACCATCAAATGCGACAAATAAGGAATTCAAACTGATTAGCGGTGACGAAAAGATTGCAAAAATCGAAAACGGAAAGATCAAATGCGTTGGTGCGGGAACCGTTATCATTACAGCCCGTTCCAATGCAAATCCAACAAAGAAAGATCAAGCCAAACTAACTGTTTTAGGAACAGACGAAAAAGGAAGAGTTGAAAACATCTTTGAGGCAGAAGAAGCAAATATCATCCCTTATGGAAATAGCAATATCAAAGTTGAAGCCAAGGAAGATGACAGACTTACTGGCACGGGTGTAGTTGCTTCATGTGATAAAAACGACCGTATTATTTGGGGAATAAATGCTAGCGAAGCAGATGAAACCGCCTTATTGAAATTTAGATTGATGGGTCCTTCTGGATGGTTAGGATATTGGGATTCAATTCCGTTCACCTTTGCGGATTGGTATACAGTTAAGGTAAATGGCAAGGTCATAAATACCGAAAATATCAAAGTTGAAGGAACGCTTAATAGAGCTTCAGTCGCAGATTATTATGCGGTGCAAGATATTGAAATCGGTGAAGTTTCGCTTAAGAAAGGCCTAAATGTCATTACCTTTGTAATTTCTAATAGATTTGATCAAACGACAATCAATGATGAAAATTACAACGGAACATTAAGTTGCTGGGGCAATATCGATTCCATGAAGCTTGCCTCTAAAGCAGATTTAACGTATGTTCCAAATACCGTTGAAGTGGAAGGGGCAGATCCAGATATCATCTTTGTTGAAAAAGAAATGAAGGTTTCGGATGCTACAACTGCAGCATTCAAGAAAGGCAGCACAACGAAGGAAGATTTATCAGGCAAAAACTACTTCGAACTTGATAATGGAAATAACGTTGTTTTTGGATTTGATGCAGAAAAAGCCTCTAAAGCTAAACTCGTAATTAAGGTTTCTGCTCCATTTAAAAACGCTGAAGAAGAAACAACGGATATCAAAGCAACAGATTTATTCAACCTTGTTGTCAATGAAGAAAAGATAAATTTAGGCGATTCTAAAATATTGGGTAATGCCAAGAAAGGCGATAAAGAAAACTATACCTTGATTGAAACTGGATGGGTTGATTTAGTATCCGGAGAAAATAAAGTTGCCATAGTTTCAAAAGCGGACTCAGAATTTGCTTTCCCTGGTGGTTTAAATTCTCTTGCTGTGAAAACAATTAATTCAAAGATTGAACCTAAATTAGTTGATTCTCCATACGTTTTATCAACTTATAGATTTGAAGCGGAAGCGGATTTAACCAAACGAATTGGCTATGATTCTCTCCAAAGCGAGGCAAAATATGTCGAATTAAAGGACGCATATAACACTCAAACAGATACTTATAATTCCAAGAAGCAAACTAATGGCATCCTCTTTGGAATTGAATCAGATGTTGAGGGAAGTGCAACACTTAAACTAAGAATGTCCTCCCCATACATCAATGAACAAACGGAAATGAGTGACGTTTCATTAGGAAATCTCGGTGATTTATGGGTTAATGGAACTCTCGTTTCTACACCAATGACTCTTAAAGGCAATGGAGCAAAAGGCACAAAAGAAAATTTCACTGTTTGTGAACTTCCAGTTTCCATTGAACTTAAAAAAGGCAAGAACAGAATTGAATGGGCTCCCCAAAACTATACGGAAAACAATTATCAATTCATGGGCGCTTTGGATTATATCGAACTCGAAACATCCAGCACCTTAACTCAATACAAACCTTTATTCTACACGGATAGATATACCTATATGGATGATGGCAACAATGAACCAATACTCATTTCTTGCGATATTGCGCCAACTGCAAATCATTGGTTTGGCCTCTTCCAAAGAGATGATGATGTAGAAAACAATTGCCCTGGATCTATTTATTGGGCTTATCCATCGACAAGCGAAGCCACGACAATCAACATCATGGGACAAAATCCACATTCTTCTAGACCTGGTATCGATGCAGAACATGGTGGCTATTACAAAGTCGTCTTAATGTCTAAAGACTCTAAAGTCGGAAATGGCTATCCAGTTGAAGATGAAGTCTATATCAGTGTTTGGAACGATCCTGCTCAATACGGCGGACGTAAATAAAAATGAAAAACATTAGGTTACTACGAGCTTTATTCATAATCTCAATGTTAATCTCGGTTGGAGGTTGTTCTCCAACCGAGAAAGATGATGTTTCTTCTAAAAGCCAGGAAAGCGAACAAACAATAATCAAAGAACCTGATAAGAAGAGCAATTCGTTTACTCTAGATTTCTATTCAGATACGAAGATAAAGAATTGTTCGGATGGAGTATTGGCAATTACCAAAACTGATAGTTTTTCAAGCGATATAAAAACACTCAAAATCAGTTGGGGAAAAGGACAAGAAAAGCTTGATGATTACAATGAGATTTCCTTAGTTGATAAGTTTGACGCTAGCGAAATCGATTATACTTTCTCGAATAATTCTTTGATTCCTCTTGATGCAACGAAAATTTGGGTTGAAGCATTAGATGATAAAGACAAAGTTTTAGACTATGCCACAATAGGGGTAGAAGACTATAAGAAAGAGAATGAATTGCTTTATAAATTCGAAGTAATAAGTGATCAGCAAATCTCAAGAGGAGCAGACTATTTCTATAGAAAGAGTAAAAAAGCTTTTGAAGATATAAAGGAAGAAGATCCTACTTCTTTAGGAATATTCGTTAACGGAGACATTGTTGATGAAGCAAAAGAAGAAAACTACGATGATTTCTATAAGTCATATGACGAAGTTTTCAAAGATAAGGAAATTCCTCTTAATGTCGGCATTGGCAATCATGAGTTTATCATTCAATCTGAAGATGCGAATTATTCGGGATTAAGTGAAGCTCAATTAGACTCGCTATATCAAGAACGTCTTTCCCTATGGAAAAGGAAGACAAATAATCAAAGTCCATATTTCTCATTGGGAAAAGAGGGATCTAAGTTTATTTTTCTTGGAACTACAAAAATGCCTCATGCTCTAGATGGCAATACAAGGGCAGATTGTAGTTTAGGAAAAGAACAACTTTCTTGGCTAAAGAAAGAAATCGAAGAAGGGTCTAAAACAAATAAACCAATCTATATTTTCTCTCATGGTTCATTAAGAAACACAGTAAGTGGATCTTTAACTAGCGAAAAACAGACTTGGTATGGATATTCACTTGAAGAAGAAAACCAAATTCGTGAATTGATTAAAGGAAATTCAAACATACTTTTCTTTTCTAGCCACTCACATTGGAGCTTTGAAAATAAAGATCCATACAAGGTAGAAGAAAATTGCCCATCTTTCTTTAACACTGCCGCCATTGGCTATCTTTGGGAAGGGGAAGGGAATGGACATATCTATAAAAATGGAACCTACGATAAAAGTGGATCTCAAGGACTATATGTCGAAGTCTATAAAGATCAAATATTTGTTAAGGGGAGACAATTTGAAGCCGCAGATGGAGTAAGCAAATATTATTACTCTCGTTATCAGGTTGTTCTTCCAATTAAATGAAGGAGAATCGAATGAAACTGAAAAATAAAGTTGTCATAATGTCTGCTTTGGGACTATTAAGTGCAATTCATATAGCAGGAAATATCGTTTGTTTTAATGTTCTTGGTGTGGACTTTATTAATAGTGCGCTTGTAGGAACGGGTGCATCTTATGGAAGCAATGAAAGTTCAAAGAAAGGCAAGGCTTTAGTTAATAAAATAGCAGAAGATGGCTGCGTTCTATTAAAAAACGAAAACAATACATTGCCTTTAAATATCAAAGAATCTAATAAAGTTAACGTTTTCGGTTTAACCTCTTGTGATGATGCGTGGGTGTTCACTGGAGTGGGCAGTGGGTCTTGCAAACCAGATTCAGAAAAGCGTGTTGGCATACTTAAAGGGTTAGAAAATGCAGGTTTTTCTTACAACAAAACTCTTGCAAACAAATACGAAACATATTTGAAAAAGTACGTAGATGATCGTTGGGCATCAATGAATAGATATGGAACATTGATGCAAGCAGATGAGACTTTTTACGATAACGAAACCATAACTCAAGCAAAGAATTATAGTGATACTGCAATCGTTGTTTTAAGCAGAATCAGTGGAGAAAACACCGGAGAAATCCCTACCTATCAGAAAGATTCTTTTACTGGCGAAGTCGATGAAAGCAGAACCTACCTTCAAATCTCTAAAAAAGAAGAAAAGATGTTAGAGGCAGTAACTGAGAATTTTTCAAAAGTCATTGTTCTATTAAACACGACGAATAATATGGAATGTTCATTCCTTAAAAATGAAAAGATTGGTGCGGCAATGTATGTCGGACCGACAGGTATTTCCGGAACAGAAAGTGTTGGAAATCTTTTAGCGGGAAGAAAATTCGAAATAAAAGAAGACGGGACGAGTGAAGAAGTAGAGATTTCACCAAGTGGAAAACTTGCAGATACTTATGCCTTAGACTTCAAGAGCGATCCTTCTTTTGCAAATGCCTTTATCAAGAAATCAAAAGATGGTGGAAACATTGTTTATCAAGAAGATATCTATTTTGGCTATAGATGGTATGAGACTGCGGATGCAGAAGGATATTTCGATGGTCTTTCTGATGGCTACGATTCTGCAGTTATGTATCCTTTCGGATATGGCAAAAGCTATACGAATTTTGAATGGAACGTTAAAAAAGTTAGTTTGAAAAATGGAACTGAGCTTGGAAAAGATGACAAGATAGATATCACGGTTTCTGTAAAAAATATTGGCGAATACGTAGGGAAAGATGTTGTAGAACTTTATTTTAGTGTCCCATATTACAAAGGAGAAATCGAAAAAAGTGCTGTAAAACTAGGGGATTTTGCAAAAACTGCATATTTAAAACCAGGAGAAAGCCAAGAGTTGACCTTATCAGTTAGTGCTTATGATATGGCAAGTTATGATTGCTATGATAAGAATAACAATAATCATAAAGGCTACGAATTAGATAAGGGAGAATACAAACTCTTATTAAAAGAAGACGCCCACCATCTAAAAGAGATGAAAGAAAATACTTTCATTTATAAAATTTCCGAAACCATAAATTATGATACCGATCCAACGACAGGCTATTCTGTACTCAATCGTTTTACTGGCGAAGACGCATGTGCAAATGTTCCAATTGATGGAAGCAACGTTGGTTTAAATGCAACTTATTTCTCAAGGAACGATTTCATATCTACTTTTATGGACTCTTCTTGCTCATACCCAACGGATTATCAAAGATTGGCTAAGGGTAGAAGTTATAAAACAAAAGCTAACAATCAAGAAGAGATGCCTTCTTTTGATGTTGATAAAGGGCTTTACTTAATTACAAAAACCGATGGAAGCAAGGCAAGTTATGACGATCTTAATAAAAGAAAAGATTTAAAGTATAACGATGAATTGATTGATAGATTAGCTTCTGACTACGATTCATCTCTTTGGGAGGATTTGGTTTCCGAGGCTTCCAAAAAAGATGTACGAAATATCGTAGAGAAGAGTGGTTTTGGCTCTCTACCAATAGAATCAATTGGCAAAATCAAAACTTTAGATTTTGATGGTCCAAGCGGATTTAATGAAAACACCCAAAAAATCGCAGAAGATAAATCAAATTGGACTAGCTATCCGCCTGAATGTGTTATTGGTTGCACATGGAATACTGAATTAGCAAATGAAATAGGTAAGTCTATGGCATTTGAAGCCCATGAAAGTGGAATTAATGGCTGGTATGCGCCTGGTGTTAATTTACATCGTTCTAATTTCAATGGCAGAAACTATGAATACTATAGTGAGGATCCAATTATTTCAGGGAAACTTGCATCAGCAACAATTAATGGTGCAAAATCCGGCGGATTATATTGTTACCTGAAACATTTTGCCTTAAGCGAAGAAGGTGACAACCCTAAAGGGGTAGATACTTGGGCAACTGAACAAAACCTAAGGGAAAACTATTTAAAGCCATTTGAGATTGCAGTTAAAGCTGGCGCTAATGCCGTAATGACTGCATTCAATAGAGTTGGATGCGTTTGGGCTGGAGCAAGTTACGAACTCTTGACCGAAGTTCTTAGAAACGAATGGGGCTTTAAAGGAAGCGTTGTCACAGATTGGAGCAGTGGAGATGAAATTATGAATGCCAACCGCGGGGTTTTAGCAGGCAACGACATGTGGCTAAATCCAATGCAAACAAACGGTACTCCTCTTAATGAAGACGATCCTACGGAGATGTATTGTGCAAAGCTTGCTATGAAACACAATCTTCAAACATTTGTTTCCACTTATAAATACGCTAGAGATTATGATCCTGAAAATGACGAATATAAGGTAGATTTGGTGATCAAAGAGAAAAATAATGGGGTAAATTGGTGGATACCAACGCTTATTACGATGGATGTCCTTGTGTTTAGCGCAACAATAGGATTCGGGCTTTATGCCTTCGTTCCGTGGTCGAAAATAATAAAAAAGAAGAAAGTTGATTAAACTACTTCCTTCTTGTTTGAGGTCGGATTTACCGGCCTTTTTAAAATATTTTTTTAAAAATCTGGCGTAAAACTGGCTTATTTTGTTTTTGAAAATGTAATTGAATCGGAGAAAGTCGCTTCCTTTGCAACGGAATTAACATCTTTCCAATTACGCATCTCTTCTTCTCTGCCTTCATATATTGCCATTCCCCACCAAGGTTCGATACAAAGGAATGAAGATTCTTTTGCTGGTGACCATATTGCAACATATGGTGAAGAAAGATGATAGGTTAAGCTGTAACCAAACCCCGTATCAAGGATTAAATCATTACGTGGTTTTTCAATTAGGATTGTATCGTATTTGGCAAAATCCCCTTTGCTAAGAAGATAATCTTTCTTTTCTAGGAAGGATATTGGTTGAGGAAGGAAAACGTTATTCTTTCTTGGGTAGTAGAAGATATTATCATCTCCTAGATGAAGAACCGCTTCTCCAAATTTAACTTTGTATCCTGCATGATCAGCAATTTGGAAAGGCAGTTCAGAATCGTTTCCTTCATTAATTACTTTGTATTCTCTTTTAAGAGTCGCTCCATCAAGAGAATATGTTGCAATAAGAGTGAAATGAAATGGATATGATTTCCACGTCTCTTCATTGTCTTTTAATTCCATTACAAGTTTGTCTTTTGTATTCTCTTTTAAAAGGAATGTATTTGTTCTTACAAATCCGTGTTGAGTTGGACAGGATAATTCTTTTCCGTCGATAACATAATGTGAATCTGGTCCGATGAACGGGAAGAGAATTACGTCATGATGAGGCCAGACTTCATCTGCTTGATATAGGAGTTCTTGATTGTTTTCTTTTACAATTACGTGAAGAAGTTCTCCTCCTAAGAGATCTACTTCAACCTTTAAATATTCGTTTTCTATTGTTGCCATGGAGATATTTTAAATGTTTTCTCGAATAATTAGCGAGATAAATGTATAAAAGAAAACATCAATGTTTCTTTTTGCTATAATCAATAGCGTTAGCGAGGTTGTAGATATGCGTAAATTTGAAGTAGCAAAAGGTTTTGAAAATGAGAATGTCATCATTCCAGTTAGAGCAACAAGTAGAAGTGCTGGCTACGATTTACGTTGTCTTGAAGGATATACCCTAAAAACAGGAGAATCTCATGTTTTTAAGACGGGCTTGAAAGCTAAGATGGAAGATGATGAAGTCTTACTTATCTTTCCACGTTCATCCTTAGCAATAAAGAAAGGCTTAAGACTTTCTAACTCTGTAGCGGTTATTGATGCGGACTATTATGGCAATCCATCAAATGATGGCCATATTATGATTTCCTTGTTTAATTTCTCCGATCACGATGTGACTATTGAGGCGCAAGAAAGAATTGCTCAAGGAATGTTTATCAAATATCTAACAACAGAAGATGATGTTTCTTCTGGCACAAGAGAGGGCGGAATTGGTTCAACTAAGACCATGTAAAAAGATGATTACGATTTATTATTCACCTAGTTGTTCAAGCTGCCGCAAGGTAAGAAAATGGTTTGATGAACAAAAAATACCCTATGTTGCTAAGGATATTTTTACATCTTTAACCGAAGAAGATATCAAAAACATGATTGCTAAATCAATTGATGGGACGGAAGAAATAATCTCTTCTCGTTCAAAAATTGTACAAGAGAATAACATCGATTTTGATTCGATGAAAATATCTGAGCTTATTTCCTTTATCAAAGCGAACCCATCAGTCTTAAAGAGGCCAATAATTGTTGACGATAAGCGTCTTCAGGTTGGCTATAACGAAGAAGAAATCGAAATATTTATTCCTCAAGCAAGACGTATGGCCTATATGTTTTGCAAAGATTGTCCTAAACACGAAAATTGCGAAGGATCACCTGAGATTGATAACTAATCATTTTTAGAGAAGAAGCGATGTTTCTTCTCTTTTTCTTTATTGAATTGATTTAGTTCTTGATTTACATCTTCAAGGGATTTCTTGATGATTACTTGGTCATCTGATTCATCAAAATGCTTGTCTTTTTCTTTGGCAATGTCTTTTTTATTTGCGATATAGATAAGAGATGCGGCTGCAGAAGAAGCCTTATCTTGATCGATATAGGAGAATTTCTTTTTCTTATAAGATTTGACAAACTCAACCAAAGAAGGAACTTTTTCGTATTCTTTGATATTGGTTGGAACTTGTAATTCATCCATTTCCTTGATGAATTTCTTTCTTTCCTTTTTACTTTCAAGCATTGATGAAGCCTGTCTTTTTAAATCGGAGAAAAGAATAAGCATATCTTTATTCACTGGAGTTGCCTTTACTTTGATCTTATTGTTTTTCTTTTCTTCTTCAAGCCTATCTGCATTTTCAAGTAACCAAAGAAGTTTCTTCTCTTCATCCGTGTATGTCTTTTCGTCGTCTTTTAATTCCTGAACATAGTCTTTGTGATTGAAATTCAAGACAAATTGCATCATTTTGCTTCCACGAATGTCTTCTTCAACGGCAATTTGTAGTAAATCCATATAACGATTAACCAACATTGTGATTGAATCATAGATAACTTGGATAAGTAGAAGAACTCCTGAGCCAATCGTGGCAAGAATTGATAGGTCGGTCGCACCTTTTGTGGCGATTTCGTATATGGCGATAGAAATTGCGACGAGTTTAAATAGGTATTTAAGACTTTTGATAAAAATGAAGACAACACGTTTGTGTTTCTTCTTCTGACGTTTGACGTTCTTTTGATCGTTTTCATCGATTTTGTAGAATGGTTCAATCATCGTGGTGACTAAAGAAAGAACCAAAACAAAAGAATATATGATGATATATGGCAAAGAATAGAAGTTAGAGAATATGAGATATAAGCAATAGAGTACAAATGCGATTTGAACTCCAATATTTAAGACTTTCTTTATCTTTGATAGTTCTCTTTTGATTATTCTTATTGCGGATAGTGTGTGATTCAAGGTTTTCGCCATGAAGAAATTATAGGATAAAAGATGAAATAAATAAAAAGGTTACCTTAGATGGTAACCTCTGGTGGGTAAGTTATTTTACTTCTTTGCTTGGCTAGCGGCAAGTGCTTCTAGAGCTCTAGAAGTCTTGCTCTTTTTATTCAAAACAAATTCGATACCGTTTTCTTCAAGGAATTGTTGAAGATATTTTTGGGCATCAACTTCATTATTGTGCTCAAGCTCGACTTCATAGTCTATTTGACCACAATAAGAGTTTTTATCGATTGATAACTTGCCATCTTCATAAGGAACATCGATTCTATCTGTTGTAAGAGATGTCTTGATTTTTAAATCTGCCGTATGGATATCAAGCATGTTTAACATTTTCTTGATGTCGCCATCTGGGAAAATAGATTTGTCACGGAAGCTGATGAAATCTTCTCTGCTCCAAGTGCAATTCTTTTCTAATAAGCCTTGGGAAAGAGGAACTTTAAGGGTCATTTCGTAATGATTGTTCTTTCCTCTGATACGAAGGGCTAGTTTCTCCTTAGAAAGAGTGTCATCTTTTGTGTCGATATAGTGATTTGTTTGGGTATAAACACCATATTTCATGTATTTTAAAGCTAATTTTTCATAGTCCGCTTTAGAGACTAATGCCTTTGCTTCAATTTCAATTGCGTTGCTCATATTACCACCTCAGTGGTATTATAACGTAGTATGGTTATTCTCGAAAACGAAAATGAATTTTTATTAAGAAATCTTTGGTGGATTGTCTTATTGGCCCTAGTCTTAATCTCTGGCATTACCTTTTGGGTTGTCTTTTTTATAAGAAACAAAAAGAGTGAGCCAAAGAAAACAATTAATATTAGCGACAATCTTTCTGCGATTGGCGGAAGAGAAAACGTTTTATCTCATAACTTATCAGGGTCAAGAATTATCCTTGTCTTGAAAAATTATGACCTTGTTGACAAGGAAAAGCTCAAGAAAGCTGGTGCGACTGGTTTTATTCTAAAAAGCGATAAATTAACGATAGTTTTCAAAGATAAAGCGGAAGAAGTATACAAAAGTCTTTTCAATTAAGGAGAAACAAAGATGGAAGAAAATCAAAAACGTTCCTTTAAAAGCGTCTTATTCGATTTCCTTAAGGGCATAACCCTAGGCATATCTGCAGCGATTGCGGGTTTATCAGCAGGAACTATTGCAGTTGCAGAAGGATGTTATGATACCCTTATTAATGCAGTCTCTAACCTAAAGAAGAAATTCAAAGAGAGTTTCTTTATTCTTTTACCTTATTTTGTTGGGCTCCTACTTGGCGCGATTGTCGCTCTTATCGGCATTCAAAGAGGGTATAATGCTGCGCCTTTCTCAATCACATCTTTCTTTGCTGGATTAGTGTTAGGTTCATTGCCCGTCACGTTCAAAGAACTTAGAAAAGGAAAAACAACAAAGGAAAAAACTTCCCATTGTCTATCTTTTCTTCTTTGCTTAGTTCTTGCCGCAGGACTTGGCATCATTACCGCTTTATTTAAGTGGCAAGTTAGCTTATTTGGTACTGATGGAAGTGTGGCTTGGTATGCTTATTTCTTAATGATTGTCGCAGGCATCATTGGTGCCTTTGCTTGTGTTGTCCCAGGAATTTCCGGATCAATGTCGTTGATGGTTATTGGTCTATATTATCCAATCCTAAATGCCTATACAGGTGCAAATTCCATTTGGCATTCAGATAACAAAATTACAATTATCCTCGGTATTCTCCTTGTCTTTTTGTTTGCAATGGGGGCAATAGGTGGAGTTATAGTTGGCTCAAAAACCATGAAATACTTACTTAACAAATTCCGTGTTACGACTTTCTATGGCATTCTTGGCTTAATCCTTGGATCCCTTGTTTCGATGTATATCAATTCCTCTATATTCCCTCTATATGCTGGAGTAGAAACCAATGGAGTAGTTAGTAAGATTCAAACTTGGGATTATATCGTTGGCGCAGTTCTCTTTGTTCTTGCGGCCGTAGGAATCTTCTTCTTATTCAGATTCCTTGATAAGAAAAAGGCTTCCGAAGAAGCTTAATTCCTAAAGACGTATTTTGCGAGGTCTTCCGTTGGGAGGCCTTTTATATTATCGAAGCTGCCTTCAATCTTATTAATAAGAGGGAAGTCATCTTGGATGCCGTAGGCACCTGCTTTATCTAGAGGTTTAAATTCTTTGACATATCTTTCAATTTCTTCATCGCTAAGATCATTGAAATAAACGTAAGATTTAACAGTTCTAGATATCTCTTTTCCTTTTCCTAGATATGTATAAGAGGTAAGGACGACTTGTTTCTTTCCTCTTTCTTTCTTAAGCATATTTATCGCATCATCGATATCTTTTGGCTTTTCTAATGCCTCATTATCAAGTATCACAATTGTATCTGCGGCTAAAACCTCATCATCTGGATGTTCTGCTTTAACGGCATACGCTTTTAGACGGCTTTCTTCCTTTGAAAGTTTAGAGGGAGAAAAGAAATTGTCTAACAATCTTTCATCGATATCTGGTGATATAACAACGAAATTTTTAACAAGTTTTGCTAATAATTCGCGTCTTCTAGGAGAACTTGAAGCAAGAATAAACATTTTATTTTTCCGCAGAGCTCATGATGATTGGAACAATCATTGGGCTTCTTTCCGTACGACGATAGATGTAGTGGGAGAGAGCATCTTTAATTGCAGATTTTATTTCTGCATAAGATGCTTTATGTTCCATTACTTGATTAACGACTTCTTGAGCGTGGATTTGAGCATGTCTAATAACATGGGTATCTTCTGAGGCGTTAAATCCTCTTGAATACACTATTGGAGGAACGATCACTTTGTTTTTCTTTTGATCAATGGTCATAAGAACACAGACAACACCATTGTTTTTAAGCTGTTCACGATCGTTAATAACCGCACTAGAAAGACCATCAAGATCTGTTCCATCAATATAGATATCATCGGCAGGAACGTGCATGCCTAATGATTTAACTTTGTGATTTCTAAGTTGAATCATATCACCATTTGAGCAAATAAAGATGTTTTCTTTAGGGATTCCTACTTGTTCAGCGATTTCACCATGGAGCTTTAACATACGGTACTCACCATGTGCAGGCATGAAGTATTTAGGATTTGTTAAACGTAACATCAAACGCAATTCTTGCTTAGATGGGTGACCAGAGGAATGGAGAGAGAAAGCAAGACCGTTTTGCTTAACGTCCGCACCTTGTTTAACGAGCATGTTAACTAGCTTATCGATTAATGCGCCATTTCCTGGAATTGGGTTAGAGGAGAAGATAATTGTGTCTCCTGGAACGATATGAACGTTCTTGTGCTCACCTTTAGCGATTCTAGAAAGAGCAGCCATTCTTTCGCCTTGGGAGCCTGTGCAAAGGATACAAACCTCACTTCCACGGAAGTTTCTGATTTGATCATCTTTGATTAAGGATGCATCAGGGATTTTGATATAGCCATATTCTCTAGCAATGCCAACGACCGTTTCCATCGAACGTCCTAAGATACAAATCTTTCTATTATGCTCGACTGCAACTTCAACAACTTGTTGGATACGGTTGATGTTGGAAGAGAAGGTAGAAACGATGATGCGAGCAGGGGCTTTGTCGAATATTTCCTCAACGCCATTACGAACGTGTGTTTCTGAAGGGGTATAACCTTCTATCTCAGCGTTTGTGGAGTCTGCTAAAAGAAGATCGACTCCTTCTGTACCTAAACGTGCAACTTTAGAGATTTCGAATGTAGGTCCGACTGGTGTTAAATCGATTTTGAAGTCGCCGCTATCAACGATTCTTCCTTCTTTTGTATCAACGCAAATGCCAAATGAATCAGGAATTGAGTGGGTGACACGGAAGAAAGAAACAACGAAATCATCTCCCACTTTAACGACTGTATCGGAATCGTATTCAACGATCTTTATTTGATCTTTGATACGATTTTCTTCTAATTTATGTCTAATTAATGCTGCAGCAAGCTTTGGTGCATATATTACTGGGATATGAACCGAACGAATAAGGAAAGGAATGCCACCAATATGGTCTTCGTGGCCATGGGTGATGAAGAGTGCTTTGATCTTATTACGGTTGTTTTTTAAATAAGTGTAGTCAGGAATGACATAATCTACACCAGGAAGAGTCGCTTCAGGGAAACGAACGCCTGCGTCGAGGAGAATCAAGCTTTTTTCTGATTCAATGCAATAGGTGTTTTTGCCAACTTCGCATAGACCGCCAAGGGCAAATACGTTAATACCATTTTGAAAACCTATCATAATTAAAGGCCTCCTTTAAATAAATCTTTTTACTTCACGAAACTTTTATGTCTTTTCGCCGCCAAAAATATACCACAAAGGTAGAAGATTTCCTTTAGGAAATTAATGAAAGCGTTTTCTAAGAAGCAATAGGACTATTTTCTTATTGCTTGGATGAAGAAATATATCGCATAGCCTAATGTAGGCAATGAGATTAAATAGAGAAAGAGGGTTAATGAGCCCATGAAATCCAAAGGCAATAACATTTGGAAGTTTTGTGCGACAAAATTTGGATTATAAGCTAATAAAGAGAATAGAACGGTGAATAGAACAATTGTCACGCCTAAGTAAGAAGAAGCGATAATTAATCTCGTTTTTTTACTGAAATTAAATGAGAATTCTCCCTTGTTTCTCATGACTAATTCGTAGTAGAGGAGAGATAAAGGATTAAAGATGATCAAAACATAGACGATGAAATATGTTCCAGAG
Source organism: Alistipes communis (assembly GCA_963655775.1). Taxonomy (GTDB): domain Bacteria; phylum Bacillota_I; class Bacilli_A; order RFN20; family CAG-826; genus UBA4951. The sequence continues at coordinate 19,643 of CAVKFY010000043.1, forward strand.
GATTCATAAAAGTTACCGCCAATAAGGGAAACCAAGAGTCCGCCAAAGAAATACATGCTTAATAATGTATAGAATGGTCTAAATATTGATGCAAAGACCTTATGTGTTTTATTGCCTTCGTAAGGATATGTGTCTCTTCTAAAGCCGCTCACTTTTACATAGATAAGATATGTGCCAATGGCGACAGAAAGGATATAAAACACGTATAATTCGATCGGGAAGATCAATGAGAAATTACGATCGGAGAAGAAATATTCACCGATGCCTAAGTAAACGCTTGTGATAATTATTCCAATTAAACCTATCGAAGCAAGAATTATTCCGTTAACAAATAACGTTCTAAGGAATTTCTTTTCTGAAACTGGATAGATTGCCAAATGAAGGATGAAAAGCCAATAAATAGGCAAGAAATATGCAATTTCTATTGGGAATATTCTCCATTGGTTGGCAAATCCATCCAAATCTGAAGCAAGGAATGAGAATCCTTTAAAGAATAAGATAGAGGCAAAGATATAAAGAAGGATTTCAAGAATCTTTAGGCAAATGTTTGTTGTCCTTTTCATATTACGACCTCCAAATATCACTACGAATTATTTGCGAGTGATTTGTGTAATTCATATAGACGTGCTGGATTGTCCATGATGAATCTTTTTTAAGATTGTATACGGCATAGCCAGTATGAGAGAAATTGTTGCTATCTTTGTAATAATAGAGTTCGATATTCGATTTAACTCCATAACCTAGAACAACATCATCGTATTTAGTAACGATATCGTTTGAGTGGTCATGACCAAAGAAAATTCCTTTCATGTTTATTTCTTTAGCGGTCTTAAAGAAAGGAGAATCGGTCTTTGTTGGGCATGATTTTTCATTTTGTTCGCCTAAAAGATGCTTACTGGAGTCTTCTTTTGCTTCGCTTACGGCAGCAGAGAATTCCTTAGGAGGGATATGAATGA
>CAVKFY010000044.1:0-753 GCA_963655775.1 Alistipes communis
CGGCATAGGAGAAAGCGTGCGATTTATTAAAACCATAGTCAGCAAATCTATAGATTAAGTCATAGACTTCGTTTGCAACTTTTTCTTCTTTGCCTTTAGAGATACAACCTTTTATGAACGAATCTTTTAACGAAGCAAGCTTTTCAACGTTTTTCTTTGAAATTGCACGTCTAAATAAATCTGCTTGTCCATAGGAAAAACCAGCCATTTCTCGAACTATTTGCATAATTTGCTCTTGATAAACGATAATGCCGTATGTGTCTTTAAGAATTGGTTCTAATTCAGGTAAAGGATAGGTTACTTTCTCTAAACCAGCTTTTCGTTTTGCGTATGAAGGAATTGAATCCATTGGTCCTGGACGGAAAAGGGCAAGTAAGGCTGCAACGTCTTCAAATGAAGTAGGCCTTACTTCTTTAATTGCCTTCTTCATGCCTGCACTTTCTAATTGGAAAAGACCCATTTCCTTTCCTTCACGAATAATTTTTATCGCGTCTTTATCATCGTATGGAATGTCGGAATATTTAATTGTTTTTCCTTCATATTTCTCAATTAAAGATAAGCATTCATCGATAATTGAGAGGTTTCTTAAACCAAGAAGGTCCATCTTAAGGAAGCCTTGCTCTTCAAGATAGTCTTTTTCTAGACAAGCAACATATCCAACCTCGTTATTATTTGTTGTAGGCAAAACATCAACCAAAGGCTTATCGTTAATGACTATACCCGCCGCATGGAGACCAGCTTGTCTAGGAAGGC
>CAVKFY010000044.1:763-14024 GCA_963655775.1 Alistipes communis
ACCAAATTTAAGAAATATTTATCAGAATCGACGTATTTCTTAAATTTTGGGGAATGAACGTAGTTATAACGTAATGATTGGTAGGGGTAGAGCAAAGAATCGATTAAAGGAGAAACCTCTTTTTTATCATCATATCCGTATACTCTTCCTACGTCTCTTAAGGCTTGTTTGGCTAAAATGGTTTGAGTTGTTAAAACGTGTCCAATTCTATCTTTGCCCCATTTTTTTTGCAGGTAAAGAACGACTTTTTCACGGGAAATATCAGCAAAATCCACGTCAATATCAGGCATGGATTGTCTTTCTGGATTAAGGAATCTTTCGAAGATCAAATTGTATTTAAGCGGGTCTAACTCCACGATATTCAAACAATATGAGACAAGCGAACCTGCGCCAGATCCTCTTCCAGGACCTACGGTAACGCCATTGTTTTTGGCGTAGTTAACGTAATCTGAAACCAATAAGAAATAATCCGCATACCCCATCTTGTTAATGACGCCAAGCTCGTATTCAAGACGTTCTTGATATTCTTTTGATGGGTTTTTGATCCTTTTTGATAGGCCTTCATAGGCAAGCTTATGAAGATAATCTTCACTGCTTAAGCCTAAGTCATTAGGAAAATGAAGAAGACCTCCACGTTTTTTAATGAGTTTGAAATCTTTGCAAGCGTCATATATCTCTCCTGTTGAATCAATTTCTTCTTGCGAGTAGAAGGAGGTTATTTCTTCTTCCTTAAGAAAGCAATCATTGCCTTCTTTTTCTTTGATAACAAGATTGGCATTCTTTTGAATCGCAGAAAGTATTTCTAGAGCAATCGCATCATTTCTTTTCTCATATCTAAGGAAAGGAAAGGCGATCGTATCATAGGAATAATCTTTAGCAAATTCTCTGATTTTATCGACATATTCCTTATTGTCTTTTAAATATGGCAAAGCCAAATATGTTTTAGAGAAAACGCCGATTTTTTCTTCTAAATCCCTTGCGTATTTCTTTCGATCTTCGTTAGATAACTTCCCAAAAAGCAAAGGATCAGGAGAATAGACAAGAATCAAACCAGAATGATGTTTCTTTATTTCTTCAACGTTTATTTTTCCTTCGGATATTAATTCAGTTAAGGGCAAAAGGTTAAGATATCCTTCTTCGTTAGTGGCAAAAAGAGTGAATATTTCTTCACCAAAAGTGATATCCATCCCTATAAGTGGGATAATTCCTTCTGCTAATGAGCGATGATAAAAAGGGGCAATGCCCGATAAAGTTCCATTATCCGTCAAAGCAATGGATTTATATCCATATTTTTTTGCAAGTGCAGGTAATTTATTAACCTCTAACGCACTTTGCAAATACGAGAAACCGCTATAAACATGTAAAGGAATGAATGCCATATGGATATTATACAAGAATGTCTTCTCCTATGGAGAAAGGGTTAAGAAAAATGTACAATGTTTTTATGAAACTAGTATCTTTTAACGTTAATGGCATCCGTTCGATTCTTAAGAAAGACTTCGAAAAGACTTTTTCCTCCCTTGATGCCGATATTTTCTTTATTGAGGAAAGTAAATACACACCAGATGAGAAGAATTCTTTTCCTTTTGAAAAGGAAGGATATGAACTTTATCACCGCGAAAGCCAACTAAGAAAAGGCTACTCTGGTGTTGCAGCATATACAAAAAGGCATCCTTTAAGTGTTCATTATGGCCTTAAAGATAATAAATATGATGATGAAGGAAGAGTAATAACTCTTGAATTTGAGGATTTTTATTTCGTTGGGGCGTATGTTCCTAACTCTGGCGAGGAATTAAAAAGGCTTTCTTTCCGTCAAGGATATGAAAAAGATTTAGCAGAATACCTAGTTGAATTAGATAAAAAGAAACCTGTTATCTACACAGGTGATCTTAATGTCGCACATAATGAGATTGATTTAAAAAATCCTTCGACTAATCACCATAATGCAGGCTTCACCGATGAAGAAAGAGACTGTTTTACAAATCTTCTTTCTAAAGGATTTATCGATACATTTAGAAGATTATATCCAGATAAAGTGGAATATTCCTGGTGGAGTTATAGATTCCATGCCAGAGAAAAGAACGCAGGTTGGAGAATTGATTATTTCCTAGTCTCAGAACGTTTATTCGAAAAGGTGAAAGACAGTAAAATCCATACGGAAATATTTGGCTCCGATCATTGCCCGATAGAACTTGATATCGATTTATGAAAAAAACGAGGTTTAATCCTCGTTTTTCTTTTCTTCCTTTTCGTCTTTTACTTCGGCGACTACTTTGTTTTCTTCTTCCTTTTCGTCTTCTTCAAGTAACATTGGAATTGGCTTGAAGTAGTGGTAAATTGCCTCAACAGCATAGACAAGAGCTAAATAACATAAAGGAATGGAGATTCCAAAACGGAAGACGTTGTTTTCAACATTTTCTACTCCGTTAACCAAAATCCATATATCTAGAGGAATAAGGCAAAGAGGAACGGGAATAATGAAACATTTATCCAAAAGAGAGTTTGCCGCACGGTGTTTCTTTGAGACTATCGTCCAGATGAAATCTATAATAGGCCAAAGACCTCCAATCATCGTCACATAAGTAAACGCATATCTCTTCCAATCTCTAATTCCAATCACGCCAGCCATTATTAAAATGCCGATAACCATGAAAATAACGGCAAAAAGAGCCAATTCTCCTGAATAAATTAAAACTGCTTTCTTTTGATCTTTTGTATATGTAGGTTTGTTCATAACTAACTCCTTAATTTATTTTGCTGTTTTTGTGTTTCTTACAAAGATAGGTGCAAGATCCATCGCTATTTCTGATTATTCTTGCTGGTTCTTCCGTATGCCAAGGGTTCTTTGACGGACAAAGAGGGCATTTCCAATGTTTTGGTATTTCAATTTCATCAGGATCATCATCAATATATCCATCATTTGGAACAAGCGGGATTGAAGAATCATCGAATTCATCTTCGGAATATCCTCTTGATGGATTTTCATCAACATGGGAATTGAAGATTGCTCCTTTGAATTTAACTTTCTTGATTATTCCATCATTTGGTTTTTTAACGACGATTTCTTCCTCTTCGTCTTCATAAGGAAGGTTTTCTGATGCGCTATAACCAACTTCTGGAGTGAGATTAACGAAGGAAACAGCCTTGCTAGATACTTTCTTTACTTCATTTTCAACTGGTTTTGCCTCGCTTTTGGCAATTGGAGAGACAACGATTGCTAAGGAAACGAATTCTGCACTGGGTTTATGAGCGATATCATCGCTTCTAAACGTGTGAGTTGGGTAATGTTCTTTTATATAAGCAAAATCTTCATCTTCAACTGTATATGTTGCAACAATTATCCAGTCGTTATCTTGGCTTTTTAAACCTTTCTTACGAACTTTCTTATCAATCATTGTAAGCATGTCTGAGCCGTTTCTTGCATAGACAAATAATTCATCCCAACCAAAATGAATGCCGACTTTCTTTTTAATTCTTAAAGAGAGGTTATTTGCTCTTTCTTGTAAGGCAATAAGCTTCTTTTCTTCGAATTCATCTTGATATTTGAAGGAAACTGTTTTAACTTCAATCTTCTTTGTTTGTTTTCCTTTTGGAATGAAACGTTTATGTTTGTCTTCTTTTTTCTTTTCTGGAAGAGATGGTTTTTCTTCTTTGACGATAGATTCTTCCTTAATGATATTTTGCTTTTCTTCCTTAAGGATTTCTTGGAATTTCTTGATTTTGATTCCATCAAGAGAAATTTCTTCTCTTATTTCAAAAGGAATTTTATCTAGAAGCCTTTTGAACCAATCGGTGATTGTTGGATATGTTTCTAAAGATTTAGCAAGATCATCATTGTTTTTTAATGTTACTGAATCATCAAGTAAATCTAAAACAGGAGAGGATACCTTATTTTCTGAAGGAACATTTTCTTTTTCTCTGTGCCATCCTTCTTTGTAGGCATTGATGTCACATAAGATAAATCTTCCATTACCTTGGTAATGTCTAAGAAAGATAAAAGGAGCAATTTCATCATCGAAATATCCCTCTTTTTGAGAGTTTCTTCTTGTTAAATAAGCTTGGAAAAGAATGTTTTGTGAATTCTCTAAAACTTTGCTTAGAGGAGTTGTTTCATCACGATATTCTTTTAATTGTTCAATATATGTATCAGATAATTCAAAATAGTTGGCCATAAATCGATTCATTATAGCATATGTTTCATCTATAAGATGACCATAATGAAAAACCTATCATAAAGGATAGGTTTAACATCGATGTTTTTAGAGAATTAAATGAAGTAATCTCTTCCACCTTGCGAAGTGTATGTTTTCCCATCTTCATATACTTGAGTGAAGAATTTTTGCTTAAGAGAAATGCAAGTGAAGGAATAGTTTATATAGTTTTGGAAAGCGTCACGTTGGAAGTAAGAAACAGAATTTGTCATTTTGAAACGAACATAGGTAGTTAACGTATAATCTCCAATGAAATCATTATCATACTTATTTTCATTTCTTCGATAAGACCACGCAGCTTCCCAATGCTTATTTTGCTGATTTTCAGCATACAAAGATCCTATAGCCATTTTTGTATCGGTGAACGTATAAATTTCGCCATTCTCATATGTTACCGTGTATGATTTGCTACTTTCTGGAAATTGATCTATGTATGTTACTTCACCGCCATATTCAAGACCCTTGTATTGATAAGCTGCAACGTGTATATATCCCCACGAAAGGTAGCAATCGTTATATTTTTCGCCATTTTCTTGTTTTTCCCCTTTGATGTTAGCGGTATGCCCAGAAACGAAATGAGCCATTGTTTTATAAAGATAGACATCTTCGTAGGAAGTGTAAGGGGCTTTCGAAATTTCACAGTATTCAGTTATATAACCGTCTGGACAATCTAGAACCTTATGAGCATGATTGCTTTTCGCAATGTTTTCAAATTTCTCATAATCTGGATAGGATGGTATAGGATCCGTTACATAGGATAAAACCTTTGATGGGCCATTCGCGCTTGGATTACTTGCCGAGAAAAGCAAAGGTAGAATGGATAACAAGGTTAACGTTATTGTAATCATTGTTTTACCTCTTTTTGTTCACATTTTGCATGTATGTCTTTCTTTTCCTTTGATCCAACCGGGAATAAAAGAACAACGGAGTAAATAAACATTGCTATAAAGTAAATCAAAGACAGGAGGAAGAAGAATGAAGAGAGATAAGCCATTATATACATCATTACGTTCACAAATGCTGGCCATAAACCGAAAGCCCTTTCTGGAAGAACGTTAATGAGATACCAAAAGGTAATGCTAAGAGCCATTCCAACGGCTGAAATAGCGCTAATGCATCCAACAAGAATAGTTGTTTTCTTAAATTTTTCCACCGTTTTAATTCTCCTTGTTAGAAAAATGTTTTAAAACCTTGCTAAAGCTGGATGTGGTGAAAGATTCGTTTGAGATTAACGCATAATCATGCGTTGAAATGGTGCCGCTATTTGAAACCAACAAGGATAGCAACATCATCATTTCTGAAATCATTTACTGATTCCTCCCTTGTGATTTTTATTGTACACCTGTTTAACGGCTGTGGTATATAAAACTTAAAATAAGTTTAAGAAAACGCTTACATTCATGATTTACATTTTCAATTAACTAATCATAAAAGAAAAAAACACCGCTTGGTAGCGATGTTTTTTCTTAAATGTTAGATAAATAAGTCATCAAGTGATTTTATGAATGCATCAAGATAATCAAGGCTCTTGATTTTGCATCCGCTCGCTTGGGCGTGGCCTCCGCCTTCCCACCTTTCAGCTACACCAGAGATGTCTTTTGCCTTGCTTCTAATCGAGATTCTCCAACAGTAATCTTTTGGATTTGGATCTTCAGTAATTGAGCACCAAGCATTGACTCCTTCGATATTAGAGAAGAGGTTAACGTTATTCTTCCCTAATTCAGAAGTGATGTTAAGCTCTTTCTGAATTGAATCTGGTAAGAGATAATATGCAACTCCATGAGGGGAAACGCTGAAGTGATTCAATACATAAGCGGTTACTTTTAAATCGCTGATCTTTTTCTCATACATCCTTAAATAGATATCGTTGATGGATATTCCAGTTTCGATTAACGCAGAAGCACAAGCGAATGTGTGGGCATTAGTGGAGGAATATTGGAATCTTCCTGAATCTCCGACTATACCTATATATAAGTATTCAGCTGCTTCTTTAGAAAGAGTTGTTCCTTTGAATTTAAGAAGAATGTCGGTCATTATCTCGGCTGCAGCTGCAGATTCCGTATCAAGAATCGGATGAGACGAGATTTCAACCTTGCATGGATGGTGGTCTACTTTGAGAATACGTCTGGCTTTCGTATAACGAGGGTCAGCAATTCTTTCATGATCGCCAACATCACATACGATGGCTAAGAAAGGCTCTTCAAAGAAGGAATCGTTTAATCTTTCGGTCTCTGGAAAGAGCTTTGGGGTGAAGGTAACGTGGTTATCTCCGACAAAATGAACTTCTTTATTTGGGAAATTATCTTTAATAAAGGTATATAAACCCATTTGAGTGCCCATGGCATCAAAGTCAGGCTTTATATGACGGAAAATAACGATTTTATCGAATTTCTTAATTGATGAATAGAAATAAGAATAGTTCTTTTTCAAATCTAGCCTATATTCAGCTATTTCTTTTGCTAATTTAGGCATATTAGAGAGTTCCTTCCAAAGCGGAGTAGCAATCTCTAGCAATCATAACTTCTTCGTCTGTAGGAATTACGACTACACGAATCTTGCTATCTGGGGTGGAGAATTCTCCTTCTTTTCCAATTAATTCATCGTTTTTTGCCCAATCGCACTTGATTCCGAGAGCTTCGGAAATATCATCAAGAACGTATTTACGGCAAATTGGGTTATTTTCTGTGATACCAGCAGAGAAGATGATCATATCTGCTCCTCCTAAACGGACATAGTATGAGCCAACAAAATCTGCGACTCTTCTTGCCCAAAGTTTAAGGGCATTGATGCATCTTTCGTTTCCTTCTTTGGCGGCTGCAAGGATATCACGGGTATCGTTAGAAAGTCCGCTGACCCCTAAGAAACCAGACTTTTTGTTAAGAATGTCATAGATTTCTTCGCTGCTCTTGCCTGTGCATTCACCAAGATAATAGTAGACTGATGGATCGATATCACCACATCTAGTTCCCATCATGATGCCACCGAGTGGGGTAAGACCCATGGAGGTAGCAACGCACTTGCCATCTTTGATTGCGCAAATTGAAGCGCCACTTCCTAAATGAAGGGTGATAATTTTCTTGCTTAAATCGCCATTAAAGTAATCTTTATAGGCTTTATTGGCTAAATAGTTATGAGAAGTACCATGTGCGCCATATCTTCTACAATCATACTTTTCCGTATATTCATATGGAATTGGATATAAGTAATCTTCTGGTTCCATACTTTGATGGAAGGCAGTGTCAAAAACAGCGATAGTAACTGCATCTGGAAGAACTTTCTTAAAGGCGTGGAAACCCATTAAGTGCGCTGGAGCATGTAATGGATCAAGTGGAACTAATTTTGTGATCTTTTCTTCCGTATCCTTATCAAAATAAGCAGACTTGGAGAAATATTTGCCACCTTGAACAACGCGGTGACCGACTGCCTTGATTTCGTTGAAATCCTTGACGATTTCGTAATCCTTTAAGGCTTTTAAAATCAATTCAACACCGACGTTATGATCTAAAATTGGAAGATAATCATCGTGTTTTTCGCCATTGTATTTTAAACGGAAATGAGCATCCTCATGACCGATTCTTTCGACTAAACCTTCGCAAATAACCTTTTCTTCTGGCATATCAAAGAGTTTGTATTTGATAGATGAAGAGCCAGCATTTACAGCCATACATTTGTACATATTTATTTTTACCTCTTTTTTAACGTTAACAATTCTAATCTAGATTTGCTCTTTCTAAAAGAAAAACATTCCCATTTCTTTGCCATATATATGCCTAATGCTTTATAATATTTCGGTACGAGGGTTATATATGGCATACGGAATACTTTATGACTTCTTAATGGGTCAAAGCATAAATGCTTATGACTATTTTGGCGCTCATTTCGTGACGAAAGAAATTGACGGCAAAAATGTTTCTGGAGTCGTTTTTAGACTCTATGCTCCTTTGGCGGAAGATGTTTCTGTTATTGGAGAATGGAACGAGTGGGATGTTACGAGAAATAAAATGGATAGAGTTGATTTCTCGGGCGTTTATGAAACCTTTATCCCGGGTTTAACAAACTATTCAGCTTATAAATATCATTTCAAGAATGCAAAAGGAGAATATGTCGATAAGGCTGATCCTTTTGCTTTTTTCTCTGAGTTAAGACCTAATTCTTGCTCAAGATTGTTTGATATTGAGAACTTTATTTGGCACGATGAGAAATATCTTTCGAAAAGAGATAGATGTTTTGATAAGGCCATGTCGATTTATGAAATTCATCTTGGTTCATGGAAAGGACTTATCGATGGAAGATATCCTTCCTATGAAGAGGTGGCAGATTACCTTATTCCTTATTTAAAGGAAAATGGTTTCACTCATGTTGAAATCATGCCTATCTGCCAATACCCGTTTGATGGTTCTTGGGGATATCAAGCAACAGGTTTCTTCTCTGTTGATTCAAGATATGGCAATCCATTCCAGTTGATGTCTTTTGTCGATAGGCTTCACCAAGCTGGATATGGCGTTATTCTTGATTTTGCACCTGTGCATTTTGCTAACGATAGCTTTGCCTTAAGAGAATTTGATGGCTCATGTTTATACGAATATGCAGATCCTAAGCACACTTTCTCACCTTGGGGTTCTTGCTATTTTGACTTAGGAAAAGATCCAGTTCGTTCTTTCTTGATGAGCGCGATGAACTATTTCTTAAGCTATTTCCATTTCGATGGAATCAGAGTCGATGCAGTTTCTAATATCCTTTATTGGGAAGGTAACAAGAGCTTAGGAGAAAACTCTGGTGCGACAGAATTCATTAAGCGCCTAAATGGCAAACTTCATTTAGCTCATCCATCAATTATGATGATAGCAGAGGATTCCACGGACTTTGTTGGAGTTACCAAGCCTCTTGAATATGGTGGCTTAGGATTCGACTATAAGTGGGATTTAGGTTGGATGAATGATACTTTGAAATATTATTCGAAAGATCCAATCTATAAGAAATATCTCCATAACAACATTACTTTCTCTATGGCATATTTCTTTAGCGAGAACTTCCTTTTACCGCTTTCTCATGATGAAGTAGTCCATGGAAAAGGTACCCTTATTAATAAGATGTATGGCGATTATGATACAAAATTCGCTTTGTTAAGAAATTTATTCACCTATCAATTTGCTCACCCAGGAAAGAAACTTAACTTCATGGGCAACGAAATGGGCTCATTTGATGAATGGAATGAATTACGCTCCTTACCTTGGAACCTCTTAACCTATCCAAAACACGATTCCATCAAACGCCTTGTAAGAGATTTGAATTTAATCTATCAAGCGGAAGATGCCATGCATGTTGAAGAATATAATCCTGCCCATTATGGCTGGATGATGGTTGATAATTCTTCCCAAAGCGTCTTTGCTTTTGAACGTGAATATGGCGATTCAGACCTCTTATTCGTCTTTAATATGACACCTAATTTCTATGATACCTACGATGTCGGAGTTAGCAAAAAAGGTGTATGGAAAGAAATATTTAATTCGGATAAAGACGTCTATGGGGGTTATAATCAATATAATGGCTTGCCTTTAGAATCCTTTGAAGGCGCGCCTGAGAACCGTCCTTACCATATAAGCATAAAACTTGCTTCATATGGTGCGATGATCTTTAAAAGAGAAGTCATCAAAGAAGAAAAAGTCGTTAAGAAAGTAACGAAAAAGGCGGTAAAAACTACAAAAAAGACAAAAACAGTAACGAAAAGAAAGGCTAAATAATAAGTTATGATTTTTGATAACAAGACTGAGTTTAAAAAAGAATTTGAGAAACGTTTAACTGAGCTTTATGGTCGTTCAGTCGAAGATTCCCATATCACAGAACGTTATGAAGTTTTAGGCGAAATGGTTCGTGATTATGCGGGCATTGGTTGGAGAAATTGCCGTGAAGACATGTTAAAAGAAGGAAATAAACAATGTATTTACTTCTCGATGGAATTCCTTATTGGCAGATTATTGCTCAATAACATGCAAAACCTTGGCGTTTATAAAGTCGCCAAAGAAGGCTTAGCAGACTATGGCATCGATATCAATGAACTTGAAGACAGAGAACCAGATGCAGGCTTAGGCAATGGCGGTTTAGGACGTCTTGCGGCATGCTTCCTTGATTCAGCTGCGTCCCTTGGCTATCCAATGCACGGAAATACCATTAGATATGAATACGGTTTCTTCAAACAAAAATTTGTTAGAGGAAAACAAACAGAATTACCGGATGAATGGCTATCAAATGGCTTCGTTTTCGAAGTTAAGAAGCCAAAACATGCAGTAGAAGTTGAGTTTGGCGGAAATGCTGAAACCTATCTTAAGCCAAATGGCGAATATGCCTTAAGAACAGTTAACGCTACCCACGTTCGCGCTATGCCATATGATGTTTCGGTTGTTGGATATCATAACGGAGTTTCTAATACCCTTCGTCTTTGGAGTGCAGAACCAAGTGAACAAAACCTCCCAACAGATGTTTCCTTTGATGATTATCTTTCCACTTTGAAAGAATTATCCTTCGGTTTATACCCAGATGACTCCACAGAACACGGAAGAATCCTACGTTTACGTCAACAATATTTCCTTGTTTCCTCCGGTCTTCAATCGGTCATGCGTGGAGAATATGGAAGATATAAGACATTAGATCATTTAAAAGATCACTATGTTTTCCAACTTAATGATACTCACCCAATCTTATGCATTCCTGAAATGATGAGAATCTTAATGGACGTCTATGGCTATGGATGGGATGATGCTTGGGACCAAGTCAGACATTCAGTTGCTTATACCAATCATACCGTTATGCCGGAAGCGCTTGAAAGATGGCCAATACAATATGTCCAAAAACTCTTACCAAGAGTCTATATGATCATTGAAGAAATCAATCGTCGTTTCAATGCCTATATGATTGAAAAGAAGGTTGATCCAGCAAAAGCCTATCAAATGCAAATCATCAAAGATGGCCAAATCCATATGACAAATATGGCCATTTATGCTGGTTATAGCGTTAATGGTGTTGCAAAGATTCACACATCAATCCTTGAAAACTATACCTTCAAGAATTTCTATGAACTCTTCCCTGAGAAATTCTCTAACAAAACAAACGGTGTCACACATCGTCGTTGGCTAGTCTATTCCAATGAGAAACTTGCTTCCTTAATCACCACCAAAATCGGTGATGAATGGATCATGCATCCAGAACTCTTAGAAAAGTTCAAAGCCTATGATAACGATAAAGACGTCCAAAAAGCAGTCATGGACATCAAGAGAGAAAATAAGGTTAAATTTGCCGAATTTGTCCGTAAAACCTATGGAATTGAAATTTCTCCAGATGCAATATTCGACGTCCAAATCAAGAGATTGCACGCTTATAAACGTCAATTACTCAATCTCTTCCATATCATGTCTGAATATCTTGAATTTAAGAAGAATCCTTCTGCCTTTAAGATGCATCCGCATGTTTATATCTTTGGCGCAAAAGCTGCTCCAAGTTATGAATATGCCAAACGTATCATTGAATTAGCCCTAGCTGTACAAGACGTCATCAATAACGATGAAGAAGCATCTAAGTTCATGAAGATTGTCTTCGTTGAAAATTATGGAGTCACGCTTGCTGAGCATATCATCCCTGCAGCCGATATCAGTGAGCAAATCTCTACCGCTGGTAAGGAAGCATCTGGTACATCAAATATGAAACTCATGATGAATGGTGCTCTCACTTTAGGAACACTTGATGGTGCAAATATTGAAATTGCTCAACGTGCAAGCGAAGAGAATGAAATTATCTTCGGTTTAACTGCAGAAGAGGTAGAAAGAAAGAACGAAGAAGGAACATACAATCCTTGGGATATCTATAACAACAATCAAGTTATTAAAGAAGTCATGGATTCTCTCTTCTCTGGTCCATGGGCCATCAAAGCAAGTGGACGTTTCCAAATGATTTTCGATGAAATCATGAATAGAGGAGATCAATACTATATTCTTGAAGATTTTGCTTCTTATGTCGATGCATGTAAACGTGCTGAAGCCTTCTATCTTGATAAAGAAAGATGGGCTAAAGCAGCCATTGATAATATCGCAATGTCCGGCATCTTCTCTTCTGATAGAACGATCGAAGATTATAACCGTGATATTTGGCATTTAAAGAAATACGACATAACAAAATAGGTATCAAAATATTTCGATAAATACAAAATAAAATAATAATTAGTTACCTTAATACCATTAAATTAGGTAAAAAGGTAACTTTTTATTTTGCTTATAAAAAAGATGGCCAGTTTAGCAGCCATCTAAGAAGAATATTTTATAACTTGATGTTCTTGTCTTCGATTTCTTTTTGATATCTATCGATTTGCTCGCCCATAGACATATCTTTAAATTGGTTCATATAAAGATTGTAATAGTAGCCTTTCTTTTCCATAAGTTCTTTATGATTGCCATCCTCGATGATATTTCCATGTTCCATAACAAGAATGCGATCAGAAGAAACGATAGTGGACAAACGGTGAGCGATAGTAATGGATGTTCTTCCTTTTAGTAAAGGCAAGATCTTATTTTGAAGCTCTTCCTCGGTTTCAGTATCTATTGAAGAAGTTGCTTCATCAAGGATAAGAATCGAAGGATTCCTGATTATTGCTCTAGCAAAGGAAATAAGTTGTTTTTGTCCTTGGGAAAGAGATGATCCTCCGTCTTCTAAGAACGTATCGTAGCCGTTTTTCTCTTTCATAATGAAAGAATCGATGCCAACTAATTTTGCTGCTGCTCTGACTTCTTCTAAGGTTGCATCAAGCTTTCCGTAAGCGATATTTTGGAAGAAGGTTGCAGAGAAAACGAATGGACTTTGTTGGACGTAGCCAATATTTGAACGTAGCCAACCTAAGGAGCGCTCTTTGTAATCAACTCCATCAAGACGTATTTGTCCGTTTGTTGGCTCATAGAATCTACAAATTAAGTTAGCAAGCGTTGTTTTTCCTGAACCTGTTTCTCCAACTATTGCAACGGAAGTGCCTGCTTTGATCGAAAGATTTAGTGGGTGAATAACTTCAATCC
>CAVKFY010000045.1:0-9090 GCA_963655775.1 Alistipes communis
GCCGCTTTTGCTAATACGTTTGGTGGAGTTATCTATATTGGCGTCGATAATAAAACGCATGAAGTAATTTCTTTATCTCATAATGATGCGGATAAGATTGCTTTGATGATTCAACGTTTGATTCAAATACATATCGAACCGCCAATACGATATAGGCTTGAGAAAATTGAAGTGCCTTCCACCTCCCCAACTCGCTATGTTCTCGCTTTACATGTTGAAAAAAGCAAATATCCTCCCATTTCCCTGCACATGAATGGATTAAGTACGATTTTTGTGCGTCATTTTGGGAAAACCAGTGCCGCTAGTGGAGAGGAAATTCGTAACCTTGTCATGTCTAGCGATTATGTCGCATATGACATCATGGAAACCGATGAAATCTTCCATAAAGAAGACTTCCAAACTCTTTATTCTTTCTATAAAGAACAAAATGATGGAAAAGAATTAACCGAGAAAGACCTACTAAATATCGGTTTTTTCAATTTGGAAGGAAGACTTAAGAAAGGCTCTCTTCTTTTTAGGGATGATTGCAATGATTCAAGAACGCTTATTGAATGTTCTGCTTTCCCGGGAGTTAGCAAGGGAGATAATGTTTTTCTTGCGTCAAATTCGATAAAAGGCAATTTAATTAAGGAATATAAAGAAGCGTTAGCCTTTGTTAAAGGACGCTCCGTAGATGGGTTTGAGAAAACGCCTCTAGGAAGGAAAAAGATTTTTTCATTTCCTGAACGCTCTCTTTCTGAAGGAATAGCTAATGCCATCGGACATAGAAATTATTTCATTCAAGGAAGTCAGATTGAAATCAATCTTTTTAAAGATCGCCTAGAAATAATATCTCCTGGATCTTTGCCTTCGAATAAATGGCTAAGGAAGGAAACTAATCTATCAGAAATCCCTCCATTAAGAAGAAATGAACTTATTTGTGATGTTCTTTCTCTTTGTAAGGTGATGGATCATAAGGGCAGTGGCTTTGATAAAATCTGCGAAGAATATCGTGAATACGGTTCTAAATTCGCTCCTTTTGCTGATTCGAATGATTCGTTTTTCTCATTAACCTTGCCTGATTTAACTCATCAATCTGGACTAGTTTCTAACGATGAAAAACCTGCGGTGTATACTCTAGAAGGAGAAGAAAGCCCAAAACAATTAGAGATTCTTTCTTATTGTTGGAATAAAGGGCGGAGTGTTCTAGAGATTGCAGAAATGCTTGGCATCAAGCCATCGACATATTTTAGAAAAGAAGTTCTTTCTCCCCTTATCGAGAAGAAACTTCTTCTAACGAACGATAAAACCTATCCGGTTAAATATTTCTCCAATCATGATCTGGTATTCCCAGAATAAAAATGAAGTTAAGTGTGAAGTAACAATGAAGTAATACTTCACTCCTACTTCACTATTCAAGAGAAACATTCGATAAAACCTACATTTATGTTACAATTACAAAGAGGATTTAAATATGTATCTACCAAAACATCAAAACACTCCATGGCAAAATAACCAAGACATCGATCTAAGCAAAACTGCCGTCCTAGTTGTTGATTTATTAGGAGGATCATTAGGGAATATTCCTGCGCTTGATGAAGCGGTCAAGAACGCATCAATTATCGTTAACAAAGCTAGAGAACTTAATATTCCTGTTATTTTCTCTGATGATGCCCATATTCCTGGAGTAGATAAAGAACTTGAACTATGGGGAGAACACGGAATTAAAGATAGCGAAGCAGCCAAACCTCTAGATATCTTTAACGTTTCTAAGAAAGATTTCATTGTTCCTAAGCGTAGATATAACGGATTCTTTCAAACAGATCTTGATTTATTACTAAGAGAACTTGGCGTAGATACTCTTATTGCATTTGGTGCAGATACAAATATTTGTGTCTTACAAACTTTAGCGGGCGCTTACTATTTAGGATATAAGACAATAGTTCCTGCAGATGCATGCGCGGCCTTCTTAATTGGTAAGCAAGAAGATGGACTTGAATATTTCTCACGCTGTTACGATAGCAGAGTTATCGATACGAAAACTTTGCTAGAAAATTTGAAATAACCCTGCGAAATCAACGTATTTTCGAATTTGTGTTGTTCAAAATAGGTATTGCTAAAAAATAAACTATCCATATCAAATCAAGGAGAAAATGATGTGGAAGATTTAGACAAGGCTTATGCAAAACGTATTGCAGAGGAATATTTTCCAAAGAAGGTATATATCCTTTCCTTTATTTTCCTTCTTGTAATCAATCTATCTTTGATCGAACCTGCAATATTTCTAGTTACAAATAATAAGAATGTTGCAGCAGATCAAATAACCTCAATTGCCATGACCACATATTCTTTTTATAACATCACAATTTCGATAATAAACCTTAGGAAGTTAAGTGAAAACGTCTTAGGAAAACAACTAAGAATTGTTTTGTTGGTTAATGCCATTGTCTCCATAATGGTACTGGAGAATACTCTTATCAATGTTAATGGCTCTTGCAATGAGGATATGTTTATCTTGTCTTCGGTAACAACGTTTATTTTTATAGGTTTGATATTGTTCTTAACCATATCCTCATTTGTTAGGAACATCCAAAGGGAATAATCTTTACATTTCATTTACAAAAACGTGGTTTTCTTTCTTTTTCTTGTTACAAAAAATGTCAGAAAAAGCCCCAAAAGAAGCCATTTTTCATGAAAGCACTTTCTGAAAACGCTTACTGAAAAGCCTTTCATATTTTATGTTGTTGAAACTTCATTATGATTATGTCGCTTTGAGAAACAAAGCAAGTTTGAAGGAGGAATCATTATGTTCTTCAGAAAGAAAAATAACAAGAAATCTTCTAACTGGAGCGAATACAGCAAATTACTCGCTGCCATCGCTAAAGAAGGCCCTATTTTCCGCAACTAATAGGAAATGAACACATAGCTTATAGCCAGTGTATAAGCGAATTCCCCCGTCCAATAAGCAAGGACGGTTTTCTTTTTACTCTCTGAACAAAAAAACGGCTTATTATCGGCATTATGCTTATTTTCCGATTAAATGCCTAGCCGACTCGCCATTTAATCGAAACTTATCTAAAGGATAGATTATATCGAAGGAAAAAGTTCGAGCATGTTTTTAGATCCCACAAAGAAGATATACGCCTAAACTCGAGGATATAAGGGATGCACTTACTAATAATGCTCCATATTTCATAAAGGAAACAAAGGTGAAGTTGACATCATATTTCTTAAGAATAGACATCCACATAATGCCTGCTAGGGCGCCTATTGGAGTTAGATATGCGCCAATATTCGATCCAATGATCGTGGAATAGATCGCTAGCTCACTTCTATCTTCTAGGATAGAAGAAAATAAGACTGACATAGGAATATTGTTAATGACATTATCAAAGAGAGTAGAAGATATTGTATAAGTGAATGTTTCTGCTAAAGGATTTATAGATAATGTATCCAATATCTTTTGAAGATGTGAGATAAGCCCATTCTCTTTTAAGGAAAGAACCAAGATAAACATCGATAAGATAAATGGAACTAGGTTATACGGAAGACGTTTATATGTCTTAAGTAAGTATGCTTTATCTTTCTTTAATATTGAGTATACAAGCAAGACCAAAGACATGATTACCATCGCACTTAAGCATATTAACCACATCTCTAGAGATATATAGTTAGAAATAACCAGTAATATGGTGGTTAAACTTAAAACAACAAGGTTGATAATAACTAATGGTTTGTCTTTTAATTCAACATCTTCAATTTTGATATTTTCAATTTTCCTCGCTAAATCCCTTCTAAAAAGCAAAAGAATCACGCATAAAGTGGATATGCCTGCTAGAAATGTAGGTAGCCACATCCTAGAAAGATAAGAAAGAAAATTGATATTCTCCGCACCAGCTAAATAGATATTCGTTGGATTTCCAATGGATAATAACATCGAATATGTATTTGCATTAACGAATTCACATATCAAGAATGGCAAAGGATTTATCTTTGCTTTCTTGGAAAAGGAAATAATGAATGGTGTTAAAGATAATATGACAATATCATTCGAGGTGAATATCGTAAGGATTGCAACAAGGAAATAGATTGTAAAGAAGATCTTATATTGGCTGCCTTGAGCAATCTTGAGCGCCTTGGTAGACAAATAATTAAAGAAATTCAACTCATCAAGAGATATAGAAATCATTGATAACGATATAAATAGAACCAGTATCTTTATCGGATTCATCTTTCCTCCGGTAAGGTTCTCCCAAAGAGAGGAGATATCTATTTGCCCAGTAGATAAGACAATAATCGCACCAAGTGAAGTAATAACCCAGAACGTCTGGAAAGAGACCTTTCCTATCGTGATATTTGGTTTGAATATTATTAGTAAGACCATCAAGATGATGGTTACAAGGAATGTTATCAAAGATAAGATCATAAAAACCGAGTGGTATTATATATCTATCTAGAAAACCAAGATAAGAGAATTGGGTCGATAACAGAAAATGCCACATGGCGACATTTTTAGCTAACGTTCTGTATCAATATGCCTTCTTAAAAAATGTGACTTTGTTGCAATCCATTTTAGATAGAGAGATGCAGATCCAACTCATAATCAATCACAATGTTTCAGAGTGCAAGGAACCGATGTTGTGATTGAAAATGGCACTATCGATGGAACCGCCATAAAACAAGTACAAGGGTGGCGGAGACAATAATGAATGTGATGTAATCGCTGCAGAAGCAGGCTCTAGTGTTACATTAAGAGATATGAACATCTCTGTAGATAGCATTACTGGTTCATGTGCCTATGCCTTCCCTGGCAGTAAAATTGTAATTGAGAGCGGTGTTTACAAAAATGAAACGAAAATTGATTACGAATACAGCACAGAATTCAAAGCTCTCGTTTTAAATCAAGACAGACGCGAAGCAAATAATCAACTTATTGTTGTCACTGGCGGAGATTTCTATGGTAACAATCCAGCTGCAGGAGATGATAATAAAGTAGCAACCACCTTCTTAGCAGACGGTTACGGATCGACCAGCATTGGTGACAACGCTTGGAGAGTTGTAAAGAAGACTGAAGTTGGCACAGTTGGCGATTTAAAAAATGCTTTAGGAACGGGAAACTCGTATATTTCTTTAACTAACGACATCACTGCAGAAGGAATAATGGAAGTCACTGCAGATAATATTACCGTTGATCTTGGCGGCAAAACCTTTACTGCCAAAGCGGATACAGCTTTTGAAGTCTTTAATGATAATTTTGTTTTATGCAATGGCACCATTGATGAAACTGGTTACACAGGAAAAGGTGAAGTTGACGCCATTTGGGTAAATGGTGCAACAGCTAAAGCAACATTAAAAGATTTGAATGTAAGCATTAACAATGAAGAAGGTGCATGCGTTTACGTTGGCAAAAATGGTGGTTACGCTTACATCGAAAGCGGCACTTACACCAATGGAAGTGAAACATATAAATGGAACGATACCGTTAAACATTTACTTTTGAATCAAGCGAATAATTTCAAAGATCAAAGAATCTTCGTTACTGGCGGAACATTCAATGGATATAATCCTGCTAATGGCGACGATGCTAAAGCTTCTTCAGCAGGCACCCCAACAACCTTCCTTGCTGAAGGATATCAATCCGTTGAAACTTCTACTGGTTCCGGCACTTGGGTTGTCTCCAAAAAATAAAATCGTCACCAATAACGAACAATCAACTTTTGGATAACTAAGCTAGGAATTAAATCTACAACATATGAGGCAGAGACACCATCTCTGCCTCATTTATGTTAGAATATCGTCAATCATGGAAGAAAACAAAGAAGAGAAAAAAGGCAAGAAAGCATTAAAGATAACTGGGAATATTATCTTTTATACTTTTTTTACACTTATTTTTGGCTTAGCTTGTTTATCAATCACCTCAAGAATAACTAATGGCAGAGTCGGTGATTCTCAATATTTAGTCGTTATATCTTCCTCCATGGATGGAGATAAGAAAAATGAATATGAGATCCAATCAATCCCCGTTAAGTCTTTAATCAAGGTTGATTTGGTAAAGAGCGGAAAAGAAGATGAATTCTATTCTTCTTTGAAGAAAGGCGATGTTCTCACTTTTAATTACATTCCGCTAGATAATAACACCATCACTCATAGAATCATCTCTGATCCTACGAAATTAGATGACGGAACATATGTCTTCAAACTCAAAGGAGATGCAGTAGATGGAGAGAATGAAATCCAAACCCTCTATAGCGATGGCCGTAATGGAGAAATCCTTGGTAAAGTAACCTTCGTTTCTCTTCCTTTGGGCCAAATCTATTTCTTTATGTCTAGCAAGGTTGGCACGTTAGTTCTTGTTATTCTACCTTCTAGTGCTATATGTATCTTTGAAATAGCAAAGATCATTTACTTAGTTTCGGAGAACAATCGCAAAAAGAAAGAACTCGCCTATAGCGAAGAGAAAGCCACCAAAGCAAAAGAGATAGAAAACAAAGATAAAGAAATCGAAGAACTCAAGAGACAACTCGAGGAAGCAAAGAAAAAAGAAGGAGGTAAAGAAGAATAACATTTTCCCTGTCTCCTTTTCTTGCTTTTAGTTTTAGAAACGTAGAAATACAGGCTCTTTAACATTTAATGGGGATGGCATTTTCGGCCATCCCCATTAAATGTTAAAGAGCCAGAAAAAAATAGATTAGGAGATAAGATTGCCTTTAAGCTAAAATTATCAAAAGAACAGGAAATAACATATGAAACATAGAATATTAAAAACACTTAGCCTTGGCTTAGTGGCTACTCTTACAAGTTGTGGATCTTCAGATATCAAAGGAGCTTTCTATTATGGCGATGAATATACAAAAATGAATGCTGTCGTAGTGGAATATAACTTCTCTTCTCCTTTAAAGGAGGGTAGCAAATACTCTGGAAAGATAAAAACTCAAGAAAACACGGTCTTAAGAGACGCGTACATTCTCGCTTATTCAAATAACAATCCATTTAAACCAAAAGATAGTTATGTGGAAAACGTTTTACTTACGGTAAGCAAGACCAACCTAGAATCAGCAAAAGACGGTGTTTCATTTGAACTAACTCTAGATTTAGAAAAAGCCTTTCCTAATAAAGATGAAGGAGGAGAGATTTATTTTGTAATTCATTCTTCGGATTTTGAAACAGGGAATCTTTCTACCTTTGGCTATTCTACTTTCAAATATAGTTGGGATGGAAGCTCCGTTAAACTTTCTTAAGCTAACAAGATTGATTAAGTCGCCATAATAGGCGGCTTTTTCTTTTTTTGAAGATCAAAGATAAAAGCCTTGTCCTTTTTCAAAGGCCCAAAATAACATTTTCATTGGCTAAAAGATGGTGATAACCTAGATAAAATCTGATTTTTGCGATAGAGGATATTCTTCTAGATGTTGGGTCTTTTAGGACAATATCTAGTTTAATTTCCCTTGGAGTAGACTAATGAGTAGACTAATGGTAGACTAATCAGTAGACTAATAACACGGAGGATAAAAGCTCATGAATGTAGGAGAAGAAAGCGAATTTCTTGAAAACAAAGAAAGCCTATCTCAATTAGATAAAGGCATCAAATCCTTAACTTCTATGCTCAATAAACATTTCGTAGGTACTGTTTATTTTGGAACATATGATGACGGAACAGTTAAAGGGCTTCAATTGGGCAAAAGATCTCTTGATGATGTGAGAGAAAGAATAGCCGCTCTTGTTCAACCAAAATTCGCTTACGAAGTCACCGTTTTATCCGATGAGAACGGAAATCAGTTTTTAAAGGTCGAAGCCCATGGCAATGATATACCCTATAGTTGTGACGGCAGATATTACATTCGAAACGTTAAATCCGATGACCTAATGGATAATCAAAGCGTAAGAAGAGCAATCATTTCCGGTTCCTATGATGCAATGAGAGAAACAAAATCCATTTATCAGGACCTTTCTTTCAATTATTTAAGGGAGTATTTCATAAGCAACGGAATTCATTACCGTGAAGGCAAAGACTTTTTGGGAAATTTTGGATTATTGAATTCCAAAAACGAATTTAATTTAGTCGCCTATGTCTTATCGGATAACAACAATGTATCCATGAAAGTTGTCCGTTTTAAAGGGACAGACAAAACATCAATGTCCGAAAGGACAGAATATGGGAGACGCTGCATATTGAGCTCCTGTAAGATGGTTCTTGAACTGATGAAAAGCCTGGATGTAACAAAAACCGATTTAACGAACGGTTTAAGAAAGGAAACATCTTTATTCAACTTGGAATCTTTTAGGGAAGCCTGGATAAACGCCGTTGTCCATAATGACTGGATTCACATGCTTCCTCCATCCGTTTTCATTTATGATGATAGAATCGAGGTTTCTTCTTATGGTCAGCCTCCTTTTAACATGACAAAAGAGGAATTTTTTCACGGAAGAAGCAAACCAATCAACGAAGCGCTTTTCAATGTTTTCTCTCTTTCTGATTTTGCCGAGCAAAGCGGGCATGGTGTTCCGACTATTGTAAGTAACTATACTGAAAAGGCGTTCAATTTTGATTCTAACATGATTGTTGTAACAATTCCGTTTTCCTTTGTGCCAGATACAGTAACGCTTAGAAAGACGCTTGAAGAACAAGCAACAGGGCTCATCGAATCTCATAGAAAGGTACTTACCTATCTATTAAACAATCCGAATGCAAAATTATCAGAAGTTGCCTTAGACTGTTCTTTGAGCCTTGGCGGCGTTAAGAAAATCGTGCAGTCCTTGAAGAAAGATGGGCTGATAAAACGTGAAGGAAGTAAAAAGAACGCTAGATGGACACAATAAGAGGTTTTATCGATATAATTAAAACTTTATCGAATAAATCCGATTAAAAAAATAATCAAAAAGCAAGTAGACTAATGAGTAGACTAATGAGTAGACTAATAGTAGACTAATCGGGCGACAACATACGTCACTTACGAAATGTAGAATGAGCGTTTTTAAGGCTCGAAAAGATGTTTGTCTCCTTACTTCCGTTCATTGCTTTTATGGTTTTCGAAGACATAGGCAAACTTGCCGATATTTTCCGCACGAAACTAAAGGAAAACCCATTGAATTTAGCAATAAAATCATTTCCTA
>CAVKFY010000045.1:9214-12944 GCA_963655775.1 Alistipes communis
ATTAATATACATATACTTAATGAAATATAATGAAATTTAACGATTTTTGTTGATTATTAATGTAAGCGCTTTTACAATAATGGCAGAGGAAAAAACTAATGCTTAAAAATTTAAGATTAGAAATGATTTTGAATTTAGTAGATGAGAAGGAGTACGTCTCCATTCATGAATTAATGGAGAAAACATCATCCAGTGAATCTACTATAAGGGGAGACCTAGTATATCTAGAAAAAGAAGGAAAGATTGTTAGACTCCATGGAGGAGCTAAATCTTTAAGAGCGGCAAGTTCAAGCTTATTTGAACTGAATATGAGCGAGAAAGAACAACTTAACGTTAAAGAAAAAAACGAAATCGCTAAATATGCCGCAACATTAATAAAAGACAATTCCTTAGTCTATATCGACGCAGGAACTACAACATCATGTCTTTGTGACTATATTGTTTCTAAGAATAATATCTTTGTCACCAACTCTATGACAATTGCTCAAAAGTTAAAGAAAAAAGGCTATAAAGTTTATGTTACAGGCGGAGAAATTAAATTAAGCACTGATGCTTTCGTTGGAGCGTTTCCTTTAGAAACCATCAAAAGATTCACCTTTGATTTTGGTTTCTTTGGCTCAAATGCGATTTCCTTAAATCAGGGTTACACAACTCCAGATTACGAAGAGGCAATCATTAAGAAAGTGGCTTTAGAAAGAAGCTTGAAAGCCTTTGTTTTAGCCGATGCTTCAAAACTTGGTTTCGAAAAAGGAGTATCTTTTGCCTCCTTTGATGATGCAACCCTAATCACAAACAAAATGAATAAAAAAGAATATAAGAAAGAGAATGTTTTGGAGGTAGGAGAGTAATGATATACACAGTAACATTTTCCCCAGCGCTAGATTACATCGTTGATTTGGATAAGCTCGAAGTAGGAGCCATTAACCGCACAAAGAAAGAAAGCATGCTTCCTGGAGGGAAAGGAATTAATGTCTCAATCGTTTTATCGAATCTAGGGACAAAATCCGTGGCAATGGGCTTTGTTGGAGGCTTTGTTGGCAAATACGTTAAGGATGAGATGACATCCCATAATATCGATACTGACTTTGTTGAGCTCGAAGGAAATACAAGAATCAACGTTAAGATCAAAGGAATGGTGGAGACGGCAATAAATGGCCAAGGTCCAAAGGTAAGCGATGAAAAAATTGAAGAACTTATCTCAAAACTCACCAAATTAACAGACAAAGACGTCTTGGTTATTTCTGGTGCAATTCCAAACACCTTACCGAGCAATACTTATGAGAGAATCTTAGAAAGAATAAAAGGACAAAATGTTCAGCTAATCGTTGATACGACAAAAGATACCCTCTTGAAAACTTTGTCATATCATCCAATCTTAGTTAAGCCAAACAAAGAAGAATTAGAAGAACTATTCGATACAAAGATAAATAACGACGAAGAATTAGTGAAAACTGCAAAAAGATTAATCAAACTAGGCGCAAGAAATGTCATCGTCTCTCTTGGAGGAGATGGCGCTCTTCTAGTTGAAGGAAATGGAAATCATAAAATCATAAGATCCCCTAAAGGAAAGGTCGTTAACACTGTTGGTGCTGGCGATTCTTTAGTCGCAGGATTTATCGATGAATACGTTAGAAGTGGCGATATTAATAAAGCGTTTAAGAGAGGAATAGCTGCAGGCAGTGCCTCAGCCTTCTCTGAGAATTTAGCCACACTTGAAAAAATAAATGAATTAGAAAAATTGATATAAATGAAAGGAGGATATATGAAAATCACAGATTTATTATCAAGTAAAACGATTGATATTAACGCTAGCGCTTCATCAAAAAGTGATTGTATTGAAAAAGCGGTAGCCTTGATATCAAATAGTGGCGTCATCGAAGACTTAGAGACCTATAAGAAGGGTGTCTATCATCGAGAAGAGGAATCAACGACAGGGATTGGCGAAGGAATTGCTATTCCACATTGTAAATCCGACGTCGTTAAGGCCCCAGCTCTAGCTGCAATGGTGCTTAAGGATGGAGTAGATTACGAATCCCTTGATGGAGAGAAAGTTAATTTGCTCTTCTTAATTGCCGCTCCAAACACAGAAGATAATGTTCATCTTGAAGTATTAGCAAGACTATCCAATCTTTTGATGGATGAAGACTTCAAGAACAACCTTATCAACGCAAAATCGGTCGAAGAATTCCTTGAGGTCATCAACAAAGCCGAAGCAGACCGTATCGAAGAAGAAAAGAAAGAAGAAACTCCAAAGAGCGAATTCCCAGAAATTCTTGGTGTCACGGGTTGCCCAAATGGTATCGCTCATACCTACATGGCTGAAGAAGCACTTAAGAAAAAAGCCGAAGAAATGGGCTATTCTTGCAAGGTTGAGACAAATGGTTCAGGCGGAATCAAAAATCTTCTTACCGAGGAAGAAATTGAACACGCGAAAGGAATCGTTGTTGCGGCAGACGTTAACGTTGAAATGTCTAGATTTGATGGCAAACGCATTGTTATCTCAACCGTTAGCAAAGGCATCCATGAGCCAGAAAATCTCATCAAAGAAGCAGTTAGTGGCAACGCGCCAGTCTATCATTCCGATAATAAAGAAAGCAAAAAGGAAGATAAGAGTGCTGGAGGTTCAATATTCCATCAATTCTACAAACACTTGATGAATGGTGTTTCGCACATGTTGCCATTTGTTATCGGCGGAGGCATTTTGATTGCTATCGCCTTTATGATCGATACGTTTGCTCAAGTTCCAACAGACTCTAACTTTGGAACTGGCACCCCAGTATCATGGTTCTTAAAAACAACTGGCGGCTATGCCTTTAACTTCATGTTACCGGTCTTTGCAGCCTTTATTGCCTACTCTATAGCAGGACGTCCAGGCTTGGCGGTTGGCTTTGTTGGAGGATGGCTTGCAACCGTTTCTTCTTATTCGATTGAAGTTCAGCTTTCAGGAAATGATACAGGTTCTACCGCAGGCTTCTTGGGCGCACTTGTCGCAGGTTTCTTAGCGGGATACATTATCAAACTCTTAGAAAAATGCACTTGCAAGCTTCCTAAATCACTCGATGGTATCAAGCCAATGCTTATCTATCCAGTATTTGGCATTGTCCTTATTGGTTTGGCGATGTTCCTCTTAAATACCCCATTCACATATATCAATATCGGTATTACAAAAGGATTAAATTGGTTAGGCGAACATCAATTAACAATCCTTCTTGGCGCCCTTCTTGCTGCCATGATGGCGATAGATATGGGTGGACCAATTAATAAAGCTGCTTACGTCTTTGGAACGGCCATGCTTACTCAAGCTGCCGCAACAACTGATGCAGCCACTCAAACCTATTGCTACGAAATGATGGCTGCTGTCATGATTGGTGGCATGGTTCCGCCACTTGGTATTGCTTTATCTGCAACTCTCTTCCCACAAAAATGGTCGAAACAAGAAAGAAAAGAAGCAATGGTCAACTACATCATGGGCGCAGGCTTCATTACTGAAGGAGCAATCCCTTATGCTGCAAAAGATCCATTAAGAGTCATCTCTTCTTCAGTGGTTGGAGCAGCTGTAGCAGGTCTACTTAGCGTTCTATTCAAATGCACTCTTATGGCTCCACATGGTGGCATCTTCGTCTTTGCTGTCGTTGGAAATTGGTATTGGTACCTTCTCTCGCTATTCATTGGTACTGTCATTACCGCATTTATGCTTAGCTTACTTAAAAAAGATGACCCAAATCCAGAA
>CAVKFY010000046.1:0-6156 GCA_963655775.1 Alistipes communis
GACGCACACTTCGTTGAATACGAAGAAGGAATCTATGTTGGATATAGATATTACGAAACAAGATATGGCTCAAATGAGAGTATATATCAAAAACAAGTCGCTTATCCATTTGGCTATGGCTTAAGCTATACGACCTTTTCTAAACAAATTAAATCAAGCAAAGTCACAAACGATGAAGTCACTATCGTTGTTGAAGTTAAAAACACCGGCACAGTCGCAGGTAAAGAGGTTGTTCAAGCCTACTATACCGCCCCATATACAGTTGGTGGAATTGAAAAATCCTCCACAGTTCTGGGAGATTTTGCAAAAACCTCCCTTCTTGAAGCTGGTAAGAGTGAAGAAGTAACTCTCACCATCAAGAAAGAAGACATGGCTTCTTATGACTATAACGATAAGAACAACAATGGTTTCAAAGGATATGAACTCGAGAAAGGCGAATATGTTGTTGAAATCAAAGAAGATAGCCATACAGTATCAAAGGATTCTTCTGGTAAGGAATTAAGCGTTTCTTTCAATGTTTCTGAAACAAAAACTTACAAGCAAAGAAGCTCAGATAAAGCAGAAGTTACCAATCAATTTGATGATGTTTCCGCGATATTCAAAGACACAAAAACTGATGGATATGCCTTTGAGATGTCTAGAAAGGACTTTGATGGAACTTATCCTTCAACACCAACCGCAAAAGATGCCGAGGCAGATAAGATCATCATCAATGGCAAGACGATTGCTAAAGGCTTAGAACCATACACTAATGAGAACGATGAAAATGATGTCATGCCAAAAACTGGCGAAAACAACGGTTTAAAGTTAATCGATCTTAGAGGCCTTGACTATGATGATGAAGCCTACGATAAAATTCTTAATCAATTAACAGATGACGATTACAATAACGCAGGCAAATATCTCATAAACGGAGCCTACAATACTCCAAAGATGGAAAGCATCGATAAACCAGCAACTGAAGATCACGATGGTCCACAAGGCTTCTCCTCTTTAGCTGGCACATATGAAAATGTTACAGCTTATATGTCTGAGCCTCTTCTTGCAGCTACCTTCAATAAAGAGCTTGCTAAAGAAATGGGCACGGCCATTGGCGAAGAATCCCTTTCTATGAATCCAGGTTTCTCTGGTTGGTATGGCCCAGCCATGAACACACACCGTTCGCCATTTGCTGGTCGTAACTTCGAATACTATTCAGAAGATGGCGTATTAGCTGGTAAGATTGCTGCTAATGTTGTCTCTGGTGCAGCAGATAAAGGCTTATATGCTTACATCAAACACTTTGCTTTGAACGATCAAGAAACATGGAGAACAACCTCCCTTTGCACTTGGGCAACCGAGCAAACCATCCGTGAAATCTATCTCAAACCATTCGAAATCGTCGTCAAAGAAGCAAAAACTGAGATTGATTACATCTCTGATTCAAACGGTAAACATTCCAAGAAAACGATGAACGCTTGCACGGCTGTTATGTCTTCCTTCAATAAACTAGGCACGACATGGGCTGGCGGAAGCAAAGCTCTTATGACAAACGTTCTTAGAGACGAGTGGGGTTTCAAAGGATTTGGTCTTTCAGATTTCAACCTTTATGAATACATGGTTTCAGATCAAGGCATGAGAGCTGGAACAGACATGCAACTCACCTGGCAAATGATGAAGGGAGATTTCGCCGACAAAGAAAGTGCAACAGCTAGAATTGCTATTAGAAAAGCGTTACATAACGTTCTCTACACCGTAGCAAACTCCAATGCTATGCAAGGCATTGCTCCAGGAACCATTATCACTTATAAGACAAGTGGTTGGAGAATTATGTTCTACATCGTTGATGGTGTCTTAGGAACATTTGTTCTTTGCGGAACTGCATGGGTATTAGTTAGAGTTCTCATTCTTTCTAAAAAAGAAGACAAAGTTCAAGAATAAATATCCTTACTAATTAAAGGCTTATGGGTTAATCTCGTAGGCCTTTTTTGATTTTTAGGAGGGATTTATAGGGGATATTTTTGTTTTTTTGTTACATCATTTAACTAAGTAAGCTAAATAATATGGCAAAGTAATCATATTTTCTGTTACAGCAATATTTGCTTCGCATAATTTAATAAGCTTATTTACTTGAGGATATTTTGCTTTGTCTTTTAAAATTGTTTTTGCGCTTTTTGCATTTCCATTTTTCGCCTTTACTTCGATAAGCGTTATTTCTTTCTCGTATTTTGTTATAAAGTCTATTTCTAAGCCTGAATCTTTTGAAAAGTAGTAGAGGGGAATGCTGTTTTTGATAAATGCATCGGCAACAACATTCTCATAAATGGCTCCTTTGTATAGGCCCAAATTATCTCCTAGCAAGATGGAAGAAATTACATCATCATCCAACATTGATAAAAACAATCCCGTATCTGAAACATATAATTTAAAAATGCTGTCTTGCTTATATCCTTCTAAAGGGTATTCTAGTGTCGATAGATTGTAGCAATATTCGATCAAACCGTATTCTTGTAACCATTTAATGGCAGGACCATATTTCTCACTAGTCGCACGTTTTTCGAGCTTTGAATAGAAGAATTTCTTATTTTCTTTTGCTAATTGAGAAGGAATTGAATCAAACACTTTATTAATCCTTGCTAGTAATGCAAGGTCTATTTCTTCTTCCTCTTTGTCGTTTAGATGCTTGCCAAAATCATCTTTGAAATCCTCTAGGATGTCTTTTTGCTCTCTACGTGCAATATTGAAATTATTTGTTTTTAAAAACATATCGACAACTGCGGGCATCCCTCCAACACAGATATATTCCTTGAAATAATTCAACATAGTTTTATGAATTGCTGGGTCTATTTCTGCTTTGTTTCTAAAACATTCTTCTAAATAATCGATTGTTCCTTGATTAATGCCTTTTGCCCAGAGATATTCTTCAAAATCCATGGCTTTCATATAAACCGTGTGTTCAAAGCCAACGGAAACTCCACCGTTATATCTTTTGTTGTAGCCTTTTATGCCAAGTAACGATCCAGAAGCTATGATGTCGTATCTTCCATCTTCCATAAAAGGTTTTATTGAGGCTCTTGCACCTTGGCATTCTTGGATTTCATCGATAAGAATAACCGTTTGATGAGGTATAAATTTAAATTTTGGCCGTAGTAAAGACAAAATTTGAATTATACGGTCTGTGGTTAAATCGTTTTCGAACGCTTGTTTTAAATCTGTATCGACTTTCAAATTAAAGTAGACGACATTTTTATAATTCTTGGCAGCGAAATCTTTTATTAGAGTTGTTTTTCCGACTTGGCGCATGCCTTTCAAAATGAACGCCTTCCTTTTTAAGGGTAGGGAGTTTTTCCATTCGACTAATTCTTTTTCTACTTTTCTTTTAAACATTTTTTCCAAACCTCTTTGTATGTATGAGTATAGACTTTTTCAAGCGACTTTTCTATTAGCACATGTATTTTTTCAAGCGACTTTTTAGCTGAATTGTGTATTTTTTCAAGCGACTTTTCAAAAAAATAGCGTGTTTTTGGAGAGTTGCAAGAAAGCTTGTGTTTCAATCGAAATTCGTTTAAAAGACTTCTTAGATGTGTCATATTTGGATAAAAAATCTAAAAAATGTAATTAAGGAACCTAAAAATAGCAACTTAATCCAGAAAAATAAAATTTACATTTCATAAACCAGCACTATAATCCTTTAGCAAGAAGGTAGTAGCAATTATGAAAAAAGTAAAAATAAATGCAGGATGTCTCTCGGTGTTAGCGCTTTTTGGCTTTACACTAGGTCTTTCCTCTTGTAAAGAAGAAACTTCATCTAGTGGTTTTTCTAGTGAATTAAGTTCTTCTAGCGCATCAAATTCTTCAAGCGAATCAAGTTCAGAAAAACCAGATGGTCATTTTGAAAAATGGACGAATCGTGACTTGATGTTAATGAAACAATATTGTGACGGAGCCTTGCCGTATTCTTTCCCTAGCAAGCCAAGCGTTTCTGTCCAATACGATAGCAATTCCAACGGCTATTATTTGGAATTTGTCTATGAAGATTCTTCTTTTAGCATGAAGGAATACTATAAGGAATTAGCTAAGTTTGATTGGAATGTAATCACAACATATAGTGGGGAAGCGGTTCAAACAAACATCTCTGGCATCGAATACGTCGAAGTAACCAAAGGCAATGAAGATACTGGCGATGGATACGATATGATTTATTATTTCTACCCAGAAGAAACGGACGATGATGGAAATATCACAAGCGGAGATAACATCATCAGAGTCTACAGTGATCTTTATGGGTTAGCTAACAAAGATTCTTCTTGGGATGAAGATACTCTTTATGCGATAGATTACGTTACAACAACGACTTTGCCATTTATTAAGATGGGTGAAGTATATGCGGCCTACACCTCAGATTACGATACTTTACAAATCTACGATAAGTACTACAAGAACATCACTGCAGACTATGCAAAACTCTTAATTGCAGATGGCTTCACTTTAAATGAAAAAGATAGCAACACCTACGATGCCTATATCCTTAATAAGACTTTAGTAGATGGCTCAGAAATTGATGCCCTTCTTTATTACAACAGCGGCAATAATTTCAATTTCTATTACACAGCAAAAGAAATAACATATTCCTCTTGGCCAACTGATGTAGTTAACGAAATTAAAGAAAAGACCGGTGAAACCCTCCCGAAATTCGATATTGCTGAAGGAGGAAAATATAACTACTACAAGAAAGGCAACATTTATTTCTTATACACATTGGACCTTTCTGATGATTTCGATTACGAAGAATACGCTCTAAATCAATTGCAGAATCCAAAACTTCTTTGGAACGAAAAGATTTCATTTAAGAGTTATGACATGGTGGATGATGATTATCAAACTATTGGATATAGAGTGGTAGTAAGTGTTACTGATCCTACAAGCACATTTGTTTCTTCCTATCCAAGTGATGCAATTAGCGATGTTCTTACAAATTTATTAGGCATCAGTGGAGTAGATTATCCTACTTTTGATTTTACGAAAGTTCCTTCTACTGGCAAGCAAGTTAAATATTCGATTCAAGGTGAAGAATATTACAATGCCGCATATCAATATTATTATGAGGATATAGTTAATTATCCTTCTTACTACGGCCTTGATGATGATGCGACCTTAGATGATGCAAAAGCCCTAGCAAGTAAATTAGCCAAAGCAGAAGAAGGCATTACTCTTTCTATCCTTGATGTTGATATGCAAGCGTACGATTCATATGAAGAAGCCTTAAACAAAGCAGGTTGGTATGAATATTACGATGCATATAACAATAGTGTTTTCGAAGATCCAACGGGAACACTAGCAATCACTTTAAGTGGTTATTCAAATCCTTCACTTGATGATGAAGGAGTCACGACATTTTTCTTCCATCCAGGAAGTGGAACCGCCCATAAAGCAGTCTTCTCTTTCGAAGAAAGCGAAGTAGAAATTGCCGTTGGAGGAGAAAAACAACTCTATGTAACAAAGAAGATGTTGCCATATGAAGTTAAATATTCTTCAAGCGATGAAACTGGCGGAATAAGTGTTGATAGCAAAGGAAACGTCATGGTTGCAGATACTGTAGAAGATGGAACAACGGCAATAATTACCGCCTCGGTTCAAGTTCCGGGAGAAAGTGCTCCACGTACAACAACATGCAAAGTAACTGCTAGAAAAATGCTTATCTATACACCAAATGGCGTTGTTGCATCTCTTGCTAAAATTGCCCAAGATCTTGGTTATGAAGCAACTATTACTCCAGCAGAACACGATGATCAAAACGATACATTATCAATAAATTTCGGTTCTTCTCTAACAAAAGACGAAATCAAAGAAATCATTGAATCCAAACTTATATTAGATGGTTTTAAGACCAGCGATTCGTGGGATGATGATAGTTTCTTCGTTATTGATAATGGTACGCCAGATGGAATTGAAGTAACTTCTAGCTATATTGTTTATGGAATCGAAAATGATTCATGTTACGTTCTTATTCAATTTGATTTATACGAATATAACGGAAATATGATTCTAAACGTATACGCATATTAGTTGATAAAAAACGTATTAAAGTCGGTGAAATGCCGACTTTTTCTGTTATTTCATTAGAAATGAAGTTAAGTGTGAAGTAACAATGAAGTAATACTTCACTCATACTTCATT
>CAVKFY010000047.1:0-5092 GCA_963655775.1 Alistipes communis
CGAAGCTTTAGGATTGCATCTGGTTGAGTTCCTGCTGGAATATCAACAGTTACAGTTCCATAAACTGTTTCAATGTCGACTTTAGTTCCTAATGCAGCATCAGCAAAGCCTAAATCTAAGTCTGAGTGAATGTCGTTCCCATCACGTTTAAATCTCTTATCTGGTTCGATTTTGATTTCGACATAGAGGTCCCCGTTAGGACCGCCATTATATCCTCTTTCACCTTTTCCTTTGACTCTAATTTGTTGTCCTTCATTTATGCCGGCCGGAATGTTGACTTCGATATTCTTACGAACGCGATTGTATCCATTGCCATTGCACTTTGGACAAGATTTTTTAACGATTTTACCTGTTCCGTGGCATTTAGAACACACGGCTTGGGATTCCATCGTTCCAAAGATGGTTTGCTGCCTTTGTGTTGTGTAACCTGTTCCTCCGCAATAAGGACATGTGCTTATATCAGATTCGCTAGCGGCTCCACTTCCATGACAATGTTCGCATTGCTCATCATAAGTTAGAGGTATTGTAACGCTACTTCCCTTGATGGAGTCCATAAAGGAAATTTTGACACTATAAAGCGAGTCGTTTCCTTTTTGAGGACCACTTCTGTTGGCGTTACTTCTTCTGCTTCCGCCACCAAAGAATGAGTTGAATAAATCATCAAATCCGCCGAATCCTTGCGAGGAGAACCCGCTACCTTCAAATGGATTTCCGCTTCCTCCTGTAGAAGAACCATTTCCGAAGGCCGCAAAACCATATTGATCGTATGCCGCTCTCTTTTGGTCGTCGGATAAAACGTCGTAGGCTTCTTGGACTTCTTCGAATTTCTTTGGAGCATCAGGATCGTGGTTAATGTCAGGATGGTATTTTTTTGCTAATTTACGGTAAGCAGAGCGTATTTCATCTTTGCTGGCCGACTTATTTATTCCGAGAACTTCGTAATAGTCTCTTTTTTCTTCTGCCATATTTTCCTTCTCCTTTCTTTAAAGAAGATAGAGGCGTCTTTTTATAGACGCCCCTAGAAATGTTTTGCTAAATTAAGCCTTTTTATCGGTGAAATCTGCATCAACAACGTCTTGGTCGTTATTGTTTGCCGAATTATCAGATCCAGTAGAAGCATTGCTTGCACCGGATTGTTGTTGATATGCATTTGCGGCATTGGCTGCATCTTCAAGCTTACCAACGATTTCTCTTAATTTATCGATATTATCGTTTTGGATTGCGGCTTGAGCATCATCACGGATCTTGGTTAATTCTTTCTTTTGATCTTCAGAAAGTTGAGCACCTTTTTCGACTAATGTTTGATTGATTTGATCAACATAGGTTTGGGCTTTGTTCTTAACTTCGATGTCGCCTTTTCTCTTTTCGTCAGCGGCCTTGTTTTCTTCTGCCTCTCTTACCATACGGTCGATATCTTCTTTGGAAAGACCGTTAGAGCCAGAGATTGTGATATCTTGAACTTTTTGAGTATCAAGATCTTTTGCAGAAACCTTAACGATGCCGTTAACATCGATTGAGAAAGTAACTTCGATTCTTGGTTCGCCACGACGTGCTGGTTTAATGCCAGTTAATTGGAAGTGACCAAGTAATTTATTGTCATGAGCCATTGGTCTTTCGCCTTGATAAACCATGATGTCAACTGCTGGTTGATTATCAGCGGCCGTGGAGAAGATTTGGCTCTTGGTTGTAGGAATTGTCGTGTTTCTTGGGATAAGAGGTGTCAGGACCCCGCCAAGAGTTTCAATGCCAAGCGTTAATGGCGTGACATCGAGAAGAACGACATCCTTGACGTCCCCTGCAATGATTCCGCCTTGAATTGCGGCACCCATAGAGACTGCTTCATCTGGGTTAACAGACATATTTATCTTCTTGCCAGAGACTTTGCTTACCATTTCTTGAACGGCTGGCATACGTGTTGAACCACCGATCATTAAGACGTCTTCAAGGTCATTGTAGCTAAGTCCCGCATCGTGAAGAGCTTTTTCCATTGGAACTTTGCAACGTTCGAGTAATCCTTTTGTTAAGTCTTGGAATTTAGCTCTTGTTAATTTTCCTTCATAAGAGATAGGACCATTCTTTCCCATTCCAATAAATGGAAGAGAGATCGTTGTCTCTAAGCTGCTAGAAAGTTCGAT
The DNA here is from genome assembly GCA_963655775.1 of Alistipes communis. Classification (GTDB taxonomy): domain Bacteria; phylum Bacillota_I; class Bacilli_A; order RFN20; family CAG-826; genus UBA4951. The sequence continues at coordinate 2,136 of CAVKFY010000047.1, forward strand.
CTTGGCTTTTTCGGCTGCGTCAAGGAAACGTTGTTGAGCCATCTTATCGGTAAGATCGACGCCAGTTTCGATTTGAATTTGAGCATGTATCCAGTCAGCGATTGCGTTATCCCAGTCATCGCCACCAAGGTTTGTATCGCCGTTTGTGGATAAGACTTGGAATGTTCCATCGCCAATATCGAGGATGGAGACGTCGAGTGTTCCACCACCAAGGTCGAAAACTAAGACTTTACCGGATTTATTTGTATCAAGACCAAAAGCTAAGCATGAAGCGGTAGGCTCATTGATGATACGAACAACATCAAGCCCAGCGATTGTACCAGCATCTTTTGTTGCTTGTCTTTGAGCATCATTGAAGTAAGCAGGAACTGTGATGACAGCTTTCTTAACTTCTTGTCCGATGTTCTTTTCGGCATAAGATTTCATATAAGCAAGAACTTTTGCGGAGATTTCTTGTGGGGTGAAATCCTTATTTAAGCAAGAAATATGGAATTTATAATCTTGTCCGATTTTACGTTTTGCAGAACGCACTGTGTCAGGATTGGTAATCATTTGACGTTTTGCTGCGTTACCAACTATTTCTTCACCAGAAGCCTTAAAAGCAACGACAGATGGAGTCGTGTTTGTTCCTTCTGGATTTGGGATGACTTTGACTTTTCCGTCAGCTTGTAAGTAGCTGATAACAGAGTTTGTAGTTCCTAAGTCAATACCAACGATTAATTCTTTTGCCATAATATTTTTTCTCCTTAAGCTTTGTTAGCTTCATTAGTATCAGATTGTTTATCATCAGTTTTTGTTTCGGCCTTTTTCTTGAAGACTTTCACGTTAGCTGGTCGAATGAGCTTTTCGTGAAGTTTGTAGCCTTTTGAGTAAATCAAGGCTACTTTTCCATCGTTGTTCTCATCCCCATCTTCAACGTCGATCGCATTCATTGAATGAGCATCGAATTCGTCTCCGACCTTCGGAAGAATCTCACTGACTCCTTCAGAGGTTAAGGCGTTTTGAATTTGGTTGTAGATGTAGATGAATCCTTGTTGATAATTTTTTGCTTCTTGGCTTTCGACTTTGCCGTTTAATGCAAGATAGAAACCGTCTAAAGCAGGAAGAAGATTTTCTAAGAAGCCTTCAGAACGATAACGAAGTGCATTGCGATGGTCTTCTTCAAGACTTTTGCGAAGATTTTGAACATCTGCAAGTTCCATATAGTACTTGTTTTTCCATTCAAACGCTTCATCTTGAGCCTTTTTTAGGGCTTCTTCATATTCTGAATTTTCTTTCTTTTTATCGTGTTTCATTTCGTTTTCGTTTTCTTTTTCGTTACTTTCTTTTGCTTCGTTTCGCTTTTTTTCTGATTGTTCCATTCGTTATCCTCCCTTTCTTTATCGTCTTGATTGAAATATTCTTCTAACGCTTGGGCGAAGTATTTCAAGGTTCCAACAACTTTGTCGTAGTCCATTCTTGATGGGCCAACAAGAGAAAGCGTCGCGCCTTTTTCGCCAGGGACATCGATATTTGCTGAGACAAGTGCCAATTGATCGTTTAGGCTGCCTGAATTTCCTGAGCCGATGGTTATCGTAATTCCGTTTTTCGTTTGGCCTTTTTCGAGCGCTTTAGAAAGGCTTTCAGGGCTTTCGAGGAATTTCATCAATTCACGTAGCTTAGCAGCATCATTAGCAAATTCTGGCTGTTCGAATAATTGTTCTTTGCCATAGAACTCCATTCTAGAAGTTGCAAATGCAGCAAATACGCCCAATATCGCCTGATAGAACACTTCTTGTCCAATCATGTAGTCGGTAAGAGCAGGGCGCATGGCCTCCATTTTGCCAACCACTTGCGTAACTGGGGTTCCTGATAAACGATCATTCAACATTTTTATGGATTTAGTAAGTTCATTCGAATCCATATCTTTGTTAAGAACAAATGTTTTGTTAACGACATATCCTTTATCGGTAACGAAGATTGCTGTTGCGGCATTTCCGCCGATTGGGACGAGGTTTATTGAAACCAAACGTTCTTCTTCAAGTGAGTTACCAACCACTACTGAGGCTAGTTTTGTCATTTGCGAGAGTATTTCGCAACTCTCCTTTATAACTTCTTCAACCGATTTGGTCCTTTTGGACAAAACGTTTTGAAGAGCGTTCTTCGCTTTTTCGTCGATGTTTCCAGAGCGAAGATTGGCAACGTAATATTGATATCCTTTTTCGGAAGGAACGCGCCCAGATGAGGTATGTGTCTTTTCTAGATAGCCCTCATTTTCTAGAGCGTTCATTTCGTTTCGGATTGTTGCCGTGGAGACTTCAAGATCATATTCTTGTTGAAGAGTTTTACTTCCAACAGGTTCTGCCGTCTTGATAAAATGCTCGACGATTAACTTTAATATTTCATCACGTCTTGTCATTTTGCCTCCTTTTTAGCAGTCCTTATCTTTGGCTGCTACGACTATTATAGAGGCAGTTTTAGCACTGTCAACATCTTAGTGCTAATTTTGTTAAAAAAGTTCTAACAATATACGATCTAAAAGAAGAATTCCTTGATCTGAAGGATAGATATAATCATTATTTTCAAGCAAAAGTCCACTATTATTAAGTTTAGTAAATTGTCTGCCATATTTTTCTTTGAACTCAAAACCGAATTTAGATTTAAACGTCTCTTTTTTGAATCCTTTTGCTAAGCGAAGATTCGTTAAAAAGAAGTCTTCTAACTGACTTTCAATGCTGAGCTTTTCTTCCGTGTAACGATATTCCCCTTTTAAATAAGATGATAGATTTTTTGTGTTTGTGTAACGAATGCCATTAACGTATCCAGATGCGCCAAGACCAACTCCGTAATACTCTTCATCGTGCCAATATGTTAGATTGTGTTTTGAGTAATGCTGATCTTTTGCAAAGTTACTGACTTCATATCTTTCGTAGCCTTTTTCACGTAACATAGAAAGAATTAGATTATACATATTAGCC
>CAVKFY010000048.1:0-10365 GCA_963655775.1 Alistipes communis
GCATTTGGTTTATACGAATCTTATTACCTAGGAATGATGATTAGACTTGTCGGTGTGACTTTGCAAAATTTATATAATCCTTCAGACGAAACCGTTCAAATGAATCTTTGGAATTATAGCGAGTACGAGGAAATGGATAAAACAAAGTTACTGGTGAATGAACTCAATAGAAAAATGAAGAAGCCGGTATTAAAAATGGCAAATGAGGTCAAGAAACATGGAAATAAATGAAGCTTTTGATAATTTTATTCAATATCTAAGATTTGAACGTGGCGTTGCTTCTAACGAAACGATAAAAAATTACCGAGAGGACTTTAAAATTTTCCTATCTACTTTCAAACAGGTAAAAACAACTGACGATATCAATGTTGATATGTTGCCGGAATTTGTTCGCCAACAAGATGAACTTGCTAGGTCATCCGCCACGATCCTTAGACGTTATAGTTTAATAAAGAATTTCTTTTCTTTTCTTCTCGAGGAAGGGTTGATAAAAGAAGAAATACCAGATGTAGATAAGCCAAAATCTTCCAAAAGGCTCCCTTTTGTCTTAAGCAACGAGGAAGTTGATGAATTACTCGAGGCTCCTGACATATCCAAAGACAATGGCATGAGAGATAGGGCGATGTTAGAGGTTATGTATGCGACTGGCTTACGTGTTTCCGAACTTTTGGCGTTGGAATTTAAAAACGTAAATATGGAAAATCGACTTATCACTATATACGGAAAAGGAAATAAGCAACGCAGCGTGCCTGTGTCTTCGTTTGCCTTGGAATATCTTAGAAAATACATCGATGGCCCCAGAAAAAGGGTTAAAGGCTATCAAAAAACAGACATTATCTTCTTAAATAGAAACGGAAAGGCTATTTCAAGAACCTATTTTTTCATGCAAATAAAAAGATATGCTGAACAAAAAGGCATAGATTCAGCAGTTTCTCCGCATACGTTGAGGCATTGCTTTGCCACGCATTTATTAGAAAACGGAGCATCTTTGAGGGCTGTTCAAGAAATGCTTGGCCATTCAAATATAGCGACAACTCAAATCTATACAGAAGTTTCCACAAAACGAATTATGAGCGCCTACGATTTGTATGCGCAAAGAAAATAAAATATAATTGTGGTTAGAGATTCTTAACTAGCTAAGGAGGCAAAAATAAGAATGAAATACAAAAGAATATTCTTGATAATTGCGGACAGCGCAGGCGTCGGAGAAGAACCAGATGCGGATCGTTTTGGTGACGTTGGTTCGAATACGTGGGCTCACGCAGCCGAATCCATCGGAGGATTGAATGTTCCTAACATGGAAGGATTTGGCATCGGTGAACTCGATGATATAATTGGTGTTAAATCAGTAAAAGAACACCGAAATAGTTTTGCGTTGCGTTGCCGTGAAGCGTCTAATGGCAAAGATACATTAACTGGCCATTGGGAAATGATGGGAATTTTAACGAAACAACCATTTAAAACCTTTACGGATACCGGCTTCCCTAAAGAATTAATCGATGAACTCGAAGAAAAGACCGGGCATAAAATAATTGGCAACTATGCATCTAGCGGAACGGAAATCCTAAAAGTTTTAGGCGAAGAACAAATGAGAGACAATTCTCTAATTGTTTATACATCTTCGGATTCTGTCCTTCAAATTGCTGCCCATGAAGAAACTACGGGAGTTAAAGAACTTTATAGATGTTGCGAAATTGCTAGAGAAATCTGCCTTAGACCAGAATATCGCGTCGGCAGAATCATTGCTAGGCCATTTGTTGGAACAAACAAAGATAATTTCAAACGCACACCAAATAGACATGACTATGCGCTAAAACCTCCATTTGAAACAGATATGGATATTTTAAAGAACAACGGCTTCATGACTAGCTGCGTTGGCAAAATCTCTGACATATTCGATATGGCCGGAGTTACAAAAACTGTTCACACGGTTTCCAATATGGATGGGATGGATAAAACAATCGAACAAGTAAAGAATGAAGATTGGACTGGCCTTTGCTTTGTAAACCTTGTCGAATTTGATTCTGAATATGGTCATAGAAGAAATGCACCAGGATATGCAAAAGCTCTTGAAGACTTAGACCTTAGAGTTGGCGAAATGATGAAATGCATGAGAGATGATGATCTTCTTATGATTACGGCCGACCACGGAAACGATCCAACATTCAAAGGGACAGATCATACACGTGAAAAAGTTCCGTTACTTGTTTATTCACCAAGCATTACCAAAGGACGTTACTTGGATGAAAGAGCAACTTTCTCTGATATCGGTGCAACAATATTGAAAAACTTCGGTTTGAAAAGAAGCGATGATCTAATTGGAACACCAATAGATGAGATTCTGGAATAGGCCAAAATAAGCAAAACAAAGATGCCGCTAGCAAATATTTGTCTAGCGGTTTTTCTTTTGCTTAGAGGCAAAAAAATAATTTTTATGATGACTATATTTTAATGATTACTATCATTTGATAAGCTAAGCAAAAATATTGTGATTTGATACAAAGTTGAATCAAAATCAGTAGATTAATCATAAGAACGAATAAAGATAGTCATTTGTAATTCGTTGTCAATGTTTCGTGAAAATAAAGGTTTTTGATCCTTTTAAAAACAAATGTTCAAAAATGTATTTTTTAAATTTGATCAATGGAACTGTGAGAGAAAACAAAACTTTATATTAGTAAATATTTAGTATTTTTAAAAATGTGTTGAAAACTAGCTAAAACTATGTGGAAAAATAAAGATAATAAATTTAATGTAAACGGAAAATAATGTATTTAAGCCTTTTTATTATGTTTTTGTTAACATAACGGACATTATACGAAGTTAATGTAATTTTGATGAATTGCATGAAAATGCAAGAGGTGTGAAGAAATAAAACATGGCACTTTTAAAATAACCTCTTCTCTACTAAAAGCAGACTTTATAGCTTTGATCTGTTTAAGAAAATATTTTTGAGATGTAAAAATATTTTTAGAGTCATTATATTTTAAATGCACGCTCAATTACCTATATAGCCATTGCTTCTTCTACTATCGAATATTTATGCTTATGTTTCCTGTTGCTTTCTGACAAAAGAAAAACGCAGCCTTTTATTGACTGCGTTTTTTACATGTTTAATTTCAATTATAAGACGTCTTCTTCGGTTTTGTTTTCTTCTTTGGCGAGATATTCACCATAACATTCATTACTTAATTCAGTTGTTCCCATTCCGCCTTTTTCGGAAAGAAATTTCGCATTCTCTTTAATCACGTGAAGGAAACCGACATAGTAGTCTTCCTTGCAATCCTTGATTAATTTAGATGAATCGTAACCTCTTGTTGGCTCTATTTTATCTGAGGCAAAGATTATTTTTGCCAAAGTAGACATATGAGCTTTTCCTGTGCAATGATATTTTATTGCATCTAAAATCGAAACGTCTTTTATTCCGAATTCCGTTTCAGCAATATAAGATCCTGTAAATTGATGATGAGCGAATTCAGGGTATTTCTTGTACTCTGGGAATGCTTTTTCCATTATCGAAGCGTCTTCCTCTTTACTTAATTCCTTACCGACATCATGCAATGCGCCAGCTATATAAGCTCTGTCTGGATTTGCTATTTTATTTGAAATAGCAATTGAATAGGCTAAATGAGCAACGGATAAAGAATGATTTAAACGTTTATCACGTAAATAAGAATGAAGCCGTTTCATATAATACAGGTTGTTGGCTTCTATGTAATTTAGAACGCTCATTGGAACATCGGCAGATTGCAATTTCCTGATCGAACTAGATGAAACAGTTCCTGATTCATAAAAATTCAATGATATGATCTTATATTTATTCAGTATATTTTTATCGATATCTATATCAGGTCTATTAGAATAAATAACTTTGGCTAATTTGCAGATCTTTTCTGGCTCATGCCAATATGGAAACTTATTAACTTCATCCGCGCCAATTAATAAGAAAAGTTCACGTGAAGGATATTTCTTTTTGAAATATTCTAAAGTATCTAACGAATAAGTTATTTCGCCTTCTCTTTTTAATTCACAATCATCGACAAAAAAAGATGAAGATCCATCTTCTTGAATGGCTAATTTAAGCATTTCAAGCCTATCTGATGATGATGCTTCAGGCTCTTTCCATCTAGGTATCTTTGCTGGGACGAAAGCAACATCTGCATTAAGAAACATAGAAGCTTTTCTTGCGATTCTTAAGTGGCCGCGATGAATCGGATCGAATGTCCCACCAAATATGATTAGTCTTTCCATATTTTATAAGATGATTCTAGGATTCTTCTTGCTTGGTTTGTAAAGAATTATGACATGGCCAATTATATCAACTAAATCTGATCCTGTTCTTTCTGTTATCTCTTCTGATAATTCTTTGCACGTGGAATTTGAATTTTGCAGAACCTTAACTTTAATAAGTTCATGCGCTTCTAAGGAGTTATTTATTGAGGAGATTATGTTTTCATCAACTTCTCCTTTGCCAAGTTGAATTTGAGACTTTAAGTGATTTGCTAAGCCTTTTAAAAGAGCTTTATTCTTTGGAGTTAACATTTTTATTTTTGTGTCCTTTCGCTTTTCCTGCGTATAATCCTATACCTTTTGGAACGTAAATCCTAAGCTTAATCGGTTTTTTGCAATTGAAGGATAACCATCCAAGACCTGAGATTGTTATTTCTTGGTGACCGATTCCTGAAATGGTTAAATCAAAGATGTCATAATCATTCAGGGATGAGATGAACGCTGGCGCAGGCTTTAAAGCTTTCTTTTGGATATATTTTAAGAAAAGCGCATCCATATTTGCTTTAGGAGTAATTGCTTTGGTTTGAATTTTTGGCGTGAAATGCAAACTGAATATTACTTTTTTGTCGGATTCTAATAAATCGATTCTAGCTAATGTCGAGATGAATAGTGATCCACCTTCATTAATTGATAATTTTTTACTGATAAATGGCTTATCACATAAGAAATACTTTCCTAAAATAGGATCGTTCTTATAACGGGTGAAGGAATTTGAAAGAGTATTCCCTGGGGTATCGTAGATATAGCTCGAGGAATCTAGAGGAATTTTCAATACGTCTAAATTTGTGCCAAAATATCTGCTAACTCCGACTGAATGGTTAGATTTATTCTTATAATTCTTTAAGAAAGCGTTTAAGAAATAAGATTTTCCGCTTAATGTGTCTCCAATGATATAGACATCATGTCCTTGTCTATTTTTCTCGATACATTCGACGATATCTGAAACATCATCACTAGAAAGCAAGGATGTTAAGAATATGTTGTTTAATTCAACATTCAGCCCGTATTCGGCATAAACGTCATGAACGTATTGTTTTAACACTTCGTCTGTATATTCTTCTGGCATTAAATCTCGTTTGTTGGCGATTATTACGTATTTAAGGCCTTTGATAAGTTCGGCTGCCGCTAAATCAAATGAACATTCGAATGAAGTTAGGTCGATTACGTTAACAATCATTGCGTCGCTTGCGTTAGCGTCTTTAAGCATCGTCAAAAAATCTTCTGAAGCTTGTAATTTAGCAGGAACGCGATTGAATCTTTGCTTTTTGTAACAAGAATCGCATAAAACGACGTCATTATCCTTTAGCAATTTTTCGTTTTCTGGGGAGACATATCCATCAAGATTTGGATTTTCGTTTTGGATAACAGCTCCGCAATGGTAACATCTTTTTAAACTCTCAAATGTTTTCATTCAATTGCCCTCCACATATCTTTATAAGGCTTTTTATATAGTTTTTTCATTTTTCCTTTGGATAATATACGATTTATTTTTGTCCAGATAGGATCTAACTTAGTTAAAGGATAACACAAAATCGCTCTTATGCCAGCCCCATTAGCGGCATAAACGTCCGTTAAAATTTGATCTCCAACTAAAACTGTTTCTTCTTTTTTGAGCCCTTCTTTTTCTAAAAGCCTTTTTAACGGCCCAGAAAATGGCTTTTTAAGAGCACAATAAGCTGGAATATTCAATTCTTTAGAGAAATCCAAAACTCGCTTATTGGTATTATTAGACGCTATGGCAACAAATATACCTTCTTTTTTTAATGCTTCGACTAATTTTAGAGTTATTTCCGGAGCGTCTTTGTCTTTATAACACGCAAGAGTGTTATCTAGGTCGAAAAGAACGTTTTTTATTCCATTCTTTTTATAAAAGGAAACGGGAATGGAATATGCATTCTTGGCTATGGCAAATGGAATGGCTTTTTTATTCATTGTTTATATCGTTTAAATCGTCGAAAAGAGAAATTTGTTCGAAGCCATCAGAAGGTTTTTCGTTTGTTTCGGAATTAACGTCTTCTTCTTTTTCATCACGCGGCAATTCATAAGATTTGATTGTTTCATCAAGTAATGGCGAAATTGATCTAGAAATGCGAACGATCTTATTTTTCGAAGAGAATCCATCAGGTTTCTTGGCATACTTTTCCATAGGAGTTAGATAGAAATCTTCGAATGTGACATCATATCTTGATAAATCAGTCATAACTGCATCTAACGTATAAGGAGCGTCTTTGTCTCCAACCTTTTCTATGCACACCAAGGAATGTGGTTCTTTCTTAAACATATCATAAAGAGTAAAGACTTTATCTAAACGGTGAGATAAAGGAATTTTCCCCATATCGAATACTCTTGTGTGTCCTTTATCAGTAACCAAAAGGACTTTTCCGATTTTTTCTTCTTGAGCAAAAGAAAGAATGCCAGCTAATTCTTTCCCTCGGAAAGATCCGGCTTTTAAGCCTGAAGTTCTTGGGTTGGAAATGAAAATCTCGTTTTCATTGTAATAAATCGCTTTTCCTTCTTTTGAAGCAATGAATAACGTTGAATTTCCTGATGTATAGCAAACATCGATTAATTCATCGCCCTTAGATAAATGAATTGCTCCAATGGCTTTTGATTTTCTAACGACTTCAAAAGAAGATAGGCGCACCCTCTTAATGTAACCGTTCTTGGTTAACATGACAATGAATAGGTCATCGCGGAATTTAGAGACAGCGAAACCACCGATGAATTTATCATCAGGAGATACATTTACTAGCGAGGAAACGTGGAATCCTTCATCGTTCCATTTTGCTTCTTTTATTTCATTAACAGGAATATAGACGTAATTTCCTTTTGTTGTGAAAAGAATTAAGAAGTCTGTCGTGACGCATTTTGCTTCGAAAATAAAGCTATCGCCGTTTTTGATTCCTGGTCTTGCGCCATTATGTCCGCCGCTGCCTTTCCATGATTTAAGGCTTGAACGTTTGATGTAACCATCTCTTGTTGCGACAACGAATACATCTTCTTTAGCGATTAAATCACGTTTGTTAACAATAACGTTTTCTTCTTCGGATGGACGGATTTCAGTTTTTCTATCATCACCATATGTTTTAGCGATTCTGCTTAACTCAGAAATGATCAAGTCTTCGCGTTTTTCCTGGTTATTCAATAATTCGTTGAGGTAATCGATGTCTTTTGATAAAGATTGTGCTTCTTCCTCTAAAACCGTTACATCGGTATGAGACAACTTATAAAGAGGCATTGTCACAATTGCTTCTGCTTGTGCTTCATCAAAACCAAATCTCTTTCTAATATTTGCTTTAGAATCAGCCTTATCGTTAGAATGCCTGATGATATCAACAACTTCATCAAGAACCGAAATTGCTGTGATTAAACCTTGAACGATATTTAACCTCGCTTTGTCTTTTGCTAAATTAAATTTTGTTCTACGAGAAATAACTTCTAATTCGTGAGCAATATAACAATCGCAGTAATCGATTAAATTCATCGTTTTAGGGCGATTGTCCACGATTGCGACCATATGAGCGCTATAGGAGACTTTCAATTCTGTCTTGTTAAGCAAATAAGCAATGATTGCTTCTGGCTTTGCTTCATCTTTTAAATCTATAGCAATTCTAATTCCGGTTTTATCGGTTTCATCACGAACTTCATCGATTCCAGGAATTGTTTTGTCGTGTCTTATTTGATCAATCGATTTAACCAATTCCGATTTGTTTGTTCTATATGGAATCTCTGTAATAATGATTTGTTTTTGTTTCCCTGCTTCGTTAATAATTTCATATTTGCTTGAAATTATTGCTTTTCCGCGTCCTGTACGATAAATATCTTTTAAAGATTCGTTATCATACATGATTCCTCCGGTAGGGAAATCAGGCCCAGGAATTATTTGCAAAAGGGTCTCTAAATCGCAATTTGGATGCTTGATTCTATGTGCGATTGCTTTAGAAAGTTCCCTAAGGTTATGTGGAGGAATGCTTGTGGCGATACCAACGGCGATTCCTTCTGCGCCATTTGCAAAGAGATTGGGATAACGACATGGCAAAACGGTTGGTTCTAACTCTGTATCATCGAAAGTTAGCTCCATATCAACAGTATCTTTATCTAAATCAGCAACGAGTTCATTGGATAAAGCGCTTAATCTAGCTTCCGTATAACGATAAGCCGCTGCGCCATCTCCATCGATTGAGCCGTTGTTTCCTTGAAAATCAATCAAAGGATATCTATAAGCCCAATTTTGTGACATATGGACCAATGCTTCATAGATTGAAGAGTCGCCATGAGGGTGATATTTACCCATTACATCACCAACGATGTGAGCGCATTTTTTGGTTGGCTTATCAATTGTATTGCCTGTTTTGGCCATATCGAAAATGATTCTGCGCTGGACGGGTTTTAAACCGTCTCTAGCATCAGGGATCGCACGGTCTTGAATGACGTCTTTTGCATAAATGGCATACTTAGCCCCCATCAATTCATCAAGGGTGTCGGAAATTATGTTTTCGACAACAATTTCTTCTTTTGCTTTTTTTGCCATAAATTACTTGCCTTTCTCGACTTCCGAAAGGAATGTGTCTTCTTCATTGAATGTGACGTTTTCTTGAATCCAATTCCAACGCGATTGAGAGTCTTTGCCCATAAGGATACTAATTCTCTTTTCTACGACCAAAGGGTCATCTATTTTAACCTGCATCAAAACACGTTTTTTCTTGTCCATTGTCGTTTCTGCTAATTGACTAGCATTCATTTCACCAAGGCCTTTGTAACGGTTAATTCCGTACCCAGGACCGATTTTAACTTTCGCTTTTTCTAGTTCTGCATCATCCCAACAATAAATGTGATTTGCTGGATTACTCTTTTTATAGACCCTATATAAAGGCGGCTGGGCGATATAAATCATGCCTGCATCAATTAATGGCTTCATGAAATTATAGAAGAAGGTTAAAAGTAAGGTTTGAATGTGAGCACCATCGGTATCAGCATCTGTCATGATAATGATTTTTCCATATTTAGATTCGCTAACATCGAAGTCTTGCCCAACACCAGCGCCAATAGTTTGGATTAATGTTGAAAATTCGGTATTGCTCACAATTTTTTCCATCGTGACACTGTCTGTGTTTAATGGTTTTCCGCGTAGAGGCAAGATTGCTTGATGTAGACGATCACGTCCCGTTTTTGCTGAGCCACCTGCTGAATCACCCTCAACGATGAATAGTTCATTATTTTTATAGTCTTTAGATTGAGCGCTAGCTAATTTATCGGAAATAACATAATCAACCGTTTTCTTTTTATTTCCGCGCGCCGCTTCTTTCGCTTTTCTTGCTGCATCACGCGCTTCTTTTGAAGCCTGACATTTTTTGATTAGTTCTAGAGCAAAATCTTTGTGTTCGTTCAAATAGTATGTAAAGAAGTTTTGAACGGCATTTGATACGACCGATGTAGCTTCAGGCGTGCCTAATTTGCCTTTTGTTTGTCCTTCATATTCGAGTTTTTCTTCCGGAACCTTAACGGAGACGATTGCCGTTAAGCCTTCTCTTATGTCACTTCCATCAATCGTTTGATTAGGGCGGATCAGTTCGTTTTGTTGGGCGAAATCGTTAAGCGTTTTGGTTAAAGAGGTTTTAAAACCAACTTCGTGAGTACCGCCGTCACCAGTTTTTACATCGTTTGCGTATGAAAGAATATTCTCGTTATAGTCTTGAGAACACCATTGCATTGCGATTTCTACAACAATAGGATTTGTTCTATCAACGAAATCGATGGTTTCGCCGATTGGAGTTTTGTTTTGAGTTAACGATTGGACATATTCTCTTAGACCGTGTTCAGTATAGAAGTCATGAGAATTGCCAGTCTTTTGATCTTTTAAAACAAAATGAACGCCAGTTAAAAGATAGCTTTTTTCTTCTAAGCGGTTATAAATCGTATCCCAGGAAAATTTAACATTAGGAAAAATGGATGGATCTGGTTTGAAATGAACGCAAGTTCCATGCTTGTTAGATGTTCCGATAACTTCCAAAGGCTGTAAAAGTTGCCCGCCATTGTGAAAAGAGATGTGATAGATCTTTCCATCGCGGTAAATAG
>CAVKFY010000048.1:10375-19179 GCA_963655775.1 Alistipes communis
AGCGTTAGTTACAGTCGCACCAACGCCATGAAGACCGCCGGAAACTTGGTAGACTTTGCTATTGAATTTGCCACCAGAATGTAATGTTGTATAAATTAGCTGAACAGCAGGGATTTTAGCTTGAGGATGAATATCAACAGGGATACCACGACCTTCATCTTCTACCGAGATCGAACCATCTTTTAACATAGTTACGGTTATTTTTTTGCCATATCCGTTAACAGCCTCGTCGACAGCGTTATCTACAATTTCCCATACTAAATGGTGTAAACCGCTTAAATTTGTACTTCCGATGTACATGCCAGGGCGTTTTCTTACGCCTTCGAGTTCGCTTAAAACTTCGATGTTTCTAGCCGTATAATTACTTTCTGCTTTTTCAATATCGTCCATAAGTCTACTTTTACCTGCAAAGTATTATAGCAAAGTATGTTGAAAAAGTAACGTTATCTAATAGATAATATTTAAGAAATTTACGAGGCGAGGGAAGAATATGAACGATGTAATGTGCAATGTGCTAATAGCGGTCGTCGTCTGTTTATATGGTTTTTTGCTTGGCAGCATACCAAACGGAGTTCTTATCGGAAAACTGTTCTTTGGAAAGGATCCAAGAGATTATGGCTCTCGTAATTCTGGCGGAACAAATTCCGGAAGGGTATTTGGAAAAAAAATCGGAGTAACAGTTATTGCCCTTGATATTTTCAAAACACTTGTTGCATTCTGGACTGTCTGGGCTTTTTTAAGATTTTCTGGAATAAGAACGAATTATAAAATCTGGGATGATGGCGTTTTTTATAATTACTTGGTTCTCTTGTTTGCTGCGTTAGGCCATTGTTTTTCTCCTTGGATTAGTTTTAAGGGAGGCAAAGCCGTCGCATGTTTTATGGGATCAACAGGGGGGCAAGGCTTCTTGAACCTTGCACTTTGCGTAGGCATATTCACCGCTCTATTTAAGAAAAAACATGTTATGTCTGCTGCCACGATATTCACGAGTATCATCATAGTTATCATTCAGTGGGCTTTGTTTGTCATTAGATTATTATTAAACGCTAATGGTCAACGCATAATGGATTACTTTATGTTCAATCTAGGCTACGGAGGTGGGGTTTTCTATGGTTGGGAAGAAGCCGTGGTTAGCACGTTGATTATGTTTATTCTCATCGCAAGGCATTCTTCTAACATTAAGCGTCTAAAAAACGGTGAAGAAAAGCCAGTTGAATGGAAATAGTATTATATTAGTTGATAATTAGTAATATCATAAGTCATAAAGTCACGATAATTACGTGACTTTTTTTATTTTTATTTACTTTTTTCAATAAATCACAATAATATGAGTTTTTACGAATTATCTCTAATTTTCTGCACACCAATTAAAGAATCGTATGGCTCTATATACAATTATATCGGTATTTCGATAACACATAAACAAATCTAAGTATGATGTTCTTGGATAACATTTTCTCGAAAGTGTTAATATGAGTTGTCCTACTGTCGGCAAAAAAACAGTCATTGGATGTTATAAAACATCATTCGATTAATCTGCAACATGCAAAATACACTAGGGAAAGATATGGCACAAATTCTCAACTATTTGGCTTGAAATATTAGAATAAAGCGAATCTTTAATAATGGCATTTAATTGGTTATCGACCACTTCTAATGAGAATTCTAATAGCTTCTTTACTATGCATATAAAACAAAAATGCGCCCTGCTAAGAAGGGGCGCATTCGTGTAATCTGAGTTAGATTATAAATTTTTATTCATTGAATTCATGACGGAGCGGATTTGCGCTTCAGATGGTTTTCTACCCATTTGAGCAAACATCGCTCTGATCATCTTTTCATTGATTGGTGGGTTTTTCTTTAATTCGCGTTTGATCAATGCTCTAGCACCGAAGAAGCCACCGACTCCACCGACAATTAAGGCTAATATGAGATAAAGGACAAATTGCCAAATTTCAATCTGCATTATTAGGCCCTCTTATCGTATTTTCCTGTTGTTGTATCAACCATGACTTTTTCACCTTCGTTGATGAACAATGGAACTCTGATAGTTAAGCCTGTTTCAAGCTTGGCGTCTTTACTTCCGCCATTGCTGATTGTATCTCCACGGACACCAGGTTCGGTTTCGACGACTTCGAGAGCGACCTTTGCTGGAAGTTCGACACCTAAGATTTCCTCTTCATAAGAAACCATGATAACTTCGCCATTAGGTGCGAGGTATTGAGCTTCGTTCTTTAATGTGTCTTTTGGAAGCTCGACTTGTTCGTAGGTTTCTGGATCCATGAAGACAAGGGTTGTTCCGCCATCATAAAGATATTGCATGTTTCTCTTTGTGATGCTAACTAATTCAACATCATAACCACTGTTACGTGCGATTTCTGTGATGGCTCCTGTGCGGACATTTTTAACTTTAACCTTTGCAACCATCTTTCTCATTGCTGTTTTGTTAAGCAAAATATCGATGACTTGGTATAAGGTATTTTCATCTTCGAAATAGTTGCCTGGGCGTAATTCTGTAACGTTCATGATATTATTCTCCTTTTTTGAACCATTTGTAATTTTAAACCAATTTCTTTTAAGTATCTACTTAAAACGCTACAATAGGCATTCATTGTAAAGAAATTCGTTCTTTAGAATCGTGTTTTCTCCGTGGCCCGGATACACTTTGGTGTCTTCTGGAAGCTTTTTTAACTTTGCTAGCGATGATGAAATCGTTCTATTGCTACCAGTAGGCAAATCAGTTCTACCTATTCCTAAGTGAAACAATGTATCTCCACTAAACAACGCTTTTTCGCTTTCTAGGTAGAAACAAACGCTTCCGTGCGTGTGAAAAGGCGTTTCCAACACTTTAAAAGACATGCTTTCAATATTTATTTCATCGTTGTCTTTGATGTTGATTATCTCTAATCCTTCGATGATCAAAGGCTTTCCTCTTGTGTAGGTAGATAAATTTAAATACGGATCGGTAAGAAATTCTTCATCTTGATAGGAAATATAAACCGGAGCTTTTGCTTTTAAAGTTTCTAGACCAGAAATATGATCGTAATGACCATGAGTTATAAGTATGGCGGCCAATTTAAGATTGTGACGTAGCAAAAAAGAATCCAGACAAGAATTCTCGTTTGAGCCTGGATCTATTACAAAGCACGTTTTATTCTCGTTTGAGATGATATACGTGTTGCACGTCTCTTGCGGTTTAAAGTGTAATTTTTCAATTTTCATAAAAAAATAAGGCCGAAGCCTTATCTTTCGTTATTTCTTTGTTTCAATATGAAGGGTTTCTTTCTTGCAACGGCTGCAGAACTTCTTAATTTCCATCTTATTTGGATGGGTCTTCTTGTTTCTAGTTGTAATGTAGTTATGCTCACCGCATTCACTGCAAGCAAGAATTACTTGATCACGTTTACTTTTTGCCATATTTATTCACTCTTCTTTCTTTAAGCGTTGCTTATGTTATCATAGACTCGCGAAAAGTTCTACAAGAAAACAAAGAAAAAGCTTAAAATTTATTTATGTTCAAAAGAGAAAACACAAAACAAGTAAAAATAGGAAATATCCTAATGGGTGGGAATGATCACGTTTTCGTTCAATCAATGGCTTCGATAAAAACATCAAATGTCGCGGAAGTGAGTGAACAAATAAATCGCTGTGCTGCTTATGGATGCGAATTAATGCGTTGTTCGTGTTTGGATGTGGAAGACGCTATGTCTTTCAAGGAAATCAAAAAGAACGTTTGCATTCCACTTGTTGCAGATATTCATTTTGATTACAAATTAGCGTTAGCCGCGATAGATGCTGGCATAGACGCCATTCGTTTAAACCCAGGAAACATCGGAAGTATCGAAAACGTTGAAAAAGTTGTCACAAAATGCAAAGAACGTCAAATTCCTATAAGAATCGGCGTTAACGGAGGCTCAATAGATAAGACTGTCTATGATGGAAAGGCTGTTGTTAAGGGCGAATATCTTTTTGAATCGGCATTAAAACATGTTTCCATTCTCGAAAAACTTGGATTTTATGACATTGTTATTTCCTTAAAAGGCAGCGACCCTATCGAAACAATTGCTGCATATCGTCTAGCTGCAGAAAGGCTTCCTTATCCTTTACACTTAGGGGTTACTGAAGCTGGACCAATGGAAACTTCGTTGATTAGGTCATCTGCAACCTTAGCCCCATTATTATTGGATGGCATAGGAAACACAATCAGATTGTCTTTAACTGAAGATCCTGTTGAAGAAATCAAAGCCGCAAATAGACTTTTGCATGATCTTAAACTGAAAAAAGATTGGCCAACGTTTATTTCATGCCCAACGTGCGGAAGAACTCAAGTGAATCTTTTACCCTTAGCGAAGAAAATACAATATTATTTGGAAGAACATAAAATAACAAAAACTGTCGCTATTATGGGCTGTATAGTTAATGGACCAGGAGAAGCTAAGCATGCTGATTTAGGTGCTGCAGGCGGAAATGGGAAATGGGTTATATTCAAAAAAGGAGAAACCCTCAAAACTGTTGATGATTCCTCCATTTATGAGACTTTAATCGAAGAGATAAATAAGTTTTGATTATTCGCCTTTATATTTGTCGTTAGCGGATTTCGCTTTTGCCTTATACTGCTTTTCAAGCTCTTTTCTAATCGATTTTTGAATAGCTTTCTTACGGTATTTTTTCTTTACTTTTTCAATTGCAAATTGCTTCTTTTTCTTATACATAGGTTCAATGTGCTTAGGACGTGATAAAGCTTTTGCAATAAGAATTTCTTTTCTTTCTTCTTCAGGAAGCTCTTTTTTCTTCTTGAGTTTTGTTTTTGGCAATAATCCGACTGGGTCTGATTTCAACTCATCATTTCTTAAAGTATAAAAATCAAAAACCACCCCTTCATCCATAATGCGTTTAGCTTCATTTACAGAATCTGCATTATAAAATACCCACGAATCGCCTTTTTTCCCGAATCTTCCACTTCTTCCGGCGCGGTGATGATAGAAATCTGTGTCAGAAGGTAAATCAACCGAGATTACATCAGTGACGTCTGGGATATCTATGCCTCTAGAAAGGAGATCGCTAGCAACAATGACAGAATATTTGTTGGAACGAATCTCACGGATCGCTTTCTTTCTTGAACGATCGTCTAACGCTCCGCTGAAATAAACGGCATTTATATTCGAGGATTTTAAATGCTTCGATATTTCATTAACTGTCTTAACGGTTGAAGCAAAAACAATGCAAAGATACGGTTTACGGATGTTTAAAAATGAAACAACCGCATTTCCTGTGCCTTGGTGTTTGATATCAACTAAATGGTGCTTAACTGTAGATGATGTCTCAGTTTTTTCACTTTCATATTCAAAATCTGAACGGACAAATTTATTAAGCTCATCACGAAGGTTTTGTTTCAATGTAGCAGAAAATACCATTGTTTGAGGCTCTCTAAGAAGAGCAAAAAGGCTCTCAATGTCTTCAAAGAAGCCTAAATCGAGCAACATATCCGCTTCATCAAGAACTACTGTTCTGACATTTTGAAGGGTATAAATATGCTTATCAACGAGCAAATCTTTAAGTCTACCAGGCGTGCCTATAACTATTTGAGGAGGAATGCTAGAACCTTCTTCGTTTGATGACACATCACTTTCGGATGTATAAAGACGAACTCTTAAGTTTTGGTAGAAACGTTGGAATTGCCTTGTAAAATCGTATGTTTGCCTTGCCAATTCTCTCGTTGGAGCGATGATTATTGCCTGTGAACGGTTTAAATTCAAATCGCATTTTTCAATGATCGGAATTAAATAAGCGTGCGTTTTACCTGATCCTGTCTCGCTTTGAGCAAGAAGAGAAACTCCGCGTAACGCCTTTGGAATAACTGTATTTTGTACGTTTGATGGTTCTTTGTAGCCCAAGGCGTCAAGAGCGGATACCATCTTTTTTGATAAAGCAAATTTACTGAAACTCATAACGCCAAGATTATAAATAAAAATGAAGCCGAAAACAAAGGAAGAAGATATAATCAAATCATGAAAATTACTTTAGTAAGACCATTTGGATTCTGCTTCGGCGTGAAAAAAGCGATAGAAACGGCCTATAGAGCGAAAGAAGAGAATCCAGAGAAAGCCGTTTACATTCTTGGAAATCTCGTCCATAACGAGACTGTTTTGAATGAGATGAAAAATGCCGGCTTCCTTTTTTTGAAGGATGATTGCAACAAATTTGAAGAAGAATTGAATTCTTTGAAAGATGGTTCAATCCTTGTGTTTTCAGCTCATGGTCACGCGCCTAAACTTGATAAAATAGCTGCAGACAAAAAGATGAAAATATACGATGCCACCTGCCATTTTGTGAAAGTTAATGAGAACAAAATTGTTAAAGAAACAAAATGTGGTAACGAAGTTATATTTATTGGCGTTAAAAATCATGCCGAGGCCAACGCTTCCGTTTCAATAGACAAGTCTAAAATTCATTTGTACGATTGCAAAACTCCTTTTGATTTTGGAAAAGTTGAGTCAAAATCGCCACTTATTGTCTCACAAACAACGATGACAAGTAGTGAAATAGAGACTGCCACTCGAAATATAATCGAGAAACTTCCAGAAGCTAGAGTTGCGGCCAAACGCTGTTTTGCAACTGAGTCCAGACAAGACAACCTAATAAAATCCGGCGATGATGCAGACGCCTTCATTATCATCGGCAGTAAAGAGAGCAATAACACTCAAAAACTTATTTCATTAGTCAAGAAACATTTTCCTAGCAAGAAATGTTATTATATTTTAGATGTTGACGACTTGAAAAAAATCATAGAAGAATTGTCGTGTTACAAAAATATCATTATTTCTTCAGGAGCATCTACTCCTGATTCTATTGTTTTGGCCTGTAAAGATTATTTAGAAGAAAATATTCGATAAATACTATCTTTATCAATAATTATTAGTAATAGATTAGTAATAAAATAGTTACTTATTAGTTATTAAATAGATTGATTTTTATAAAATTTAATAAACTATCATAATGGCTTTTTGCATTATTCGGAAGACTATTGTTTTTTAAAACTGACTCTATTCTTTTATATTCGCCATCCCAATATTTTAACCAATCAACTGGTTTATTTTTAAGATTTAGCGGCCCGAAAAACAATTCTTCTTGCGTGTATGGACACTCAAGCTTTCCTTTATTCCATTTCATTACATCATAGGCTATTCCATCTTCGAAAAAGAATGAATTTTTCTCTAATGTATAACCGATATTTTCTAAATACTCTATTAATAAAGGCCTGTCATTGTGTGCATCCACTATTATTGTTTTTATTCTGCAAAGTTTGTTTTCGTGAGCTTGGATTATACTTTTGATTAATTTCCCGCCCATTCCGGCGATTATTAAAGTATCTACTTTATCGCTCAATTGATCCATTCCACTTGAAAGAGAAGGTTCTATCGAGCCTTTAAAACCATTGTTATTTATTTCCCTGACCATTCTTTGATATGGCCCGTTTTTGTTTTCTATTGCTTGCGCATAGCTAATTTTGTCTTCGTTTAATGCTTTTATGGGAACTTGGCAATGATCGCTCCCTATGTCTGCTATTTTGGCTCCATTATCTATAAAAGATACGATTGTATTTATTCTTTTGCTTCCGCTCATCTCTTTTTTCTTTCACTTAATTGCTTGTTTTTAATTGCTTTAAAGTCATTTAGGGCTTGTCCGATATCTTGAGTCGGGTCAGAAAGACGTTTCTTCATTAATATATCGGTATTTATGTCTTCCTTCCCCTCTTTTATCGCTTTTGCACATGAAGCCATGTTATCTTCGCTATAAGGTTCATAAGGAAGATTGCCATCTGCTAATTCCGAAAGTACTCTGTTCATCTCATCTTTATCATTGTCTTCTGATGTTTCTATTTCATTAAAAAGAACAGGAATGTTCGCAAGTTCATCATTTTTGTCTACATATTCGATGATATAACTAGCGAGTTTTTCATAGACTTGATAATAGAAATTATCGATATTTTGCTCAAAATACTTCACTGCATCGATGTTTTGCAACATATAGTAAAGTGTTTGTTTTTCAGCGAAGGCTAATTTCTTTATGTATTTTGTTTCGGGATGGAATAATTCAAAACTTTGTTGATCTTGATAAGTTACTTCTTCTAAAGAATTATCGGAAAAAACATTGCTTATCAGTTGATTTCTAATGATTTCGGGCTCATATCCGGTTATTTTTGAAAGCCTAACAATGTTGTTTTCTCTATCGATTCCAGGCTTCATTGAACGCAAAAATGGTATCGAATACATTAAAACTTTCTTTTTGTCTTCTGCCTTAGTTAGATGTTCAACGTTTTGGTAATAATTCATTTGGAATTGAAACGAATCTACCAATTGATACATTGCATTTCTTAAGGCGTCAGGCCCGGATTCTTGCAAGATATCATCAGGATCTCTCAAATCATTTGGATTACAAACCAATCTAAAAGGAATACTGGCTTTATTGAGCTGGAGAATGATTTTCATCATTCCTCTTTGACCAGCATTATCTCCGTCTAAACACAATCTTATTTCGCAGTTTAATTGTCTTAAAAGTTCGATTTGCTCGACACTTAACGAAGTCCCCATTAAAGCTACGGCACTTTGAATACCGGCTTTATCTAAGGCCATGACATCCATAAATCCTTCTAAAACATAAATGTAACCATCAGTTCTAGCGGAATTCTTTGCGTTGTTATAGTTATAGAGATTAAGGCTCTTTTTAAATATTTTCGTGTCAGGAGAATTAACGTATTTTGGAGAATCGTGATCGTTTTGATTTATCTTTCTTGCGCTAAAGCC
>CAVKFY010000049.1:0-11099 GCA_963655775.1 Alistipes communis
CTGAAGTTCTTCAGGATGCAGATGCAATAATTCATTTCTCTTTATCAAGTGCCATTTCTAGTGCCTTTAAAAACGCCGAAGAAGCAGCAAAAGAATTTGATGGCAAAGTCACTGTTATTGATACAAAAACATTATCTACTGGCATTGCTGTTCAGGCGATATATGCAAAAGAACTTGTTGATGCAGGATATGACGTTAATGAAATAGTGGAGAAAGTTCTTGAAAGAAGATCTTCAGCCTTTGCTTCATTTACCATCGAAACTCTTGATAATCTATATAAAGGAGGAAGATGTTCTGCTTTATCGATGCTTGGAGCGAACATTCTTCGTTTAAAACCACAAATCGTTGTCAAAGAAGATGGATCCATGACAAAAGATCATCTTTATCGCGGCAACTTAATGAAAGTTAACAATGAATATGTCGATGATGAACTTAAAGCTCATCCAAATCCAGACAAAAAGATCATCTTCATCACGCATTCTGGTTTGCCAGAAGATGTTCTTGAAATGATTAAGGGAAAACTTCAAGCGGCAGGTTTTAGAAGAATAATTCCTACAAGAGCTAGTGCGACGATCTCTGTTTATTGTGGACCTCACACGGTTGGTGTTCTCTTCTATGGCGATGGTGAACATCCAGTAACTCCTAAAAACTAAGTATTTCATTAAATTCAGTCATCCATAAAAAGTGGGTGACTTTTCTTTTAAATTTAAAAAACTTTTCATAAATGTGGTTGAAATCCACAAAAAATGTGTAATAATAATTACAGCGCTGAAAAACGCAAAAAGGAGCGTACATCATGATAACGGAATTTGGGAAAGAACTTAGAAAACTCAGAATCGACAGAGATGAAACACTCGCGACGATGGCGAAAAAAATGGGTGTTTCTACATCTTATTTATCCGCAATAGAAAACGGATTGAGGCCTGTTCCTGATGGTTTTATGGAAAAACTCATCGATAAATATAAGCTCAGTAAGAAATTGATTAAAACTTTAGAAATCGCTCTTGAGCACTCTCTTTCGTCGGTGGACATACCATTAATGGCGGTAATGCCGGAGCAAAGAGACTTGGCGCTTATGCTCGCGAGAAAACTTCCTGAATTATCAAGCGAACAATGTGAAAGCCTCTTGGCTTTGCTTAAGGACGATTAAAATGGGTTATTTATTTGCAACTCCGCGAAGCGTGCGGGAAATTCGAAACATAGCAAATCAATGTAGGAACTTTTTAAAATTAAGTCCGATTCAAAGGGTAAACGTTCCGAAATTGTTGGATATTTTATGCATTTTTTGGAGAGAGTATGGGTTTCAATATCTTGTTTTGCCTGATAATAGTAAGGTTTTCGGACCTAGAGAGGAAGCAAAAACAGATATTGCATCTGGGCAAATTTACATAAAAGAATCTGTTATGAATGAAGCGTGCAGGCATAGATACAAAAGAGCAGCATTTACAATTACTCATGAAATAGGACATTTTGTACTACACAGAATGTTGGGTGGGGTAAGTCTGGCAAGAACGACATCTATCAGAAAACCAAGGCCATTTGAAGATCCTGAATGGCAAGCTAATACGTTCGCTTCCGAATTTCTTATGCCTGTTGAAGCTGTTAAAAAGATGAGCGTTCAAGAAATTAAAAAAACGTTTTGCGTATCTAAAGAATGTGCCAAGGTACGTTATAGGAAAGTTCGAGGTGAATTTATTGCTGAAGAAATAGAAAACATCTTATAAGCTAAAAATCGCATTCATTGCAGTGAACGCGATTGCGGATATGCTGAAGCACATCGAGAGCATCTTTATAGTAGCATATTCAATCGTTTTTTTACACATAAAAGTGCAAATTGAGGTTACTAAATGTTACATAAATCTAAAACGCCTTACATCAGAGATCTTTATCTTGCTTATTTGATTGACGGGGCTAATCGAACACGGACTGATAATTATCCGGTTATAGAAAGTTGGATGGTTGCAACCGAACCGCCAAAAGAAATAATACAATGGGATAGACGCATGGATGTTACAGATCCATCAAATACTGGAATTTGTTTTTACTGCAATGATATAGGTTTTACTCCTGTACTCAACAATCCAAAAAAGTATGCTTGTAAATTTGAAAAATATGCGTGTGTAATAGGAATAGACCCCAGCCCTTATGATAATATGCCTCTTGTAGTGCAGAAGAGCCAAATATTTCTTAATATTGCTATCACTTTCTATTATGGCTTGCTAGGCCTTAAAATAATACCGAACATAAGGCTTGGCGATAATAGAACGTTATCATGTTTAGAAGCGTTTCCAAAGCACACACTTATAGCAATTGGCACTAACGGCTTTACGCATAAACTGGAAAATCGTCTGATATTTTCCGAACAGGTCGACAAAATTGTCGGCTGTCTTGAACCTGCGGGAATTATAGTTTATGGTCCTGCCACAGATGATGTTTTCGGCATAACGAGACTGAAAGGGATACCAATTTTTCAGTATGATTCCTATACCATGAAAGAAAACGAAAAAGATAAGCAAAAAAAGCTTTCTGAGACAAAATGTAATGAAAGGTAAAAATCCGTTATTTTCTCGAAGAAAACCTTACGTTTCTGCAAGCGTCTCATATATGCCAAGCAATGGAGAAAAGGCTAAATTCGCAAAATATATAGCGAATAGGGGAGATGTTGACCCAAATGGAATGTTGGACATTATTGCTCATGGCTCTTATAAAATAATAGAAATCAATGGTGTTGCTTCGACGCTATCGATAGGTCCTCGTCAAGCAGCGCAGTTGATTAAAAAACAGCCAGGTTTTAAAAAAGCTAAAGCAATTAGACTATTTTCTTGTAGTACTGGCTCTCGGCCTGATGGCTTTGCTCAGCATCTTGCCAATGCTCTGGGAAAACCGGTTTGGGCTCCGAACATGGCCGTTAACGCTTATCCGTCTGGAATTTACTGGGTCGGTGAGAATGGCAAAAAAGGAGAATTCATTCTTTATAAACCAGGAGGAATAAAATATGGAAAAAAATAAATATTTGTGCCCTGAATGCGGCACGGAAATGCTTGTGTCGTATGAAAAGCCAGCATTAAACTTAACTTGTCCAAAATGCGGTTTAAAAATAGCAACGACAAAATGGGAGGAAATAGATGTTGATGATAAAACTTATATCATCCGACTTTTGCCGATGTCAAAGTTCACTTTAGAACACGTTAAATTTTTGTCTTCTTTTATTGGGGAGAATTATATTTTCTGCAAAAAACTATTAATTAATGGCGGAACGATTTATGAAGGCCAGGCCGTTGATGTGCTGAGAAAGAAAAAAGAACTAGACAGTAATGGTTTTTCTTTTGAAATCACACCGGATTTTAAATATTAGTTATTTGTATAGTGTTTTCCGTTTTCGTGATTGTTTGCGCTTGACTGTTATCTTTTTCGCCTGTCGATTTTTAAGACTTATTTTTTTGAATGAAAGCCTTCACATTTTGTTGAATAAGAGCACTTGAGAATGCTAAAATTAAGTACGTTGAAAAATATTTAGGGAGAGGTTTTATGACAACCAAATTTGTCTTTGTTACGGGCGGAGTAGTTTCTTCATTAGGTAAGGGAATATTCGCCTCTTCTTTGGCGTTGCTTTTAAAGAGCAGAGGAATCAAAGTCTTCATGATGAAGCTTGATCCGTATTTGAATATCGATCCAGGCACGATGTCTCCATACCAACATGGCGAAGTCTATGTTACCGACGATGGAGCAGAAACCGATTTGGACTTAGGCCACTACGAGCGCTGGACTGATTTACATCTTTCCAAAGAAAGCTCCATTACATCTGGAAAAATCTATTCCACAGTTTTAGAGAAAGAAAGAAGAGGAGACTATCTTGGCGCTTGTATCCAAGTCATTCCTCATATCACGAATGAAATCAAACAAAGATTAACTGATGCCGCAAAGGCTTCGGGAGCAGAAATTATCATTGTTGAAATTGGTGGAACGGTTGGTGATATGGAATCAACACCATTCTTAGAAACCATTCGTCAAGCTCGTTTAGAATTTGGCTATGAAAATACCTTCTTTGCTCATAACACATTAGTTCCTTATCTTAAGAGTGCGGATGAAACAAAGACAAAGCCAACTCAACATTCTGTTAAAGAACTTCTTGGTTTGGGCATTCAACCAGATGCGGTTATTCTTCGTAGCGAAGTTCCTCTTCCTGAGAATCAAAAATCTAAGATTTCCTTATTCTGCAATGTACCAGTTAATGGCATTTTCGAGGCAGACGATCTTGAAAGCGTTTATGAACTACCATTCGCTTTACATGAACAAGGCTTAGATGATTATGTTTTGAATCATTTTGGTATTAAAGATGCACCAGAAGCTGATTTAAAAGAGTGGCGTCGTTGGTGTGATTCGGTCGCAAGTCCGACAAAGAAAGTAAAAATCGCCCTTGTTGGTAAATATGTCGAGCTTCATGACGCCTATCTTTCTGTTGCTAGTGCCTTAAAGCATGCTGGTTATTACAATTCCGCCAATGTTGAAATCGGTTGGATCAAAGCGATGGATGTTAAAGATAAAAACGTTGCTGAATTATTAAGCGGATATGATGGCATCCTTGTTCCTGGAGGCTTTGGTGAAAGAGGCTCTAAAGGAAAGATGTGCGCAATTCGTTATGCTAGAGAAAACAACATTCCTTTTTTGGGCATTTGCTTTGGCATGCAACTCGCTTGTGTTGAATTTGCCAAACACGTTTTAGGCTTAGAAGATGCAAATACATCCGAATTTGACCCACAAAGTCAAAATCCAATTATTGATCTTTTACGTGATCAATATAGTGGAATTGCTATGGGTGGCACATTACGCTTAGGCTTATACGATTGCGGAGTCAAGAAAAATACACTTGCTTACGAATGTTATCAGTCTGATAAAGTTCAAGAAAGACATCGTCATCGTTATGAGTTTAATAACAAATATCGTGAGATGTTTGAAAAGGCTGGAATGGTCTTCTCTGGCATAAATCCTCAGCAAAACCTCGTTGAAATTGTCGAATTACCACAAAACGACTTCTTTATCGCTAGCCAATTCCATCCTGAATTTACTTCTAGACCATTACATCCAAATCCTCTCTTTAGGGAGTTTGTTGCACATTCTATTAAATACAGCGAGAAGAAATAAGGTTATACTAATAGAGTGAAAGCTTTATTGGTCTATAACGAAACATCTGGTAGGGGACATTTCAAAAAGAAATTCCCTTTAATCAAACAAGAATTAGCGTCTTCATTTGATGAGATGCTTTTTCTTTGCCCAAAAGACAAAGATGAAGCAAGAGAAATCTATCGTAATGAATCTCCTAAATTTGATGCGTTAATCGTAATCGGAGGGGATGGAAGCCTTAATGTTGCGATAAACGAACTCATGACTTTAGAGAAAAAACCAATTCTTGGCTATATAAACGCAGGAACATTAGGTGATGGCGGAAAAACTTTTGGTGTGAATAAGAGCTTAAAAAGATCATTAGAAATCATCAAGCAAGGGAAAACAAGGGGAATTGATATAGGAAAAGCCACGGATTCAAAGAAGGATTTTTATTTTTTATATTGTTTAGCATACGGGACATATTCTTCTTTGCCATACGAAGTTAAAAGAAGAAAGAAAAAAACTCTAGGACATTTTTCCTATTACCTTTCTTCAACAAAAGAAATGTTTATTCCTTCTTCGGTGAACTATATCGTTAAAACGGATAATGAAGAAATTGAAATGAAATCTCCTTTCATTCTCTTCCTTAATGGTGAATACATGGGCGGCTTCAAACTAAATAAGGGGAGTAAGGTCGATGACGGAACAATTGAAGGATATTTCCCAAAACAGTCTTTATTTAATGGCATCCTTCGTTTCTTGCCTTTCAAAAGAGAAGATGCAAAAGAGATTCAAGAAGTCATAATAAAGCCTGAAAAAGATAATTTTTGGTGTCTTGATGGGGAAAGAGGACCCTTTGGCGAGGTTAAAATTAGTGTCATTAAAGGCGCATTTTCCATTTTTTCATACTAAAACCCCTATATTTTGACAATTTTTGCTTTACAACTTGCCAAAAGAAATTTACGATAAAACTTGTAAGAAAGGATTTAATATGAAGAAATCACCTTTTGCATTATCAATAGTGTCAGCCATTTTAGCGTTAGGCGCTGGCGCTTTGCTCATCTTCCTGCCTAACATTTGCAGTGAATTAGCCCCTTACATGAGTGCTAATTTCCAACACGACCTAGTCAATGGTTTCTATGACGCTTTTAAAGCAACTATCACCTTTGGCGTTGGAAGTGTAATCTATTCCAGCGTTTTAGTTGGATTATTAGGATTTGTCTTTATTTTCTGGTTATGGCATTTCATCATGATTTGCGTCACCAAGAGAGCCGACAGCCTTATGACCAACCTATTCTGGTTAATCTTTGGCATTGTTGATGTCTATGTTGCCTTTGCCTATATTGGCTTTGCTAACTCCTCAACTGGTTATGTGTTTAACGGAACACTTAACGGAAAGAATATTACAAACGGTATTTCTTTAATTGCAAACCTCACTGGAGCAGGCTTATTTGAGAATTTCAAATCCATCGCAATTCTTTGCGTGATACTTCTTTTAGCCCTTGTTTCCTTAATCTTAGGATTCATTGCTATTGTTAAGGCAATCCACAACGATAGAGTTTATCCAAACGTCTCTCTTGATGAGGAAACTGAAGAAGAAGGCAAGAAAGAGGAAGGAAAACCTGCTGAAAAAACAACAAATACTATCCAAGACGACAAGAAGAATCCTGTCATCGTTCAAAACATCACTTATTCCGGAAAAGGTGAACCTGCACCTGCTCAACCTGTTCCTCCATATCCATATCCATATGCCTATGCTTATCCATATGGCGCTATGTTCCCACCTCCAGCAGCTCCAAAAGAAGAGCCAAAGAAAGAAGAAAATAAACCTCTTACCGAAGATGATGTTCGTAAGCTTATCTCCGAAGCCTTAGCAGCACAACAAGCCCAATTCTTCGCTTATACACAATCGCTTCAAAAACCTGCTGAAGAACCAAAAGAAGAAGTTAAGGAAGAGGAAAAGAAAGTAGAACAACCAGAAGTTGAAGACCGCCCTCTTACCGCAAAAGAATTACGTGCAATCATCAAAAACGAATTAAGAGATCATGATCATCCTGAAGAATTGCTTCCATTAACCGATGAACAATGCAGAGCCCTTATTCGTGATGAATTAGAAGAATACTATGCTTCTACTAGGCCTAGCAAAGAGCCAAAAGAAGAAGTAAAAGAAGAACCGAAATCTGAACCAGCAAAAGAAGACGTCGAAGAAGATTTCATGACTGCTGATGAACTCAGCAAAATGATTCGTAACGAAGTCGTTCAAATTGTTGGCGAAAGACCCGTCGAGGAGACAATCACCATCGATATGGTTAAAGATGCCATCAATGAAGCGTTAGCGTCCTACAAACCAGAAATCGAAACTTTATCCAAAGAAGATGTTTCCGCAATCGTTAAAGAAGAACTTGCTTCTACCAACGAAACATTAACTTCCACAAACGAAGCCCTTAATTCCACAAAAGACGGCTTAAATTCTGTAAAAGATGAATTATCCTCAACAAAAGAGGGATTAGCATCCACAAAAGAAGGCTTAGATTCTCTTAAAGATGAATTATCCTCTATAAGAAACGAATTAGCTTCTGCAAAAGAAGACGAAGCCAAGCAAACCGAAAGCTTATACGCTCTTAAAGAACAAACATTTAAGAATGAATATCAAGCAAAGTTTGACTCCGCCAAAAACGCTGAAGCTATCGAAAGTCTCGAAAAATCTCAATTGTCTGCAGATGATATCAGAAAAATAATCGCTGATGAATTGGACAAGAAACTTGCCACTATGGAACCAAAAGTAGTGGAAAAAGTTGTCGAAGTCGAGAAGGCGCCTGAACCAGAAGCTGTTCCTGAAACAAAGGAAGAACCAGTTGTAGTCGAAGCTGCCCCAGAAGAAGCACCAGCTGCCCCTGAAGCAGAAAAAGCCGCTCGTGTTCCCTTTGCCAATCGTGTCTTAGCCTTAGACGATGAAGTCAAAGAATATTATAACGAATTGAAGGAAGAGGCTATCTCTTACGGTTTAAAGAGCAGATTGTCTATTTCCGGCGATACATTCAGACTTCATACGAAGACCTACTTCAAGATGATCGTTGCCGGTAAAGGATTAAAACTTTATATGGCACTTGATCCTCATGATTACAAAGATAGCACCATCCCAGTGAAAGATGCTGGAACAAAGAACCTTTATAAGGACATTCCGCTTGTCTTCAAAGTTAAGAGCCCTCTCTCTTTGAAACGTGCAAAGATCTTAATCAAGGATGTTTGCGAAAAAGATGGACTTGTAAAACAAGATATCGAGCACTTCAACTATGTTTCCCAACTTGATTCCTATCGTATTAGCGGTGGCGATGAAGAAGAGGAAATTGATGAAGAAGAATAATTCCTAATTCTTGAAATTTGGACCCTGAAATACGGGTCCTTTTTTATTTTCTCTAAAAATATGTTAGAATAATTGCCTTGTAAGGAGGAATTAGAGCTTTGCCACTTTGGGTCATATACTTGATTTTGACGATAATTCTTATTGTAGCTTCTGCTTTCTTCTCGCTGTCCGAAACCGTATTTTCCTCTATAAATCGTTTTAAATTTGAAGTAAAAGCCAATAATGGTTCAAAAAACGCCAAACTTGTTTTGTGGGTTGATGACCATTTTGATTCGGCATTAGTTACTGTCCTTATCGGAAATAATGCCGTATCGGTTGTCTTATCAATGATCACAACTTTTTTATTTGTTGATAATATCCTTACGGCAGTTGATTCATCTCTTGCGTCGCTTATTGGATCTTTGATTTTAACAATCATTCTTTATATTTTTGGGGAGACATTACCTAAAATCGTTGGAAGAAAGTTGCCTAACAAAATTGCCTCTTGGGCTGCGTATCCTTTAGCAGGATTAATTATCATTCTTTATCCATTAACCTTGGTTTTCAAGGGGATTTCTGCATTATTCAACAAGTTTTTTAAATCTTCGCCTGAGCCAGAAATGACAGAAGAAGAATTCCAAAATGTTATTGAGTATAACGAAAACCATGGTCTTTTAGAAGAAAACGAAAGTGAGATTATCCAAAACTCTTTAGATTTCTCTGATACTAAGGTTAAAGAAATTTTTACGCCCAGAGAAAAGATGTTCACGATTAACTTAAAGAATCTTTCTTTAAACAAATTGGTTGAGATTGTATGTTCTACATCATACTCTAGGATTCCTGTTTACTATGATAATCCAAATAAAATCGTTGGAATTCTCTTGGTTAAAAACTTTTTAGCTGATTATCTTGATGATAAAACCGTTAAAACTGATTTAAACGATTCTATCGAAAAACCTTTTATCGTTTCACCAAACGTTACTATTGATGAATTAGTCGATGGTTTCCAGAAACAAAGAAAACAAATTGCTTTGGTTTACCGCAAGAATGTTCTTCTTGGAATGGTCACGATGGAAGATGTTCTAGAAGAATTAGTTGGAACAATTTCTGAAAAAGAAGCAGTTCCAAATAAAGAAGTGGTAAGAAAGGGAAAAGAATGAAGACTATTGATATCATTTACATAGTTTTAATTGTTTTCTTGGCTGCTTGTTCTTTCTTTTTCAGTGCGGCTGATATGACATATTCCTCAGTAAATCGTCGTCGTTTGGAAGCAAAGAGCCTCAAAGGTGATAAAAAAGCAGAAAAGGCTTTAAAATTGGCAAATAATTATGACAAGACTATATCTTTTATCTTGTTTGGGAATGATTTCTCTAACGTTTTGCTTTCTTCCTTAGGCGCCCTTTTAGGGAGAGATTTACTTATGCCTATTGTGGGAGAAGAACTTGCAAGCACGATTTCTTCTGTCTCTTTGCTTGTCTTCTTATTAATATTCTGCGAGATAACGCCTAAGCATATTGCTTCCAATCATTCCTTGACTTTATCTAAGGCTTTTATAACGCCTATGAAGATAATATCGATTATCTTCTATCCTTTTGTCTGGCCTTCTTATAAGTTTGCTTCCCTTTTGTCTCGACCATTTATCGAAAAAGGAGGAAATGAGAACCCTCTAGCAAGCGATGAAGAGCTTGAAGCAATGGTTAATACAATTGAAGAAGAAGGAATTATTGATGAGGAAGCCTCAGAGCTTTTGCATCGTTCAATCGATTTCAAAGAAACAAGTTGCTATGAAGTCATGACGCCGAGAGTTAGGGTTTTTGGTTACGATACGGATGAACCGTTTGAAGCCTTCTTAAAAAGAGAAGGGGCTTTCCATCATTCTAGAATCGTTGTTTATGAGGGAAATTTCGACCATATTTTAGGCTATATCCCCGTTAAAACTCTCTTAAGAGAGCTTGTTAAGGGCAAAAAGGTTAATTACAAAGATTTCCTCTTACCTATTGTTGATGTGCCTAGAACCATGGTTATTTCATCTGCTATGGCATTAATGAAAAAGAGTAAACACCATATTGCGATAGTCCGTGATGAATATGGTGGAATGGAAGGAATTATCACTCTTGAGGATATTCTTGAGGAATTGGTCGGTGAGATGTGGGATGAGAAAGACTCTCCAACAAACGATATTCGTAAAGCAGAGAGAAGAAATTCATATTACGTTAACGGTATGATGAATATTGATGATTTCTATAATGAAATGGGTCTTGACCCAGATAAATTATTGCAAGATGATTACACGACCGTTAGTGGTTGGATTATCGATCACCTTGGAAGATTTGCTGAAGTAGGAGATTCTTTTAGAGTTGATAACATTTACGTTAAAGTCGTCTCTGTTACTAAATATACCGTTAAAGAAGCCTTGGTACGTGTTATTAAGAAAAGCAAATAAAAAAGCCATCTTTATTTGATGACTATGTTTGGATTCTCTATCCCTCTTCCCTTGAGTTTTTCTAGATAATCTTTATAAATTTCATCGGTTAACTGATTAACGCTCTTTTTTCCGACATTAATTTTAAAATCGATGCCATGTATTTTATCATCGGAGAACGCAATTTCGTCGTTTGTGATCCTTTCTTTAATATTAGCAGGGGAGTCTCCT
>CAVKFY010000050.1:0-353 GCA_963655775.1 Alistipes communis
GGTCACAAGAGTTGAAAACTATGGTGCATTCGTTAATCTCTTCGGCGATACAGACGGGCTTTGCCACGTTTCTCGCTTAGATTGGAAATATATCGATGATGCAACAAACGTTGCTAAAGTTGGCGATGTCTTAAAAGTCGTTGTCATCGGACTTGAAGAAGGAAAGATCAAACTTTCTCATCGTGAGTTCATTGAAAAGCCTGCGGATTACGTCGAACGTCCAGAACGTCCTGCAAAAGGCGACCGTCCAAATGGCGGAAATAAAGGTGGACATTCCCATTCAAATCACAACGGACCACGCAAAGACCGTCACTAATTTCTAATAAATAACAAATTGCCTATCTCTTATGAGG
>CAVKFY010000050.1:363-9765 GCA_963655775.1 Alistipes communis
CTTATGAGGTGGGCTTTTTGCATTTTATAAACGATAAATAGGTGCATTTTTTAAGGCAGTTAAAAAATTCTTCATTTTTTTATGAACTAAATACCGATTTATGTTTTACAAAATCATTTATTTATCTATAATAAATAACGTTATGGAAGACATAATTATTATTGGAGCTGGCGCGGTTGGTTCTTTTATTGCCCGGAGCCTTTCACGTTACAAGCTAGAAACCTTAGTTCTTGAAAAAGAAAATGATGTGGGCAATGTTACTTCGATGGCTAATTCAGCCATAGCCCATTCTGGCTATGACCCATTACCCGGAACAAAGAAAGCTAAATTCAATGTTTTAGGAAACAGAATGATGAAGCAAGTTTGTAAAGAACTTGATGTGCCTTTTGAAGAATGCGGAACAATGACAGTGGCGATTTATGATTCTCAATTGCCAATGCTTGATGAATTATTAGAAAGAGCAAAACAAAATGGTGTTCCTGCAAGAATTCTTTCAAAAGAAGAAGTTAAAGAATTAGAACCTAATATCAATCCTGAAGTGAAAGGGGCTCTTTTATGTCCAACAGGTGCGATTATTTCTCCTTTTGCTTTAACGACACACGCTATGGAAAATGCTTGCGATAATGGCGTAAAGCTTCATTTAGACGAAGAAGTTTTATCCATCACTCATAAAGATGGATGTTTCGTTGTTAAAACAAACAAAGGCGAATATAAAGCGAAGATTGTTGTTAATGCGGCAGGCCTACATTCTGATGACATTGCCAAAATGGTGGAACCTATTTCCTGGAATATCATTCCAAGAAAGGGCGAATATTACGTTCTTGATCACTATGCAAAAGGCTTAGTAAATCATGTTTTATTTCCATTGCCTAGTGAAAAAGGAAAGGGAATTCTTGTCACAATGACAACTTCTGGCAACTATTTAGTTGGCCCATCAAGCGAAGTGCAAAATGATAAAGAAGATTTATCTACAGATACATTAACCTTACAAAATGTAAGAAAACAAGCTTTATCCTTGGTTCCTTCAATTCCTTTCAATCAACAAATCAGAGTCTTTGCTGGCGTTAGAGCGACTCCATCAACTCATGATTTCATTATTGAACCTTCTAAGACCTATCCTAATTTCATCAATGTTGCTGGTATTGAATCGCCAGGTTTGGCTTCATCGCCTGCAATTGGTGAATATGTTGCGACAGAATTAGTTGGCAAGATTCTTAAGTTAGAAGAAAAAGACAACTATAAGAAAGAAGTTAGACCATATCTAAAACCAAAGAAAATGCCTTTGGAAGAAAGAAATGCTTTGATTGCAAAAGAGCCAAATTATGGCGAAATTATTTGCGATTGCGAGAAAGTATCAATTGGTGAAATTGAAGACATTTTATCTAGAAGCGTTCCAGTTAAAACTGTTAAAGGCATCAAGAAACGTACTCGTGCTGGATTTGGTAAATGCCAAGGTGGTTTCTGCCAACCTAAGGTCATTAACCTTTTAGCCAAGAAATGGGGCATATCTCCTTTGGAAGTTCTTTATGATAAGGATGATAGCTACATTCTTGAAACAGAGGTCAAGAAGGAGAAATAGCGATGGAAACGAAAGATTTAGTTGTTATCGGCGGTGGAAGCGCAGGAATGGCTGCGGCGGTA
This sequence comes from Alistipes communis, assembly GCA_963655775.1. GTDB lineage: Bacteria > Bacillota_I > Bacilli_A > RFN20 > CAG-826 > UBA4951. The sequence continues at coordinate 2,005 of CAVKFY010000050.1, forward strand.
GCTGCGTATGATAATGGGATCCGCGATATTTTAATTCTTGAAAGAAACGAGTTTTTAGGCGGTATTCTTAACCAATGTATTCATAATGGATTCGGATTAACGCTTTTCAAAGAAGAATTAACTGGCCCTGAATTTGCATACAGATTTATTGAAAAGGTTAAAGAAAAAAACATCGAATATAAGTTGAAGACGTATGTTACCAATATCTCAAAAGATAAGGTAATAACCTATTCTTCAGCAAAAGAAGGCGTTAAAGAAGTGCAAGCTAAAGCTATTATTATGGCCGCTGGATGTTACGAAAGAAACGCTGGCGCTATCGGCATTCCTGGAGATAGACCTGCAGGAATATTAACTGCAGGACAAGCTCAGTTATTCCTCAACGAATATGGATATATGGCTGGCAAACGTGTCTTTATTTTAGGTAGTGGTGATATTGGCTTAATTATGGCTAGACGTTTGACTTTAGAAGGAGCGAAAGTTCTTGGCGTTGCCGAAATTTGCCCTTGGTCTAATGGACTTAACCGTAATATGGTTCAATGCCTTTACGATTATGACATTCCTCTTTATCTAAGTCACACTGTAAGCAAGGTTGTAGGTAAGTCTAGATTAGAGAAAGTCATTATTTCGGAAGTGGATGAAAGAAAGAATCCAATCCCAGGAACAGAGAAAGAATTTGACTGCGATACATTGATTTTGTCAATCGGCTTAATTCCTAATAATGATCTTCTTAAAGATGCAGGAATAAAGGTTGGTCAATCTCGTGGAGCATTAGTCAATGAAAACTATGAGACAAGCCAAGAAGGCGTCTTTAGCTGCGGTAATGTTCTTCATGTCCATGACTTAGTTGATAATGTTGCGATGGAAGCAAAAGTAGCAGGTGAATCTGCGGCTAAATACCTTAAAGGAGAACTTGATCATTCTTCTTCCTACATTGAGACTAAAGCAGGTCAAGGTATTGGCTATGTCGTTCCTGGCCTAATTGATTTAGCGTCTGCTCCTGATTCAATAGAATTCAAGTTCAGAGTCCGCCAACCTTCGAAGAATGTTTATATTGTTTATAAATTCAATGGAGAAATCATCAAAAAAGTCCTTAAACAAGTGATTATTCCTAGTGAAATGGAAATTCAAAAACTTCCTAAGAACTTACTAAAATCTAACCAAGGTACTTTGGAAATTTCCCTAGTAAATAAGGAGGATTTATTATGAGAGAATTAATATGCATTTGTTGCCCTAGAGGCTGCCATCTTAAGGTTGATGATAATCTTAATGTTACCGGTAACTTCTGCCCTCGTGGAGAAAAATATGGCAAACAAGAAGTCTCGAATCCTACAAGAGTTGTAACTTCAACCGTCCGTATTGACAATGCTGAATTAGCGATGTGCCCAGTTAAAACCAAAGACCCAGTTTCAAAGGCGAAAATATTCGATGTTATGAAGTCAATTAATGGGACTCATATTCAAGCTCCAGTTCATATTGGCGATGTTATCATAGCAAATGTTTGTGACACTGGTGTTGACGTTGTTTCTACGCGTAACATGGAGAAGGTATAACAAATGAAAATCCTTATCGCATCTGATATACATGGCAGAGTTGAGCGCATGAAAATGCTCGAAAAACAAATTCTTGCATTCGATCCAGACAAGATCTTTCTTTTAGGCGATTTCATGTACAATGGCCCAAGAAATGGTGTTCCTAGCGACTATGAACCAATGGAGGTTAGCAAAATCCTTAACAAATACGCTTCAAAAATTGTTGGAGTAAGAGGAAATTGCGATTCTAGAATAGATGGCTCTTTACTTGATTTCCCATTAGAAGACTGTCCTCGTTTTGAATATGGTGGTCATTATTTTGACCTCTACCATGGCGATGAATATTCTATTGCCCTTTTGAAAGCTCAAGATGGAGATATTCTTTGCTCTGGACATACTCATGTTCAAGTCCTTGAGAAAAGAGATGATAAAATCTATCTAAACCCTGGCTCCACGTCCTTCCCTAAAGGAGGGAATGATCCTTCATACGCAACAATTGAGGATAATCTCATTACGATAAGAAGATTGAGCGATTCTTCCCAGATTAAAGAACTCAACATCAACTAGCCCCTTTGTGGGGCTTTTCTTTTAAGAAAATGAGAGCCTTTTCATATTCCTAATAAGGCCTTTAAAGATTATAATAATCTTTGTAAAAAACATTTTTTAGTTTTGAATTTTTAGAAAGGCAATGTGAATATGAGTGATAAAGTTAAAATTTTTGCCCTCGGTGGACTTGATGAAGACGGTAAAAACTGCACCGTCGTTGAAGTTAATGATGAGATTTATGTCGTTGGATGCGGAATTAAATATCCAGACAAAACGATGCCTGGAATTGATTTCGTAATTCCTAATTTTACATACTTACTTGATAACAAGAAACGCGTAAAAGCCTATCTTCTCCCGCATGGACATGATGATGAAGTAGGTGCTTTGGCCTACATTTATAAAGACATTCCTGCTCCAATTTACGGATCCAAGGTCACGATCGAGATGTTTAAGAACTTTGCCCGTCACGTTGGCTTGGGAGACACAAAATTTAATTTTAACGTTGTTGAACCTTCTTCAACGTTTTATGTCGGAAAGAGAAAAATCTCTTTCTTCCAAACTTCGCATAACGTTGCACAATCTAGCGGCATCGCAATTTCCTCAAACTTAGGCAATGTCGTTATTACTTCTGATTTTGTTATCGAAAATAACGCCTCTCCATCCTATTTAACCGATTTAAATATGATTGCAAAGATTGCAGAAGACAAAACATTAGTCCTTTGCCCTGAATCGGTTTTTGCCGGTAAGCTTGGCTACACGGCTCCTAAATACAAGCTCGCTCCGCTTGTTGAAAAAACGATCAAAGACGCTCCAGGAAGAACGTTTGTTGCAATGTTTAGCTCGAATTTCTATAACATCGATGAAATCTTGCAACTTGCCGTTTCCTCCCGTAAAAGAGTTATTCCTTACGATGAAGAAACTGCCGATACATTAAAGAGCATGCAACAATCTGGACAATTCATCTTGCCACGTGATAATTATGCTTCATACGAAGATATCAACCGTTATAAAGCGACTGATATTATCGTTTTGATGCTTGGCTTTGGAACTAGGCTTTATAGCAAGATCGCCTTGCTTGCTTCCGGACAATCGGAAAGCAGCAGACCTGTTTCTTTAGGCGAAATGGATACATTCATTATGGCTTGCCCATCTAATGACAACACAGAAATTGAAGCAACCGATGCACTTGACGAACTTTATAAGAGTGGCTGTCACGTCACAAACATTTCAAAGAAATTATTCTTTAGAATGCACGCTTCGGAAGAAGACTTAAAAATGATGATTTCTCTTCTCCATCCAAAGTATTACATTCCTTTAAAAGGTTATTACAAAGATTTGCTTACAAATGCTGAAGTTTCTTTGAAAATGGGTGGAAGCTTAAACCATCAATCAGTATTCCTCCTTGAAAATGGCGCCTGTGTCCATTTCGACGAGAAGGGAGCAAATATGATTCCTGAAGAAATCCCTCATGGCGATGTCATGATCGATGGAATCGGTGTTGGAGATGTTGGATCTGCCGTTTTGGAAGATCGTCAAAAACTCTCCCAAGGTGTTGTAATTATGGCTGCGACACTTGAAAAGGGCACGCACAAAATAATTGGGGTACCAGACATCCAATTCCGTGGCTTGGTTATGATGGGGGATGGCGAAGCTCTTCTCCGCGATGTCACAAAAGTCTTTAGTGAGACTCTTCGTGAGGATGTTGCTAGAGGGAATATGTCTTTAGAGGATATCAAAGATGACCTTTATGAACATACTTTCCGTGTGATCCGTCGTCAAACCGGCAAGGAACCTATGGTCTTGCCATTACTCATTGAAAAATAAAATCTTGTAAGGGGAGTTTATGAAAAAAACTTATTCTTCAAGTCAAATAATCCGCGCTTTAGGCGCAATGATTGCGATTTTAGCAATGATTTTCTTGCTTTCCGCTTTTACGAAAACCACATGGGGTATTGCTTTTATTTTCGAATACATTTTTGGAATTTTAGGATATTGGGTCTTGCAACCTGTATTTTTACTATTAGGTCTAACTCTTCTTTTCAAAGGTGAGAAAACAAAAAGTATCGTTACTTGGAAATTTGTTTTAGGTTTCATCCTAGCCTTTATTGGCGTTTCCATGATTTTCGGTTATTGCAGTTCTAACTATTATTCCGAGAATTCCTTAAACATTTACGATTTATATGGAACAAACGAAAGTGGTCTTAAAGGCGATTTCGTAAAAGGACAAGGAATTTTCAGTCTGCATAATGGTGGTGGAATTCTTTTTACTCTATTGGCTACCGGCATCAATAAAATCGGAAAAGCATTAACTATAACTATTTCTGTAATTGCGATACTTGCTGGGTTTTTCTTTATTTTCTACACATATATAATGAGATTTGTTCATTTTGTTTCTTCTAAGGCTGGCGCTTATAAGGCGAAAAAGGAAAGCGAAGAAAATATGCGTAGAGAAGAAGAGGAACAAAAAAGAGCGCTTGAAGAATACGTCGAACAAAATAAGCCAATTGAGATGGATGATGATTCAACTCCAATTGCTGAACTCGATTTCAATGTCAAGCCGGAACCAGTTGAGGAACCCTTATCAAGAACAAGTTTATACCACTCTAAACATGTCTCTGAAGTTTCTCCTGTTCCTCAAGAAACAACCCCTGTTGAACCAGCAAAAAGCGGCATTTATATCGAAGAAAGCTTTAGCAACGGTGGTTTAAAAGAGGCGGTCTTTGATCCAAACGAGGATGCTCCTTCTTTTGAAACGAGTAATAAACCACAAGTTCAAGCAAAAACAACAATTCAAGTTCCTAAACAAGAACCTATTGTCGCCGAAAGTAAACAACATGATTTCGGTGAGATTGTTTTGCCTACATTTGACGATGAAATTACTAGTCAAATCAAAGAAGAACAATCTGTTCTTCATGAAGAAAACAATGTTGATGAACATTTTCAAGAGAAAAATGCCCCTCTTAGAGAGACATATAGCGAAAAGCATGAAGAACCAGTCGTCCAAAAACAAAATTATGTCGAACCAGAAGAATCTCTTACCAATGAGCCAGAAGAAACTAAAGATGCTTACGTTGAACCTGCGCCTATTGAGGAACCCGTAGTTGAAGAAGAACGGCCTGAAATAGAAGAAGACTTCGGAGAAATTTCTATTGCAGAAGAAGAAAAGGCTGAAGAAGTGCCTGTTGAAGAATCAAAACCTCTTGCTAATGAAGAACCTAAGGTTGAAGAAAAGCCTGCTCCTATTGAAGATGATTCCGTCTTAATGAAGAAAAAAGAGGTTAGTGAAGAAGAAAAACTCGGCATCAAACCTGCTAAAGTACGTCCTCCTTATGAATTCCCTCCATTAGACTTGCTTAAAACTTATACAATCGACCCACATGTTGTTGAACAAAATAAATTGCTTTGCCAACAACGTACCGACATAATCAACCAAACATTTGATTCATTTAATGTTGGAGCACAAGTTGTTTCCTATACAATCGGACCTTCCGTTACTAGATATGACATTCAAGTTGAACGCGGAGTCTCGGTTTCTTCGATTGGAAGATATATCAAAGACGTTTCTGCCAGACTTGGTGGTGTTCATACGCGTTATGAAGAAATCATCATGGGAAAAACCACATCTGGTCTAGAAATCGCCAACGATAAATCTACAACGGTTTCATTTAGAGAAATGCTTGAAGCGCTTCCTGATGACCCATCAAAGAACATGTATGTTCCTTTTGGCGTTGATATTTCTGGAAATAAAATATGCGCTGATTTAAGTGAGTTCCCACATATGCTTATTGCCGGTGGAACTGGTTCAGGTAAATCCGTTTTTGCCCATGGAATCTTGGCTTCACTTATCATGCGTAATCGCCCAGAAGACGTTAAGCTTGTCTTAATTGACCCTAAGCGTGTTGAAATGGTTAAATATCAAGACATTCCGCACCTTTTATGCCCAGTCATCAAAGAACCAAGCCAAGCAAAAGTATGTTTAGATAAGTTAATTGATGAGATGGAAAAGAGACTTATTCTCTTTGAGTTTGCCGGAGTTAGAAACATTCGTTCTTATAACGAAAAATATTGTCCAAAAGCCGGGGTTGAGCCAATGCCATTCATCGTCGTCTTTATCGATGAATACGCCGATCTTTCGGATACGTGTAAAAACATCGGTGAAAGCGTTGTTAGAATCGCTCAAAAGGCCCGTGCTGCTGGTATTCACCTTATTGTTGCCACTCAAAGACCTTCTGTTAACGTTATTACTGGCGTTATCAAAGCCAACCTTGGCGTTCGTGTTGCCTTAAAAGTAAAATCTTCGCAAGATTCTCAAACAATCTTAGGAAGAGGTGGTGCCGAAGAACTTAACGGACATGGTGATATGCTTGTAGACTGTGCTCAAGTTTCTCGTGGTGGTGGATTTGTTCGTTGCCAAGGCTGTTTTATCCAAGATGAAGAACTTGAAGCTGTGACCGAATTCATCAAATCTCAACAAAAAGTTGTTTATGACCCTAATTTCTCCGATTTAAGTGATCATTCTAACGATGAAAAGATAGCTGAAGAGAACGAAAGAATTGAAAGAGCCGCGCAAAGAGAAAAAGAAAAAGGCGATCTTTACGAAACAATTAAAGCTGACGTAATGATGCAAGAGTATACTTCAATCTCAAAAATCCAAAGAACCTATTCCGTTGGGTTCCCACGTGCTGGTAAGATTTTCAATCGTCTAAAAGAAGAAGGAATTGTTGGAGAACCTGATAGCGCATCATCCGCAAAAGGAGCCAGGGTTCTCATTCATGATCCTTCGATGTTATCTAATGGAAATGAGAAATTTGCTGGAGATAATGATAAATGAAAATAGGCTGCGATGTCGTTGATTTAAGACGCGTTAAAATCAATTCTCTTCCATTTATAAATGGTGTTTTATCGAAAGATGAGATTTCCATTTTTGAGAAAAGAAAAGACAAAAAAGAATTCTTGGGTGGGAGATTTGCCGCGAAAGAAGCCTTTCTTAAGGCGCTTGGGTGTGGTATTTCCGGCGCAAGGATGAATGAAATAGACATTCGTTACAAAGAAAACGGCCAACCTTATATAATTTACAAAGAAAACAATTATGATGTTTCAATTTCGCATGATGGAGACTACGCCTTTGCTGTAGTGGTTATTTTATGAAAGATACTTATATTGCTGCTAGATTAGTTTCACCAGATACGATTCGCTTTGTATCTTTAACTGATATTAATTTCAATAATGAAGCGTTTTATTTGCTTGTCGATGGCTCAACGAAAATTCGTTTGTATCCAATAAAGAATGTTTCAACGCCATCTCACGTTTTTATCGAATTCAAATTGTCCAAACAATTGGAACTAGGTCATTCCTATTTCATTTATTTGCCATTGATTGGAACTTATCCGCTTGACGTTAGCGAAGCAACGACTTTTTCTAACTTTGATAAGAAATATTTCTATAGTGGTGAACTTGGGGCAAAATATAGCAAAGAAAAAACCACGTGGAAAGTTTGGGCTCCATTAGCGAGCTCCGTTAAACTCGAATTGATAAACGGGGATTCTATCGTTTTAAAAAACATGGATCGTTTAGAAAACGGCGTATTTTCTATAACTATCAACGGAGATTTCAATCTTCAAAAATATCGATATTTAGTAACAAATAACGAAATAAGCGTTTCCTCTATTGATCCGTATGGAATATC
>CAVKFY010000050.1:9775-11077 GCA_963655775.1 Alistipes communis
GAATATCTTCGACAGCAAACGCAAAAGAATCTGTTGTTATCGATCAAAAAATCTTCAAAGATACTCTTAATAGAGATAAACTTCCTGCTTTTTCAAATATCACGCAAGCAATTATTTATGAGGGCAACGTCCGTGACTTGACAATCGATAAGCATTCCACGATTAAAAACAAAGGAAAATATCTAGGATTAACGGAAAAAGGAAGGAAAACAAAGGCGGGTAATCCGATTGGCTTAGATTATCTAAGTTATCTTGGAATCACACATTTGCAACTCCAACCATTAAACGATTTTGGCTCCGTTAATGAGGAAAAAGGCCTCGAAGAATATAACTGGGGATATGATCCAATCCAATATTTCACGCCAGAAGGGTCGTATTCTAACGATCCTTCAGATCCTTTAAGCAGAATTACAGAATTACAGAAGATGGTTTCTAACCTTCATAAAGAAGGAATAAGAGTTGTAGTAGACGTTGTCTTTAATCACGTCTATGAAAGCTCGTTTACCTCATTTGAGAAAATTGTTCCAAATTATTATTTTAGAAAAACAAATACAGGTAAATTAACGAATTCATCTGGATGTGGCGACGATTTAGCAAGCGAACGCCCGATGGTTAGAAAATTAATTATCGATTCTTGTTTATTCTGGCAAAGAGCCTATAAAATCGATGGCTTACGTTTCGATTTGATGGGTTTATTAGACAGAGAAACAATAAAAGAAGTAGATCGAAAATGCAAAAAAGCAGACCCATCTTTCATAATCTATGGGGAAGGATGGAATATGTATGTTCCAAAAGATGTCGAAGCTGCCAATATGAATAATGCCTTTTCTATGGAAGATATTGGTTTCTTTAATGATTTTTACAGAGAAAATGTTAAACAATATTGCACAGGGGACTTAAGTAAAAAGAATGCTTTCATATTCTCTTTAATCGGCTCTTGCCATGATTGGGATTATAAGGGAGAGATGTTTAGAAAAGCCTCTCAATCAATAAACTACATTGAATGTCATGATAACGGAACCTTCTATGATCATTTGCTTAAAAACACTGAATATAACGATGAAGAGAAACTAGAAATAGTGAAATTAGGCGTTTCTTCCGTATTATTTTCCTTTGGCGTTCCCTTTATTCATATGGGTCAAGAAATCGGCCAAAGCAAGTATTTAAAAGATAACACGTATAACGCTGGAGATATATATAACAAATTGTCAGATAATCTTCTTGACGAACGCTTCAAAATGGTGGAATATGTTAAAGGAGCGATAACTCTTAGAAAAGCCCTTTCCATTTTTAACGAAACAG
>CAVKFY010000051.1:0-4493 GCA_963655775.1 Alistipes communis
TGAAAAAGCGCCGATTCAATCATGATTCTTATCCCTCATTTGCACCAATATCTAGCCATTTTTCGTTAAAATGTTGACTTTTACGGGGGGGGGGTAAAATATTTATGTATTTTAATTGAAATTCTGTGATGAATTTGCATCTAGTTGGTTCATGGAGGCGATGGAAACAATGAAAAAAGTTTTGTTAATTATTGAAAACGAAACATCTTTTACGTTTAATCAGTTTTTTAATGAAACGGTCATACAAAAAAGGCTTAAAGAAAATGATTTCGATTTTATTTACGAATTGGTTTTCTCTAATAGCGGTTTTAAAAAAGTGCTGGCTTTTAGAAAAATATGTTTTGAGGACAATAATAAATTTGACCAACATTTCTATTGCTCTAACGGCTATAGAGAACATTTTGGTGATTTTGATTTCATTAATATGTTTCTTAATGATATTAGAGACACGGGTTTTGATGTTGTTTATTTTATTAGTGGTTGCGATGCGCAAAGTGTAGATTTTTTGGAAAATTCCCTTGAACAAAAATTAGAGCCTCTTAACCCATATGATTTATTTGATAGAGATGTCTATTATAAAAAGTAGTTTTTATGTATATTTATCATTTCACAAAGTTGTCAAATCTATTGAAAATTCTCAAAAGTCATAGGTTATTTTTTGGTGATTTAAAATATGCAAACGATCCTAGTGAAGGAATTTATGCAACTGAGATAATTGAAAATTGTCTAAGAAGCATATGCTCTAATAAAGACGAATTTAACAACATCATTTGCTTCTTTAACATAAACACTTCATTAAATGAAAGTTTAAATGTTTACTCAATTAGTTTTGCCTCTAATAATTCGAATATCCATATGTGGATGGAATATGGAGACCATGCTAGAGGTGTTGCCATTGCTTTTGATTTAGAACTCCTTTCTAAAATTCTAGAAGAACAAACTGATAATTATCTTTCGCTTAGGAAAGTTGAATACAACGAAAACAACGTTAAGAAATGGGTTGAGAAAATTTACCATCAAAACAAAGCTACAAACAATTTTATGGGAATGGAAAATCAAATTTTAGCACTCTATCCATACATTAAGCATAAATCATATAAAACTGAACGTGAATTTAGAGTATCGTTTGTTTCTAGCGAACCAGATATTTCAGCAAGTAGTGACGATATGTTGTTTGGGTGGGATTATGGCGATGGACGTTATTATTTAAATATAAATAAGCTCATTCGTTCAAATGTTATCAAAATGATATATCTTGGAAGTAATGTAACTCTTTTTGAAAGGAAAACATTGCAAGATACTTTAAAAAAATACGGTTTTGATATACACATAAGAACTAAATTTATTCCATTGACAACAAAGGAGAAATGATGATGAAAAAAAAGAATTTTTTATTTGCCATTACTATTGGGACGTTGCTTTTTTCTTTAGTGGCTTGTAATCCTTCAAATGATAACTCAGGTGGATCGGGAGAATCTACTACAAATCACGAACATGCAAATGATAACTCAGGTGGATCGGGAGAATCTACTACAGATCATGAACATAGTTTTAGTTCGTCATGGAATTATGACAATACATACCACTGGCATGATGCAACCTGTGGGGACCATGTGGTAAGTAATAAGGAAAAACACGCCTTTGAAGATGTGGTAACGCCAGCCACGTATTCTGCCGGCGGATATACAACTCATACGTGCACCGTCTGCGGATACTCATATACGGATAGCGAAACCTCTCAGCTGCCTATAACTATTACTTGGAGGAATTATGATGGATCGATTTTGGAAATTGATACCAACGTCCCTTATGGTTCGATGCCTCATTATGATGGCCGTGAACCATCAAAAAAAGGCGACATCGATAATATCTATATTTTTTCGGGTTGGTCTCCGGAACTAGTTGCTGTAACTTGCGACACAGATTATATTGCAACTTTTGTTTCCGAAACTTTCAGTCACGTAAGTAGCAAAACAATGACGATTAGTAGAAAGGAAAACAAACCGTTAGATTTGGATACCTTTTATGCTACTTCTACAAACAATAAATCATTTAATTTTAATGGTTCACAACTTTCTTCATTTACGAATGGTGCTTTTACTATTGAAAAAAATGGATATGTTTTAAACAACGACAGCATTAATGGGATTGAATCAATAAATATCGTTTTCAATGGATCTCTAGTTATCCAATATGGCTGGCTAGTTGATGGCAAAATAAAATATTCAATTTTTGAAGGCGAAATATTAACATCTGGAATTAATTACTCCTTTAGAAACGGCGACAATCCATCATTTGTTAAAATTATTTCATCAACTACGACATATGTGACAAGCATAATGTTCACATTCAAAGATGTTTTATCGTTTAATAGATATGAAAGTGATGAAATTTTATGTGCTAATTCTAATGATTACGTTGCGTATGGATATGCCAATGAAGAAGCTTATGTGTCATCTTCATGGAAGAAATTCCCTAGTCAATCTCTTGATGTTAGGATAATGCATTGGTATAACGGAAGACCAGTCACACATTTTGAAACAGCTGAATATGTTGTTAGTTATGGTTATACCAGTTGGGGAGGAACATATACAAATAGTGTTAACAGAACTCCACTTGTTGAAAAAGCAAACAGCCTATTTATTCCAAATTCTATTACAACTATTGGAGATTATTGCTTTTTTGGTATGAGCGGAACCATTTGCGTTGAATATACACAAGATTCTTTGCCTAACGGATTTGAGAAATATTGGAATATAGTTCTTTATGATAGCGCAAAAAAGGGCACTACTGGAGATATTTATTACAATCAAAATAGTGAAATTTTAAACCACGAGAATGGTTTTAGATATACGGTTGATAATAACTTTGCAATTAATATTGTTGGCCTTACGACATCGGTGCCTACAAACTTGATAATCCCAAGTGAAATCGCTGGGTCAACCAACATTTCAATTTCTAACAAAGCTTTTTCAGGATCATCAATTAAAACGGTAGAAATTTCTGAAAGCGTAATAAATATTGGCTCATCCGCCTTCGAATATTGTGCTTCCTTGGCTACGGTAGATTTGTCGCAATCCACCATACCTTCCGTTCCTTCGCGTTGCTTTTCTGGATGCGAGTCGCTAAAAAATGTAATTTTGAGTGACTCTGTAACCTCGATTGGATATGGTGCTTTTCGCGGGTGTATATCTTTGGAAGCCTTTGACTTTAAAAACATTACTGAAGTCGACTCAGAAGCCTTCGAATATTGCATTTCCTTGGCTGCGGTAGATTTGTCGCAATCCACCATACCTTCCGTTCCTTCGTGTTGCTTTTCTGGATGCACATCGCTAAAAAATGTAATTTTGAGTGATTCTGTAACCTCGATTGGATATGATGCTTTTAAGAACTGTACATCTTTGGAAGCCTTTGACTTTAAAAACATTACTGAAGTCGGCTCAAACGCCTTCCAAGATTGTGCTTCCTTGGCTACGGTAGATTTGTCGCAATCCACCATACCTTCCGTTCCTTCGCGTTGCTTTTCTGGATGCGAGTCGCTAAAAAATGTAATTTTGAGTGACTCTGTAACCTCGATTGGATATGGTGCTTTTTGCAACTGTAGTTCTTTGGAAAGTATCATTATTCCGGATTCTGTTTTAGAACTTGACACAGATTGTTTTTCTGGATGCACGTCACTTAATTTAGTTGTTCTAGGCAGAAACACTAATGTTAAAAGTTATTCTTCCTTTGAGTCGTGTCCATTCCTAAATGATGTTTTGTATTATCATGGTAGCGTTTCTGATTATATGAACATTACAAAGGGTTACTCTTGTAAATACGTTAATTATTATCTAGAAAACGAACCAACATCAGAAGATTTATCTCTTTTACCTGAGGGCTCTCTTTACTGGCATTATGTAAATGGTGCTCCAACGCTGTGGTAACAATAAAACATTTAAAATTAGTTTGATTTCAATTCAATTGTTTCGGTACTATAGAGTCACTACTGAAGCGTCAAAATAGCTAAAATAAATAATGCAATAAAAAACGCGCTACTTTCTCATTCCCGGATCGGGCTTCGCATACTTGCGAAGACAAAGATCAGGAGACTCCTTTGGTTTTATCCATGCTAGTGCCACCATTCTACAACGAATCATGGTCCTGCGAACACCTTAAGGTGTTCATCAGTGGATGGAAATGGATAAGGATATCCTGATCTATGCATGGAAAACAAGCTAGGTAATGCGAGTTTCTTCGTATTGAAATGAAGTTAGTATGAATACTAAAGAAAAAATCGATTAAGACTCATCATTGATTGGTCTTTTTCGATCTTTGTTTTGCATTAATTATAATGAGATGACAAGAGCAGACTAAACAGTTTTATTTGTTTTTACCCATACTTAGAAATTTGAAACAGAAACTAATTTCGGAATACCGATTAGTAGTGGAAATTTTATTTTCCACTACTCGAAAGAGCCTTTAAAAAATGGTAAAATAGTAGTGGAAGTTGA
>CAVKFY010000051.1:4503-30490 GCA_963655775.1 Alistipes communis
CGTAACTAAGGCAAAAATCAAGAAGGCTAGATTCATGTCTTGGTGGTTTTGTACCTAGACTTAAAGAACTCAAAGTTTTGCTCAAATCTTTTAAATCCTGGTTGATATTTAACAAACAAAAGCGTATTTCTTTGTTTGAGGAGCTCGATTCTCGTGATAAATGCTAATCTAGAACAATTTTTAGGCACTGGTTGGTTCAACGAAGCTACGCTATATCTTAATGGTTTTACTTATTGATGCGAAGGGTGTTGGGGTTTTCAAAAAGAAAAGCCTATGCATTTCTTTGTGTATAAATATCCTTCAAAAATAGTGAATAAGATTCATACAAAAAGGATAGATGATGGGAAGAAATGGGAACGTGAAATCTTTTTGATATCTGGGGATATGGAGAAGAAGACGTCAAAGTGGAATTTTTGAAAGCTAAAATATTTGATGGAAAGAACTTTTGGGAGGTTGAAGACAAAATTGCTTGGTATGACGAAATTTAATTCTATTAAACATGTAAAAATAAAAATTGGCGATTGCATAACAACCACAACAGAAAAAAACAGTTAATTGGGGTGAAGAAAGGGTTTTAATTCCAAAAGGAACTGCTGGATTGGTTTGCGAAGTATACACTGGAGGAGCCATTTTAGCTGAAGTTGGTGATAATAAAAAACTTCCATGGATTCTTGCCACATTTTACGATGGAGAATATAAGAAAAACGACTAATTAATCAGCTATTAAGCGACAATAATAACTTTTTGTATGACCTAAAATGCATTAATGAGTGAAAAATATTTCAAAAGTGATAATATGCAACCTTAGGAGAGTTATTTATGTCTAACGAAATAAGAATACAAGATGATTTATACCATTACGTTAACGGCGAATGGCTAGAAAAGGCTGTCATTCCTGATGACAGACCAACAGCTGGAGGTTTTTCAGAATTAAACGAAGAAGTGGAGAAAACCCTTCGTGCTGATTTTGCTGCCTTTGCAAAAGGAGAGAAGGAAACCCCTCTCCCAGAACTTAAAGAAGCAGTAAAACTTTATAACAAAGTTCTCGATGTTGAACGTAGAAACAAAGAAGGCATCGAACCAGTACTTCCATACCTAGAGAAGATTAAAGGAGTTAAGGATGTCGCAGATTTAAACGCTAAAGCGAAAGAATTAGTACTCATCAACGTTGACCTTCCATTTAACTTTGATGTCGGACCAGATATGAAGAATGCAGAAAACAATTCTTTTGTTATCCTTGGCCCAAGCATCATTCTTCCTGATACAACCTACTATGCCGATGATAATCCATCAAAAGCAGCTCTTTTAGGAATATATTCCAATATGGCAAAAGCCCTTTTGGCAAAGACCCCATTGAGTGAAGAAGAGCAAAAACAATACTTAGAAGATACGCTCGCTTTTGACGCTTTGGTCGCCAAGCAAGTTAAGAGCCAATTAGAATGGGCAGACTATGTTGCCAACTACAATCCAATGGATACGGAAGAAGTTGCCAAGCTCCTTCAACCATTTGATTTTATTGGTTTATTAAAACAACTATATGGTGAAGATATTCCTTCACGTGTTATTGCCTATGATCCAAAGGCAATCAAAGAATTCTCACAATATTTCAGCGAAGAAACATTCCCTCTTTATAAACACTGGGCATATGTTAATTTCTTATTATCTTCCGCAAAACGCCTCTCAATTGAGATGCATGAGATCAGCACTTCTTATCACAGAAGCTTATATGGCATCGCTAAAGACCCAGTGTTAGAGAAACAAGCATATCAATTAGTTGGCAATGCTTTCTCTGAACCAGTTGGCGTTTATTATGGACGTACATATTTCGGTGAAGAAGCAAAGAAAGACGTTGTTAATTTAGTTAAGCATATTATCGAAGCTTACAAAGGTCGCATGAAAAATAACACCTTCTTAGCTCCTGAGACAAAGGAAAAAGCAATCTTAAAGCTCGATACAATTGCCATTAAGATGGGCTATCCAGATAAGATTGATGAATTCTATTCTTCTTTAAAGGTTGATGAAGATGATTCCTTGTTTGTCAGCATGCTAAAGCTTAACGAAAAGAAGATCGTTCATAGCTTAGGAAAACTCCATAAGCCAGTTGATCGTTCTGAATGGGGCATGCCAGGACATATGGTTAATGCCTGTTATAACCCATTTTCTAATGACATCACCTTCCCTGCAGCAATTCTCCAAAAACCATTCTACAGCCTAAAACAAACTGAATCAGAAAACTTAGGTGGTATTGGTGCAGTTATCGGTCATGAAATCTCTCATGCTTTTGACAACAATGGTGCTTCATTTGATGAAAAAGGTAATTTAGCCAATTGGTGGAAAGAAGAAGACTATGCGGCCTTCAAGAAACTCACTAAAGCCATGATTGATGAATTTGATGGAATTGATTTCTATGGCGGAAAAGTTAGTGGAGAACTTATTGTCTCTGAAAACATTGCGGACAATGGCGGCATGGGCGTCACCCTTGGCATCATGCATGAAACAGAAGGCGCATCGTTCCAAGAATATTTCAAGAATTGGGCACGTGTGTGGTGCATGAAAGCAAAGCCACAATACATCCAACTCTTATTAACAAACGATGTTCACGCACCAGCTGAATTAAGAGCTAATATGCAACCACGTAACTTTGAGGAATGGTACGAAGCCTTTGGAGTAACCGACAAAGATGGCATGTATCTTGCTCCAGAAAAACGAGTTCGTATTTGGTAAAAAAACAAAAAACAATATGAAAAACCCTCTCCATTTATGTTTGGGGAGGGTTTTCTATACGTTTTTAATTCATTCTAAACGAATAAAAATCTAATTTTCCTTTGCCTTCGAAGTAGAAATAGAGTGCTTCTTTTTCTTTTTGTGGCTCTATTTTAATTGTTATTTCTTTATTTTTTGCATTTATAGGGGTTTTATAGAGGTTTTTTCCGTTTTCAGATAATCTAATTGAGACATTTCCTTGGAAATTCCCATTCACGTTAATGGTAATTTCGCTTGTTTTAGAAAGATTAAAATACTTATATCCAATTAAGCATTTGTCTGAGATGTTTTGAACATATTGTCTCTTTCTTTCGCTGTCTTTCCCGTCTTGATGGATTCTTAATTTACGTTTCTGATGTGGCAAAGCAAAGAAAGGATAGAAGACGTTATTTTTCTTTCCGTGATAATAACAACAAATCGAGGCAGGATATTCTCCTTTTCCTTCAAGTGGTTTGAGATTTAATCCACAGGAAGTAATTTCAACTTGTTTAATTGATCCATCTTTCTCAAATGAGAATGGTTCTGCACAATCTTGTCTATCTGTATTTGTATAGTTCGTGTGGCGATGGTAGAAAACATACCATTGTCCGTTTACTTCTACTATGCTGCCATGATTGTTACCTATTGCGCACGTCGCATCTTTTTTCTTTCTCCCATTTAATCCGACGTCACCGTTAGAAATAATGACTCCTTTATATTTAAATGGTCCAAGAGGAGAAGAAGAGGTCATATAACAAAGCTCATGTCCTGCTAAAGAAGAGTAAATGAAATAATAGGTATCTCTGACTCTACGCATAGATGATGCTTCAAAGAAAGCGTGGTCATAAGGCGCACCATTGAGGTTAACTTTATCGTTTGCTTTGGAAAATAATTTAATAGGTCCGTTTTTAATCGTGACCATATCACTTTCTAGTTCCATCCCAAATCCGCCCATGGGTTTCAAATGATGTTTTATCATTGGAAAATAAGTAACAGTTCCAAACCCCGAATAAAGATAAACTCTTCCATCTGTATCGGTTAATACACCTGGATCAAATTGGAAAGCATCGCCTTTCTTTCTTCCCAATTCTGTTCCATCTTTATAGTGGACGTTGCCCAAATATTTAAAAGGTCCTTTTGGTGAGGAAGAGACTGCAACGCCAATATTTCCTTCCCAAGCAAGAGAATAGTAAAGGTAGAATTTTCCATCTGGTCCTTGCGTGACATCTGGTGCATACATATCTAACTTACGTTTTTTATTAAACGGATCCTCTTCCTTAACGAAGATTTCTCCTTCGTATCTCCAGTCACTCAAATCGTCTAATGGCGCGCTATAAGTGATGTAATTGTTATGGCTAAAAGGGAAGGCGCCATAGCAATCATGTGAGCCATAAACATATAACCTATTATTAAATATATGAGGCTCGCAATCTGGCGTGTATTCGTAAAGTGGTAAATAAGGGTTATAGACTTGTTTCTTCATGTTATTTTTAATTCCTGAATAAATTACATAAAAATTCTAATCAAAATTCTTGATTTTTGAATAAGAAAATGCTTAAAAAAATCACGTAGTCACTTTTTTAAAATCGGTAAAAATGGAAAATCCACAATGCAGCATATAAAATTGTTACCTAAAACAAATAAATATGATATTCAATTTAGAAAAGTATAGATTTTATCGATACTTTTTAGTCTTTTATATACAGTGTATAACCTCTTGAAAGATAATGCTTGAATTAGTAAGAAGACAACATAAAATAATCAAGCCAAAAGGAAATAAGGCCACTTATCCCTTTTTGGTGTAGAGGCGTATTTTATGAAAACATTTTATGATGAAACATTAGATGGGAACATGGAGATCGAAGAGACTAAGATCTGCGTTATGAAACGTTCTGGTGAACGTGTTCCTTTTGATAGACAAAAGATTGTTGCTGCCATCAATGGTGCAAACGATGAAGAAGGAATCGTTTCCGAAAGACTTACGCCTGAAGAGATCGCCAATATCGCATTGGGCATACAAAAAGATGCAGTCAACGCTGGGCGTGATTTATCCGTTGAAGAAATCCAAGATAAGGTCGAAGATGCGTTAATGGGCTCTGGCAAATTCAAGGTTGCTAGACTCTATATTACCTATCGTTATAAGCATGCTGAAAATCGTAAGATGAGCGATATTGATCAAAAGATTGCAGGCATCGTTGAAAGAGATAACGAAGAAGTTAAACAAGAAAACTCCAATAAGAATCCAACGATTTTATCCGTTCAAAGAGACTACATGGCTGGCGAATGGAGCCGTTACTATACAAATAAGTATTTATTACCAGATGATATTGTTGAAGCGCATAAGGAAGGCGTTATCCATTTCCATGATGCGGACTACTTTGCCCAACACATGCATAATTGTTGCTTAGTTAACCTTAAGGACATGTTAGAAAATGGCACATGTATTTCTGGAACGCATATTGATAAGCCACATAGCTTTGCTACAGCCTGTACTGTTGCTTCACAAATTGTCGCACAAGTCGCATCTAGCCAATATGGTGGACAAACAATAACAATGTCTCATCTTGCTCCATTTGTTGATTTATCAAGAAAGAGAATTTCTAAACGTTTAAAAGAAGAATTCCTTGCTACCGGTATTGAAACAACAGAAGAAAAATTTAAAGATTTAGTCGAAAAAGAAGTCATAAAAGAAGTAGAAGGTGGTTGCCAAACTATTCAATACCAATTAATCACCCTTCAATCCACTAATGGACAAGCTCCATTCGTTACCGTCTTCCTTTATTTACATGAACTTCCAGAAGGCCAAACAAGAGATGACTTAGCCTTAATCACTGAGGTTATGCTAAAACAACGTATTCTTGGTGTTAAAGATCGTACTGGCGCTTATATCACCCCAGCCTTCCCAAAACTCATTTACGTTTTACAAGATGATAATATCAATGAAGATGGAAAATATTTCTATCTTTCTAAATTAGCCGCACAGTGCACGGCTAAACGTATGGTTCCAGACTATATCTCCGAAAAGATTATGTTAGAACTTAAAGGAGATGTCTATCCTTGCATGGGTTGCCGTTCCTTCTTAACTGCAGATCGTTTCACTGATGCTGGTTTAGGCAATATCTCTGGCGCATTAGATTATGTTCCAGGACAACATCGTTATTATGGTCGTTTCAATCAAGGTGTCGTCACATTGAACCTAGTTGATGCAGCTTGCTCTTCTGGCAAAGATGAAGCAAAATTCTGGCAAATCATGAATCAACGTTTGGAACTTTGCCACAGAGCTCTTCAAATCCGTCATAACCGTTTACTTGGAACCCCAAGTGATGTTGCCCCAATTCTTTGGCAAGATGGCGCACTTGCTCGTTTGAAACCAGGCGAGACGCTAGATAAACTACTTTATGATGGATACTCGACAATATCCTTAGGCTATGCAGGTCTTGCTGAAGCGGTTTATTACATGAAAGGTGTTTCTCACACTTCCCCAGATGGTGAACAATTTGGCTTAAGAATCATGCAACTTCTTAATGATAAATGTAACGAATGGAAGAAAGTTGAAAATATCGACTATTCAGTCTATGGAACTCCACTTGAAAGCACGACTTACAAATTCGCGAAATGCCTCCAAAAACGTTTCGGCGTAATTGAAGGAGTTACCGATCATAACTACATCACAAACAGCTATCACGTTAACGTTCGTGAGAACATTAATGCCTTTGATAAGCTTACAAAAGAAGCTAAGTTCCAACGTCTTTCCCCAGGTGGAGCAGTCTCTTATGTCGAAGTCCCTAATATGCAAGATAACATTCCTGCAGTATTGTCCATCATGAAACATATGTATAACACCATCCTCTATGCTGAACTTAACACAAAGAGTGATTTCTGCGACGCATGTGGGTATGATGGTGAAATCAAGATTGTTCGTGATGAAACTGGCAAACTCGTTTGGGAATGCCCAAATTGCGGAAACCGTGATCAAGCCAAGATGCACGTTGCAAGAAGAACTTGTGGCTACATTGGCACACAATATTGGAACCAAGGAAGAACACAAGAAATTCAAGATCGTGTCATGCACCTTTCTTGCCCAACTTGTGAAGACGGTAAAGAAAAACGCGAATAATTAAATCCCTCAAACGGGGGATTTTTACTAGAGGTAGACTTATGCATTATGGTCAAATAATGTTAGCAGATTCCGCTAACGGAGAAGGAATAAGAGTTTCTTTGTTTGTCTCAGGCTGCACAAACGCTTGTAAAGGCTGTTTCAACCCAGAGACGTGGAACTTTTTCTATGGCGAAGAGTTTAATCAAAAGGTTGAAGACTTAATTATAAGGGAATGCTCAAAAGACTATTATGCTGGTTTAACTCTTCTAGGAGGAGAGCCATTTGAACTCTCTAATCAAGAAGGAATCATTCATTTAATTCGAAGATTTAAGCAAGAGCTTCCAGGCAAAACAATCTGGATTTACACGGGTTTTACCTATGATATTGATTTAATTAATGGCGGAAAACGTTATTCTACCTACACCGATGAAATCCTTGATTCAATTGATATTCTTGTTGATGGAAAATTCATTCTTGAGAAGAAAAACATATCTTTGAAATTCAGAGGTTCAGAAAATCAAAGAATAATTGATATGAAGCAAACAAGAAAGACAGGCGAAGTTGTTCTTTCTCCGTTAAACAAATAAAAGAGCGTTTTTAGTTTCTTTTTTGCCCATATCTAATAAACTATAAAAGTATGGACAAGAAATTAGTAATGTATGAACTACGTCGTCATGGCGAAGACGAAGTAGAATTCTACGACATTGAAGATTTATTTTTCGCCTTAATGGATGCAGGTTTCCAAGTGGAAAGACATTTCTACGAAGATGGAGAATTCTCTAACGAAGAAATTCAAGACATTCTCTCTAAGGAAGGCCTTCATTCTTTACCAATCGTTGTAATGGATGAGAAGGTCATCAAAGGAAGGTATCCAACTCTTGATGAGGTTGGCCATTTTTTCAACATTGAAATATCTTATCAACCTGACACGGAATGTTGTTGTGGGGATGATGATTGCTGCTGTTGTGGTGGTCATGCTCAAGAAGATCCAGAATTTGAAGGATGTGGATGCCATCATCACGAAGAAGAACACGAATGTTGTTGTCATCACCACGAAGAGGAAGAGCATGAATGCTGCTGCCATGATCATGATGAAGAGGAACATGAGTGCTGCTGCCACCATCATGAAGAATAAAAGGGGGATTTATTTATGGATCAAACATTAATTAGAAAGTATGCAGAATTAATCGTTCGTAGCGGAATCGCTTTAAAAGAAGGCGATAACGTTGTAGTTTCTGCAAACGTTGATCAAGAAGAATTTGTTTCTATCTTAGTTGAAGAAGCATATAAAGCTGGTGCCCATCGCGTGTTTACGGAATGGACTTCGCAAAAGGTTTCTAAAGCGTCTTTGATAAATGCTTCAGAAGAAGCCTTATCAGAGGTTAGCCCAATGGAACTTGCTTCGGCAAAGTTCCGTGGAGAAGAATTACCATCTTTCATTTGGATTGATTCTGACGACCCTGATGGCGCAAAAGGGGTTGATTCTCTTAAAGCAGCACGTATTCGCCAAGCAAAATATAAAGTCTTAGGCAAATATAAGGAAATGTCTGAAAACAAAATTGCCTGGTGTATTGCTGGTGCACCCGCAAAAGAATGGGCTAAGAAAGTCTTCCCTGAAGAAAATGAAAAAGAGGCAATGGAAAGACTTTGGGGAGCAATTCTTTATACCTCGAGAGCTCTTGATGGAAATGGCATCGAAAATTGGGAAAAACACGATATTAATCTCAAAAAACGTTGCGATTATTTGAATTCTTTACGTTTAAAGGAACTTCATTATTCTTCCTCTAACGGCACGGATTTCACCGTTGGCTTAATTCCTGGTGTTATCTTTATGGGTGGAGGAGAGAAAACTATTGATGGTCGTTTCTTCCAACCAAACATCCCTTCAGAAGAAGTCTTCACTTCTCCTAAGAAAGGCTTAGCAGAAGGAATTGTCTATGCGGCCAAACCATTAGTCTACAATGGCGTTCTTATCTCTAACTTCTGGGTTAAGTTCCATGAAGGAAAAGCAGTGGATGTTCATGCAGAAACCGGTGAAGAAGCATTGCGTTCTATCCTAACCCTCGATGAAGGATCAGCTTATTTAGGAGAATGTGCCCTTGTTCCATTCGATTCTCCAATAAACAATACAGGTTTACTTTTCTACAACACTTTATATGATGAGAATGCCGCATGTCACCTTGCATTAGGAAGAGGATTTACTGAGCTATATCCAGATTTCCAAAACTACAGCGAAGAAGAACTTCGTTCCTTTGGTATCAATCACTCCTTATCACATGTTGATTTCATGATTGGATCAAAAGATTTAAACATCGTTGGCACAAAAGAGAACGGCGAAAAGGTTAAAATCTTTGAGAACGGCAATTGGGCGTTTAATATCTAATTGTAAAAATTTCTGAAGGCTGTCCTTAACTGGGCAGCTTTTTCTTTATTTTTCGGTATATTTGTAACTACTTAGTATCAGTATTTTAAAATCGGTTCACTTCTTATGACTGACGCTATATAATATAAGGCTACAAAAGTTAAAAACATCGATAAAATCTAATGTTTTTCTTTGTTTTGTAATATTTTATTTTGAACCTAATCTCTTATTTTTGCAAAGCATTTTTTCTAAGAAAACCCTTTCTAAAAATATATTTACCAAATTGTTTCATATAAGTGTTAAATAGACGTCGATGTATATTTCAGCAGCTTCGATTGAAATAACTGTAGGACACTTAATCTGTAGAAGATAAGTCTGTGGGGAAGTTTGCTCTTTTTTGTCGCGTGTTTGAATTAATGACATCAACAAATTAACAGGGTTATATGCCCGAAAGGAAAAAATATGAAGAAAACTTCAAAACTTCTAATCCTAGGAGCCCTCTTAGGAACCACAGCCGGACTTGTTTCTTGTTCAGGAAACAAAGGACCAAGAGAATTACAAATCGTTCTTGTTCCATCTAACGATCCTTCAACTCTTTTAAAGAGAGCAACCGCTTTGACACCATTCTTAAATGATTATGTCAAAGATACTGGCTATTCCTTCAAGATCACTGTTGCTGATAGCTATGATGGCGCTATGATTGGTCTTAAGTCCGCTAAAGTTGATGCAGGCTTCCTTCCTGGTGGAAACTACGCTCAAGTCAGCGTTACAGATCCTGGTAAAGTTGATGTTATTGCCGCTGCTGTCCGTGCTGGATATAAAGTCCAAGCTGATGACTTTGCGGGTAATGGTGGAGCAGAAATGTTCGATGAAACTCATAAAGAGCTTCAAAGAAAGGCAATGAACGGAGAAGTCACAAAATCCGGAAAACCAGCCGCTCAAGCAACTTCCGATGACCCAGTTTATTCTTATCATGGCGAACAATCCACAACCGCTGTTAATTTCTATTCTGGCGTTATGTTCTGCCGTCGTGATGAATATAGCAAAACCAAAAAACTTAAGACATTTGGCATCACCGATGGCATGACCACAAAAGAAGTCTTGAAGAAATTACACGATGCTGAAGCAGTATTCGGTATCATGGGTAATGGTTCTTCCTCTGGCTTAATCTATCCATCCAAGCTTGTCTATGATATGGGCTACACAAAGATGTTTGTTTCCAAGTCAACATATGACAGCTTATCTGCTGAAGATAAAGAAAAAGCCCTTATTGGTATCAACCAAAGCTCCTATCCAAACGGATTAACATATTTAATGGATTCTGGCGTTATCGATGTTTCCGTTGGTTTCATGGATACACGTTATGGTTCTGGCTATGTCCAAAAAGATGGCCCATTCTTCCAAAAAGATTCACTCTTTGATAACACCTATACAGTTGCTATCACAGATCCTATCATGAATGACACCATTTCTTGTAACTCCGGCTTAGAACAAGCCGCTCGTGACGCTGTCTTTAAGGCCTTCACAACAGCTGCAAAGACAGGCGATATCAGCAAGGAAGGCGATCCAGCTTACTATCTCTATCAAATCTATTCTCACACTGGCTATGAACTCACAACAGATGATAACTATGATGCAGCCCGTGAGATGTATAAGTGGAGAAAAGCCCACGAAGTTGAGAACCCAACTGATACTCTTGCATCTAGCAAATAGTTGCTATTGCATCTTTGAAAATTTGATTAAGTAATATTCTACCTAGGAGACCGATTATGATTGAACTAAAAAATGTATCTAAAGTCTATGAAGACAATGGCTTTAAGGCTTTAGATGATATAAACCTGACCATTCAAGATGGGGAGTTTGTATCCATAATCGGTCTTTCTGGTGCAGGAAAATCAACTCTTATTCGTTGCATTAATAGAATGCACGATGTTACAACGGGAGAAATCCTTATTGATGGCAAAGATATCACCAAACTTAAAGGAAAATCCTTAAGAATGGAACGCCGTAGAATCGGCATGATCTTCCAATCTTTTAACCTTGTTAAGAGAGCTAGCGTTGTTAAAAACGTTTTAGCAGGACGTGTCGGCTATCATAATTATTTCTCCACGCTCTTTGGTTACTACACCAAGGAAGAGAAGCAATTGGCTTATAAATCAATGGCTAAGCTTGGAATTCTTGATAAAGCGTACGTTCGTGCTGACCAACTTTCTGGCGGTCAACAACAACGTGTCGCTTTGGCTAGAGCCCTTACCCAAGAACCAGAACTCATTCTCGCAGATGAGCCTGTTGCCTCTCTTGACCCGATTACCACAATCTCTGTTATGGATGATTTTGCTAGAATCAACAAAATGGGCATCACCATTATTGCTAACATGCACCATGTAGATTTAGCAAAGAAATACAGCACAAGAATCATTGGCGTTCGTGCTGGAAGAATCGTTTTTGATGGAAAACCAGAAGAAATCACCGATGAAGTCACAATGCAAATTTATGGACGTTCGTTAAATAGCTCCGAAAAACTTGGAGAAGCTTTAGCGGAAGCTGAGGCTAAGCAAAATTCAGAGGAGAACAAATAATGGCTGAAGAAAGTACTTTTAAACAAAAGGCAGCCATTTTTTGGGAGAACCTCAATTACGGCTATAAAAGAATCGATGTATCTGATGAGCAAGATGGATCGGATGTTCGATTAATTAAGAAAAAAAGACCTGTTTTGCTTATTACATCCATCGTGTTCATCCTTGCTCTTGTTGCTGTAAGCTTCCTTCTAATGGATCTTGGCAAGGTTCAAGTAAGCTTTGCAGATGGCTGGGATTTTATTTCTCGCTTATTCCGTGCGCCTTATAACAAATATCTTGATACTTTCCCATACAACATTGAAGTTAAGGACTGGGCAAGCTGGTGTTATTACATGCAAAATGTCTGGCTTCCATTCCTCGCTGATACAGCTCTTCCATCGATTTGGAATACTGTTGAACTTTGTTTCCTTGCTACATTATTTGGTGGCTTACTTTCAATTCCTGTCTATTATCTTTGCGCTCGTAACGTTGTTAAGCATGGCTATATCTATGAGCCACTTAGAATTCTTAATGACATTATTAGAACAATTCCTACAATCACTTTGTGTACGATTTTCGTCTTGATATTTGGTGCGACAAATTTCGCTGGTATTGTCATGATGATTATCTTTACTCTCGGTATCATTTACAAAATCATGTACGAATATATCGAAACATTAGATATGTCTCCATTTGAGGCTATCTATAGTGCTGGTGGTATGCGTTTCCAAGCGGTTTCTCTTGGCCTTCGCCCATCAATCAAACCTATGTTCTTAGCAAATATGTTATATGTCTTTGAAATGAATGTCCGCGGGTCTTTAATCCTTGGCTATGCCGGTATTATTGATTCCTTGGGCTATAAGATTCAAGATTGGGCTCATGACTCTCTCGACTTCTGGAAAATCGGTATTATGCTCGTTCCTCTTTTCTTATTAGTTTTCGTTCTTCAATTGGCTTCTAACTTTATCGGGAGGAAGATGAGATGAGCTTAGCACACATTATTTTGATTGCAGGTGCAGTCTTACTTGCCCTCTTTGTCATCGGCACAATGATTTATGCCAACACACGTCCAATCCCCGATGGTGGCAAAAGAAAATTAACAAAATACACGGATTTCTTCGTTAATTCTAAGAGATTTGTTTTCGGTTCAAGAGGAGCTGCCCATTATGATAACGTTGGAGATGCAATGTTCTCTTCCCCACATAAATGGTTAGTTGATGTTTTTCTCATCCTTGTTGTTGTCATCGTTGTTCTTTATATGAATGCAGACTTAAACCTCATTTCTTGGGGTAGCAGTGGTCTCGAATTCAATATTGGATTAGCCGCATCAACTCAATCAATAGGAAACAATATCGCCCGTTTATTCAAGATCGATCCAGCCTATTTCTTTGGCTATGGTGAATATACGTTCTCTGAAGGCGTTATTTACCAACTTCTACAAACATTTGCCATTGCATATGTTGGCACATTAATTGCTGCAGTACTTGGCATACCATTCGGTTTACTTGCCTCCCATCACCTTTTCGGCAAATGGGCTTATGTTAGCGAAATCTTCTTAATCTTCATTCGTACTTTGCCAGAAATCTTACTTGCTTTATTGATGGTTAATTTCACTGGTATGAACGCCTTAACTGGTGTTTTGGCGCTTGGAATTCATTCTATTGGTATGATTGGTAAACTATATGCCGAAGAAATCGATGAACTTGATGTTCAACCAATGGAGGCTATTGCTGCATCCGGAGGAAATATGATGCAACGTATTCATTTAGGTATCATGCCTAATTTCCGTCCAGCATTGCTTAGCGTTGCCCTTTATCGTTTCGATATTAATTTACGTACAACTACAATCATTGGTGTTGTTGTTGGCAGTGGATGTGGTATTGGCTTTGCTTTAAGAACAGACGCCTCAATCAATAACTGGCCAAGACTTGGCGCTGATGTTCTTGGTGTTGTTCTCTTTATCATCTTGCTCGATATCTTATCTAGCTGGCTTAGAAAGAAACTTGTCTAATGAAGAATTTAATCCTTATGGCAGGTATTCCTGGAAGTGGTAAATCCACTTGGTGTAAGGAATACCAAAAGACTCATAAAAACGTTTTTATCATCGATACGGATGAAACAAGAAAACAAATAACTGGATCATACCTAATTTTTCCTGAACATATGGAAGTGATTTATGACGAGATGATTCGTCAAAGCAACGAAATATTCGCAAAATATGATGAATGCACGGTTATTGAAGATTCTATATTTTTAGAGGACTATAGAAGAAGATATTATATGGAACGTCTTAAAGGCTATGACCATTCTTTGTTGTTCATGATTAAGATGCATGACTATTCCATTTGTTATAAACAGAACAAAATGAGAATAAAAGATAAATGGGTTCCTGATGAAGTTATCGATAACATGATAAAAACCTATGTGGATCCATCAGAAGATGTTAGAAAAATGTTTTCCGAAATAAAGGTCGAATATTGGAATTAAGGCGGTTTTACATAGGGAAATTAGTTTTTTGAAACTATTTTTGCATGTTTCCCACAAAAAGAAATTCCAATTTTGGCAATATTATTAATGCCATCTGATTTCAGTTGAGCTTCATAGTTTTTATCATCTATTTGCTTTAACGCAGCATTTGCTGACTTCTCTAAAGAAGATTCATCACTGGTGTGTTTAAACTCAAAGATGAAGGCGGCATCGCTTTTGTTTAGAGGCTCTAGTTCAACATCAAATCTTCCTAGTCCTGATTCTCTATTAGAGAGAACTTTGTACCTATCTCCCATAACTGCACAAAGACCTAACATCAATCCATGATAAAAGCTTTCATTCGTTCC
Organism: Alistipes communis; assembly: GCA_963655775.1. Taxonomy (GTDB): domain Bacteria; phylum Bacillota_I; class Bacilli_A; order RFN20; family CAG-826; genus UBA4951. The sequence goes on from CAVKFY010000051.1 coordinate 19,099, forward strand.
ATCAAATGATGAAACGGATTCAACCATAAATCTTTCGAGCGTTTTTTCTAACGCCTTCATGTCGCTATGGAATAAAGCTTTTTTGATATCAAGAGATATGCTCTCTTTGCTTGTTTTTATTATTATCTCTTTTGCATAAACGGATGATACTTCCTTGTTTGGTATAGCAACATCACACATATAATTTCCATCAAATTGAGGATACTTTCTTTCGACCTTCAAATATCCTGCAACAAGTAAAAAGCTGTATATAAAAGAAGGATTCTTACCAATTTCTGGATATATCACGCTTGTGTCTACGTATGTTGCAATCTTCTCTCCAGATAAGAGTTTATAAAGATTTTCCATCGTTTCTATATCTGCATTAGCAACAATTTCTCCTATTATGTCGTTATTGCCTGTAGATAGCCAGAATATCTTTGGTGTGCAACCATACGAAACATAATTTATGACCGACCATGGATTGAATATTTCGGAATTCCCGAAAAGATATCCATCATACCAATCACATATTTCTTTATATTTTTCATTACGGCCATAATAGGCTAGCATTTCTTTTACTTCATCTTTTGTAAAACCAAAATACTCACTATATTCATCATCCAAAATAGAATTGATTTTCAAATTATTTAGGCCACTAAAGATGCTTTCTTTTGCAACACGTAAAATGCCGGTTAAAAAACCGAAGGCGAGACATGAATTATCTTTCAAACCGCCAGAAAAGAAAGATCTCATAAAGTTAACAATGTCACTATAGAAACCAAACGTATGCCCTGATTGTATAGGCGTATCGTATTCATCAATTATTATGATTGCTTCCTTGCCATGGTGTTTATAAAGAAATAAGGAAAGTAGTTGTAACGACATTTCATAATCAACACTATCGCCAAGGCATTCGGCAATTCTCTTAAATTGAGTTTTTTCGAAAAAGGTTAACTTACTACTTTTTGCTAACTCATTATGACGGATATATTCGATGGAAATCAGTTTCTTTATTTTTTCATATGTGTCAGACCAAGTTTGGCATTTAACGTCCTTAAAACTAAGAAAGATAACAGGGAATTGTCCTTGATAAGACATGTATTCTTTTCCGTATGAGTAAATTTTTTTATCACGGAAATATTTAGACGTGTCTTCACTTGTTTTCTCAAAGAATACTCTAAGCATATCCATAGTTAGAGTTTTTCCAAAACGACGAGGCCTGGTAAATAAAGAGACTTGAGGTTTGGAATCTAGCAAATCCTTAATTAGTAATGTTTTGTCTACATAATAATATTCGGAAGTGGCTTTTTTGAAATCAGATATTCCAATAGGTAAAGGTTTCTTTCTTTTGCCATTTCTCATGCCGTTTTTTGTCGGAGCATACTCTTCCGGTATATACCAACTTTTTCCTTCTTTTTTCGCACCAAAGATTTCCCCGCCTTTGCACATTTGTTGAATTCGACGTAAGGAAATATCAAACCTCTCTGCTGCTACTTTGCAATTTATGTAAGACATAGACGACCTCCTCTTATTTACATTTTAACGAAATCTAACGAAATCATCTATTTAAAATTTCGTTATCCATCAAATAATTTCGTTTTCATTTCGTTATCGTTTCGCAAAAATATAAAAAAAGAACCTTTTTCTTCAAGTAATAAACTTGCTGAATAAGGCCATAATAGAAACACTTCAAACCAAAACATTGCGGTTTTGCAGTGTATTTTTTGATTTTCATGTTCCAGAGGGAATTAATAAGTTTCCTCGAGTATATGAGGTGGTCTCCTTGGTCGGCTTTTAGGATTCCTGATTCCAATAATGGTCAGGCTTTCAACACCAGCGTCTCCAGTCAGGATACCTTTAAAATAAGTTGTAGGGGAACAATGTTTCCCTCTGGATGCTAGTTACCTAGCAACTCCATTATATTGTTTTCTTTGAAATTACAAAATACCCTCGAGCAAGATTTTTAATCCAACCGCGAAAAAGACAATGGCTGCAATAAGCCCAGCCCATCTTTCAAGATATTTGGCTAATTGTTTTGCAAGCAATACGGAAAGGAAGGAAAGAATAAAGGTGACAACACCAATGATTGTAAAAACGATCATGGCATTTGGAATTGATAACTCTAAATAGACAAATCCGATACATAAGGCGTCTATTGCTGTGGCAACATCTTGCCAAAGAACTTCAAGGAAGCCAATTTTCTTTTCTTCTACTTGTTCATCATCTTTTATCTCTTTGAATTCTTTTATCCATTCAATTAAGGATTTAACTGCAAGAAGGCCTAAGAGAGTAAACGCAATCCAAGGGATATATTTTTCCAGTTGTTCTTTGAAAGAAAAACCAACGAAATAGCCAATGCAAGGCATAATAAACTGGAAGATGCCATAAGAAAGAGAAATAAGAACCATCTTCCATATAGGCATATTCTTTTCTTTTAAGCCGTTTGTGGCGTTAACTGTCATCGCATCAATAGACATTGAGACAGAGGTAAGTAATGTATTTATCCAATCAATCATAGCAAGAGTGATTATAGATATCGAAAGTTAAGTTGGTGAATGCTAACCATCTATTTGTCTTTATTTTCTTTTCGGTTACTGATTTAAATTGTAATTAAATATAAATCATTTATATTTATACTGTTGCTTTTTTTGAGGGAAAAAATGGATAAGATTGTAGTTAAAGACTTAGCAAAAATATATAACGAAGGACAAGAAAATGAAGTAAGAGCACTTAATGGTGTTTCTTTCTCTTTAGAAGAAGGATCGTTCACGATTATTTTGGGCGCTTCTGGTGCAGGTAAATCAACTTTACTAAACATCCTTGGTGGAATGGATAATGCCAGCAGTGGTTCTTATATGATCGGGGATGAGGATGTTGCAAAATACGATCTTAAAAAGCTCTCTAAATTTAGAAGAGAAGACATTGGATTTGTCTTTCAGTTCTACAATTTGATGCCAAACTTAACTGCTCTTGAAAATATTCAATTAGCCGCTTCTGTAGCTAAGAATCCATTTGATTCCGAAAAGATACTCGAAGAAGTAGGCTTAAAGAAAAGAGCCCTTAATTTCCCGTCTCAATTGTCTGGTGGAGAACAACAAAGAGTCGCAATTGCTAGAGCTATAGTTAAGAATCCTCGTCTTCTTTTATGTGATGAACCTACTGGTGCTTTGGATTCAAAAACAGGCGCACAGATTTTAAAACTTTTAAACGATGTAGCCATTAACTACAAAAAAACTGTCATCATCGTTACTCATAACCAAAAAATTGCCGAATGTGCCTCACGTATAATTCGTATTTCTGATGGCAAAATTCTTTCCGATGAAATTAACGAACACAAAATATCTCCTGAGGATGTAGATTGGTAATGAGGACGCTTTCTTTGTTAAACAAAATGTTGCTTAGGTCTTTTAAGAAAGCCTGGGCTCAATTTATCGCGGTTATTGCTATAGGTGCAATTGCTGTGACTCTTTTTGTTGGCTTACAGGCAAACGCCATTTCTTTTGAAAATAGAGTCAATGAGGTATATACCGAGGGAAATCTTTCTTCTCTTTGGGTTACAACAACTAAGTACGAAAAAGAAGACCAAGAAGCGATTTCTGCTCTTCTAGAAGAAGGAGAAGAAATGGAAGGAAGGCTCTATCTTCCTTGCGAAGCGGGTAGTAAGTCCGTTTACCTAGCAGTTGTTTCATCTTTCCCAAAAATATCTAAGCCTTATGGTAACTTAGAAACTGAAAACGATAATGAAAAAGATTTTCTATATTTTGATAAAGAACTCAAAAGCAAATATAACGTTAGTGGCTCATCTCAATTTACCATCGGTCAAGAAGTACCATTTTCAATGAGCTTAGCTTCATATGGGTTAAGTGATTACGCCTCATATCTTGATTTCTTCTTAAAGCCAATGAAAACAAACATCTTCAAAGAAGAAAAAGTAACCTTCTCAAGCAAGATAACCGGCTTCATGTCGTATCCTGAAAACGTTACGAAGTCTAGCTACAACACATCTGTTGTTTTGATGTCTGATTCCGTCTTTAAGAAAAGCCTAATAAATCTAATCGAAGATAATTTTAATGAGACTGGAACTAAACTTATATTCGCATTCCTCGAACAGACGTTAGGTTTCAATTCTCTTGATGAAGAGACATTATCAAATCCAAACCAATATCTAATAACCGTTAAAGATCAAAGTCGTGTATCAATTTTGAAAGAAAAAATAAACGATTATTTCGCAAAGAAGGAAAAGAACAATTTGTATTTAACTACCTCACGCTCGGAAATGCCTTTCTACGTGACATTAAATAATGATGTGACTCAAGCAAGACAATTTACATACGTTTTCCCGTTTGTTTTCTTTGCCGTAGCAATTCTCGTTATTCTTACGACTCTTTCTCAAAGAGTTCTTCAAGAAAGATCACAAATCGGCACAATGAAAGCCCTAGGCCTAAAGAAATCTGAAATATATTGGCATTATATTCGACTTACTTGTTTTCTTGTTGGAATAGGTACCATAATTGGTGAGATTTTAGGTCCAATCATCATCCCGATGATTCTTGGACAAAAGTATTCTATTCTCTATTCGTTGCCTTCTTTGAAATATACATTCCCTGTTTTGGAAGGAATCTTAACTGCAGTTGTCTTCCTAGGAATATCCGCGTTGGTAACTTTCCTTATTTGCCATAAAGAAGTCTCACTTAAACCGGTTGAGTCCATGCGCCCAGAACCACCAAAGATTCGTTATCGTCATATTCATAAAAACAAAAACGAGAAAGTTACTAGACTTTCCTTAAAGATGGCTTTTAGAAATATTCGTACCAACAAAGTTAAATCTTTGATGGTCATTATAGGAGTTATGGGTTGCACAGCTTTGCTTTGCTGTGGTTTTGGTATTGAAGATACCGTCAATTATGGCATCGATCATGACTTATCTATGTTCTATAACACCGATATGTCTGTTTCTTTTAAGAACAATCTCACGATAGAACAGATAAAAGAGCCATTGCTCAAATATGATGGTGTTAAAGAAGTGGAGCCATATATAATTTCTACTACAACAGCATATAAAAAAGACGGCCCTCAAGCAGAAAGTAGCATCTATATCATTCAGGAAGATGGAGATACGATGGACCTCCATTTTGACCACAATAAGATAGCGATAACCCAAAAGCTTTCTCGAAAAGGGGGCGTAAATGTAGGGGATATTTTGAATTTTCAATATAATAATGTCTCCTATCAAGCGGAAATTGCTCTTGTCCAAGATGCCTTTGTCTACCATGGTGTTTATTGCTATAGCGACGCCTCATTCTTTAAAGACGTTTCCTTTAAATACAACACCGCATATATAAAAGCTAAAGATAATGTTGATGTCGAAGAACTAGCTAAATCGATCGAAAGCGAAGTAATCGTTTCTTCTGCGACAACCGCAAAAGCAAGAAGCAAAGCGATTCAAGATGTCATGTCAGGTGTTTCGGTTATGACAAATGCCGTAAAGGTGTTTGCTATATTACTTGCTATAGTTGTTTTATATAACCTCGCATTAATGAATTTCAAAGAAAGAACAAGAGATATCGCCACTTTGAAAGTGTTAGGTTTCTCTCGAGGAGAGATAACTTTATCCCTCTTATTTGAAACAATGTCATTAACTGCAATAGGCGTGGCGTTTGGCTTAGCACTAGGCTATCCATTCATGTTATTAGTTTTAGGCACAAACATAGTCGAACTTGTTGAATATATGTATTTCATCAAGGCTCTATCTTACGTTTCATCTTTCGTCTTAACCTTTGTTGTTGCCTTATTTGTTAACCTTTTATTAACAAAGCGTATCAAGAGGGTAATGATGGTTGAGTCACTAAAGAGCGTCGAGTGATTTGGTGTTTAATTATTTATTTCGTGATAAACTAGGAAACGAAATTTAATAGGGATATAGAAATATGGAAGAAGAAAAGAAGAAAGCAAGAGTAATGCTTACTGGTGATAGACCAACAGGAAGATTACATATTGGCCATTATGTAGGCTCATTAAAAAGACGTGTAGAGTTACAAAATGCCGGCGAATTCGATGAAATGTATATCATGATTGCGGATACTCAAGCAATTACTGATAATGCTGGCAACATTCAAAAGGTTGAAGATAACGTTATCGAGGTAGCGCTTGATTATCTTGCCGCAGGCATCGATCCAAATAAAGTAACGATTTTCGTTCAATCAAGAGTTCCTCAATTAAGCGAATTCTCGATGTATTTTATGGATTTGGTCACTCTTTCTAGACTAGAAAGAAATCCTACCGTTAAGAGCGAGCTTGCTATGAGAGGCTTTGGAGAATCAATACCTGTTGGCTTTATGACTTATCCAATTTCCCAAGCTGCAGATATTCTTCTTTTTGGAACGACTATTGTTCCAGCTGGAGAAGATCAACAACCAATGGTTGAACAAGCTCAAGAAATTGCCCATAAATTTAACTCCACCTTCAAACCAGTCTTTGAAGAACCAAAAATCATGTTGCCAGAAAACGCTTATGCAAGAAGACTTCCAGGTACTGATGGAAAAGCAAAAATGTCAAAATCCCTAGGAAATTGCATATATTTGACCGATGATGAAGCAACCGTAAATAAAAAAGTCATGTCCATGTTTACCGATCCAACCCATTTAAAGCCAACTGATCCAGGACATACGAAAGACAATCCAGTCTTCATCTATCTTGAAGCGTTTTCTACCGATGAGATGTTTGCTAAATATTATCCAGAATTTAAGAATCTTAATGAACTTAAGGCTGCATATGAACATGGAGGAATCGGAGACGTAGTAGTTAAGAAATTCCTTTCTTCTTGCTTAAACGAAATTCTTTCCCCAATGAGAGAACGTCGTCATGAATTGGAGAACGATATTCCTCATGTTTATGAGATTCTTAAAGAAGGCAGTGAAAAAGCCTATCAAAAAGCAGAATTCATTGCTCGCCGTGCTAGAAGAGCGATGGGAATCGATTACTTTGAGAATCATAAGCTAATTGAAAAACAACAAAAGGCTTATAAGAAAGCCCACGATCAACAAAAAGCTTACGAAGAATACCTAGCAAAACAAAAGAAATAAGTTTCTCGTCAAAATTAATTGGCCCAAGAAAAAAAGCTCCCAATCCTTAGAAAATGGGAGCCATAAATCTTGAGCCTTTTAATTACTCTTCTTCTTTTTTGACAAGTTTGTAGCCAACACCACGCATAGCTTTGATGGAAACATCGGCATTGATTGAAGCAAGTTTCTTTCTTAAAGTGGAAAGATATGCCCAGACAACGTTGATTTCGACATCGGAATCATATCCCCAGATGCTCTCCATGATTCTCTCTGTAGAAAGAACGATGTTCTTGTTACGTAAGAGATATTCCATAAGACGATACTCTGTATCGGTTAATGGGGTTGAAGCAGTTGGGGTCTTCATTTGGAAGGTGTTATGATCTAATTCAAGGTTTTCAATCTTATATGGTTCGACATAATCACACTTTCTACGTGAAAGCGATCTGATTCTTGCTAAGAATTCTTTTAAGGAGAATGGCTTTGTTAAATAATCATCAGCACCAGCGTCTAAGCCTTTAACTTTGTCATCGGTTTCTGATTTAGCGGTTAAAACTAAGATTGGGGAGTTGTTTCCCATTGCTCTAACTGCTTTGATTAATTCGATGCCATCCATTTTTGGCATCATGATGTCGGTGATGATTATATCGTAAGGATGGCTTTTGATAAGCTCCAAACCTTGCTCACCGTCGTAGGCTGCTTCTACATCATACTTTGCTGATGTAAGAATCCTACATAAGGCATTTGAGATGTCTTTTTCGTCTTCGACTAATAGAATTTTCATTTTCTTTTCTCCTCCATATGAGATTTTTTCCATTCTTTTATTGCTTTCAGGCGTTCAGCATATTTTGCTTCCAGTCCTTGACTGCCTGGTTTGTAATATTCTATATCTTTTAATGAATCTGGCAAACATTGCATTGCAGCAACTTTTTCTTTTGTGTCATGAGCATATATGTAGCCCTTGCCATAGCCTAGCTCTTCCATTAAAGAAGTAGGGGCATTCCGAATATTCATCGGGACTGGTTCATCTAACATCTTTCTAGCATCTTCCGCAGCAGCGTTGTAAGAGACTTCCATGGCATTGGACTTAGGTGCCAAAGATAGATAGGTGACAATTTGAGTGAGATTCACAGAACATTCAGGCATGCCTATGAAATGGCAAGCTTGATAAGCTGCAACAGCCAGCTCGAGAGCTTTTGGATCACTCATTCCAACATCTTCCGAAGCAAACCTTATGCATCTTCTAGCGATATATAGTGGATCTTCTCCAGCTTCAAGCATTCTTGCTAGCCAATATATTGCCGCATCAGGATCGGAATTGCGCATCGATTTATGCAAGGCAGAAATGATGTTGTAATGTTCTTCACCCCTTTTATCATACAAGAAAGTTTTCTTAGATGTTATCTGTTCTAGCATTTCTTTCTTAACAATTACCTTATCTCCTTGCCTATCGGAGTTCAAAATTAACATTTCTAAGGTTGATAATGCGTTTCTTGCATCACCATTAGAGAAGAGAGCGACGTGATTTAATATTTCATCAGATATATCGATATTCTCATTACCAAATCCTTCAGGTGAGGAAATTGCTCTTTTGAGAAGAGAAACGATATTTTCTGGAGAAAGGGCATTAAGAACAAAAACCTTGCAACGAGACAATAACGCGTTATTGATTTCAAATGAAGGATTTTCGGTTGTCGCACCAATTAGAATTATCGAGCCTCTTTCCACATAAGGAAGAAAGGCGTCTTGCTGAGCTTTATTGAAACGATGAATTTCATCAACGAAGAGAATTGTTCTTTCGCCGTATTTTTTATTCTTATCGGCCTCTTCCATTACGGACTTTATTTCTTTGATGCCTGAAGTAACCGCACTAAATACGATGAACTTTGACTTTGTCTTGTTGGCAATGATTTCAGCAAGAGTAGTTTTTCCAACTCCTGGTGGACCCCAGAAAATCATTGAAGAAACTTTATCTTCTTCGATTAGCCTTCTTAGTATTTTGCCTTCTCCGATAAGATGCTCTTGTCCAACAAATGCATCCAGGCTTCTAGGACGCATTCTTTCAGCAAGCGGGGCATCTATTTCTTTAGAAAAAAGCAACGAATTCTGTTCCATAGCCTACATTTTAAACATGAAATCCTTAAAATTAAATTAAGTCTATTTGTTTTACTTAAATTTCTACTGACTTTCTACACACTTTTGCTTAAAATCAATTCGATGAACAATATTAGAATTGCCTCAATTGAGGACGATGAATCAATTTCTTTGATTATTTCCAAGACTTTACAGAAGTATGGTTTTGAAGTTTTATCCTACTACGATGGAGAATCTTTTCTTGAAGACATAAACAAAAATCCTCCTTCATTGATTCTTTTGGATTTGATGTTACCTAACATTCAAGGAAGAGAAGTACTTAAAGAAATAAGGAAAAACAAGAAATATGATGATATTCATGTCATCGTTGTTTCTGCTAAATCCATGACCTCGGATAAGGTTGAACTATTGGATTTAGGCGCGGATGACTACTTAACAAAACCTTTTGAGATTTCTGAGCTTGTTTCTCGTGTTAAGGCTCAATTTAGAAGAAATCAGCCAAAAGAAATCAAAAAAGGCCGTTACCATATCGATTTAGAAAGAGGAATACTTTACGTTAGGAATAAAGAAGTGGATTTGACCGCTTCAGAGTTTTTGATTATTAAGCGTCTTCTCGAAGCGGATGGCAAAATCGTTAGCAGGGATGATTTAGTAGCCACTTTTTCTTCACTAGAAGCAAGCTCTAATTCCAAAGCCTTAGATATGCACCTAAGATCTATAAGAAACAAACTAGGTGAAAATTCAATCAAATCCATCTATGGATCTGGGTATCGTATAGTCTTATGAACAAAAAACGTTTAATCTTTTTTGACATACTGGTTTTTGTTTTGCTTGTTGGAGCATATTTAACGGCAAGTTTAACGTGGTACTTTTCTTCGGAAAGATCAATCAAATTTCAAACGATGTCCTTGGCTAATCAAACCCATTTGGCCTTGACAACTGATTCTACCTTCACCTATGAAACAGCTCGTTATCGTGGCTTAAACGACTATCAGTTTTCCTATTATTCTCTTGATGGAGGATATCCGGAAGAAGATTCAATGGGCGCGACAAAAGATTATCTATCGAAAGATTATCTTATATCTCATGATCAAACGACATATTTTGAGTGGAATAAAACCCAACAAAAAGATTTTTGTTACCGTGTTTGCTACGTTGATCAATATCTTACATATTTTCGTATTGGAATTGCCGTTCCTCTTGATGTGAATTTAGCCAAAAACTTCTTAATTTATGGAAGTATTTCTATCGTTGCAATTTACGGAATCTATTTTACTTTATCGATTCATTCGTTTTCTAAATCAATGAACAGCCTTAAAAAGCAAGTTAGTCGTCTTCGTAATGTGTGCGGTACTAATGATAATCAGAATTTTACCGATTCAACGGATTTCTATGCAAAAATCTTAAGAGATTCACGAAAGAAATTAGAAAAAGAATTTACCGAAGCCAAAAAGAAAGCCAAGGAAACCGACTACATACTTTCTTCTTTTACTGAAGGGATAATTCTCATTTCCCCAAATAAAAAACTCCGTATGATCAATAAAAAAGCCGCGGAAATTTTCGATTTAGACCTTTATGACTCTATCGGAAGACCGTTGCTATGTTTAAACAAGGCGGCTGTAGCAGAAAAGAAGATATCCACAGTCATAGGTACTGGAATTAGAGAAACATATTTTGAAACGATCGAATCAAGAATCTATCAATGTGAAATTGAACCTTTAAGCGAAGAAGATAGGCCTGATGAAGTCGGTGCCGCAATGTTACTTATCGATGTTACCGATGAATTTAAATCTGCAAAGATGAAACGTGACTTCTTTGCCAATGCGTCTCATGAATTAAAGTCTCCTCTTGCGACAATCCTTGGCTACCAAGAAATGATTCAACAAGGGATTTTAACCGAGAAAGAAGAAGTGGATGATGCAATAGATAAAACAATTCACGAAGCAAGAAGAATGAATAAGATCATTGGAGATATGCTTGAACTATCTTCTTTAGAAAACGAATCCTTAAGACCTATTACTCAACTTGAAGTAGGACAAGCTCTCTCTTCGATTGTAGAATCAGAAAGAATCAAAGCAAAAGAAGCAAAAGTAAGCCTCCATTTAGAGACATCAAAACTATTAATTAAGGTAAACGAAGGGGATTTTGATAGGCTTTTTAGGAATTTGATTGAAAATGCAATACGTTATAACAAAGAAAATGGAGACGTATTTATAAGAATGAATGGAATGAGTGTCATAATTGAAGACACTGGTATT
>CAVKFY010000052.1:0-9310 GCA_963655775.1 Alistipes communis
CAAAGTTCGATGGGGATGACGAAAAAGTTCATCCCCATTAGATTTTGGAGAGCCAAAGATTTGCTCATTGGCCCTAGAGAAATCTAGGGCTCTTTTTTGCATTAAAAAAGCCCAGCAAATGCCAGGCAAGAACTCATATAGCGATTAGAAGAGCAATGGAAGGATTGCTAATGCGGCTTCCGCAGATGAAGATGATGTGCTTGAATCTGAAGATGTTTTGCTTGAAAGAAGCATGATCAAGATCGCCAAGAACAAGAAGAGGATGGCGAAACCGAATGTTAACCAAGAAACAACTTTCTCAGATCCTCTTTCTTTAGTCTTCGCAAAAACGTTAAGTCCTCCACCGGTAATGGCACCAGAAGCACCTTCCGATTTACCTCCTTGAAGAAGGCTAAGAACGATAACGATTAAGGAAATGATGATAAAGACAATATCGTACCACTGCATAATTATTAACCTAAACGCGCGTCCAAAAAACTACGCCATATAACTTTAGTATAGAAATTGCTTTTTAGCAATGAAAGATTGTGTGTAGAAGAGATTAAATTCATTATTGACCCTTGTTATATTCTTCTTTTAGAAGAAGAAATTCGTCCAAAACGTCTTTATGTGTTTCAGGACCGTATATTTTTCTGAAGCGTTCAACGTTCCATGGTTTTTCTGCAACATTGCCAATGCCTTTTTTATGAACTTTCACCCATTGACAGTAATGTCTAATGATCGTGTCTGGATGTAGCTTATGTTGGTCGTTAAAACGCGGAGACATTATTTTTTTATATTGTTTTAACCCACGATTAAGAGCAGTTTGATCAGGCATAAAATATTTATTGTTGATTGCTTTCTTTCTAACTAAATCTAAGTGATGATTCTCTCTTAGTTGTTTTAGGTCAAGAAGAAGGACGCCTGAATTGCAATAGTCTTTGCCTAGCCAATGAGAACCTACTTCGTCTTTGACCATGCCAATATCTTTTCCTTCAAGATTGTAGTTATATACTGTATATATGTCGCCTGTAATAACTAAATCAACATCCAAATAAAGTAATCTATTGGGGAATTGTGGGCAATAATCGGAAATTAGGCGAATCATTGAATAAGGTGAAAACTTGCCAAAAAGGTTTTTGCTCTTTCCTAAATATTTAAAAATTTCATCAGTTAAATCTATCAATGTAATCTTGCTTTCAGGATTGTATTTTTTGATAACATTCTCAATAAAAGATGCCTGTTTTTCATCAAATGAATAAAAATTTTTGTCTTTATATTCGAAATGTCCTGTGCCAACAAATACATTCAATGGATGAGAGGTGTTTTTTGCAATTGAAAGCAAAGTAATCAAAAGGCCATCAAAACATTTTTTATCTAGGCAAAACAGAAGATTTACTGGTTCATTATTTAGCATCGATTAATTCCTCTAGACTATAAATTTTAGTATCATTGTAATCTGAATACTCATGTCTTCTGTCAACTAGTATACCATCTATTCCTGCATTTTTCGCACATTCAGGATCTTGGAGAGAGTCACCGATGTAAATGCAGTCTTTTCTATCCGGATTTCCTGAAAGCTCTCTCGCTTTATTTAATGGGTCTGCATATGGTTTAGGAAGAGGGACACTATCTCCACCTACATAGAAATCAAAATAGTTTTCTAAGTGATGAATATTCATAACACGCTTGATGTATGCGGTGTGATTTCCAGAAACTATAGCAATCTTTTTGCCTTTTTCTTTCAATGTTTTTAAGACTTTTTCGCTTTCTGGAAAGATAACTATCTTGGCAATTTCTTCATCTTTATGCATCTCAGAATTCATCATGTTATAGATATCAAGCATCATTTTCTCGTCTTTTACGTGAAATTTCTCACACATCTGAACGAAAGCCATGTGCGTTAATTCCCTAACATCATCTTCGTTTAAAGATAAGCCGATTAAGCTAAAAGCTTTTTGGAAAGGGCCAACCAAAGATGGTAAGGAGTAAACTAAAGTTCCATCAAAGTCAAAATAGTAATATTCGTATTCTTTCATTGTTGTAGTTCTCCTTTTAGTTCAAAGATAATATCACGAATTTCTGCCGCTCTTTCAAAGTCGTAAGCTTTTGCAGCATCACGCATCTCTTTTTCGAGTTTCTTAATTTGAGCTTCGCTATCTTTCTTTGATAGGTGTTTCTTAATTGATTTGCTGAGTTTTTCTTCTTCTGAGTCAGAATTGGACAATGGAGGTCTAATATCCTTAACGATTGTTGTGGGTATTATTCCATATTTTTCATTATACGCTTCTTGAATCTTTCTTCTTCTATTTGTTTCGTTAATGCATCCCCTCATGGAATCGGTTATTTCATCCGCATACATGATGACTTTTCCATTTGCATTTCTTGCAGCCCTACCAGTAATTTGGATAAGCGACGTCTTTGAGCGAAGGAATCCTTCTTTATCGGCATCAAGGATACAAATTAACGATACTTCAGGAATATCAAGTCCTTCACGAAGAAGGTTAATGCCAACCAATACATCGTATTTACCTTTACGTAATTGATAAATAATCTCCGTTCTTTCTAGTGTTTTTGTTTCGTTTTGTAAGTAAGTTACTTTAATGCCTTCACTCTTTAAATAAGCTGTAAGATCTTCAGCCATTTTAACAGTTAAGGTAACTATCATTACTCTTTCATTCTTCTCAATTCTTTCTTTAATTTCTTGCATCATATCATCGATTTGACCAAGAGGTTTTCTGACTTCGATAATAGGATCAAGTAGGCCCGTTGGACGAATGACTTGTTCAATCACTTCGCCATTTGTTTGCGAAAGTTCATAATCGCCTGGGGTTGCAGAAGTACATATGACATTTTCAGGCATAAGATCTTCGAATTCTCCAAAATTAAGAGGTCTATTATCGAGAGCGCTAGGTAAACGGAAACCATATTCAACAAGGGTTTCTTTTCTAGAGCGATCGCCAAAATACATCCCTTTAATTTGTGGGAATGTTACATGAGATTCATCTACTAACAATAAATAGTCTTTTGGGAAATAATCCATTAAGCAGAAAGGACGTTCTCCCGCTTTTCTTTGATCGATATGTCTAGAATAGTTTTCAATTCCAGGGCATCTTCCGAATTCTTGCATGGATTCAATATCTTGTCTTGTTCGCATTTCAAGACGTTCCGCTTCAAGAAGCTTCCCTTCTTTTTTGAAATATGCTAAACGTTCATCAAGTTCTTGAGTTATTGTCTCACAGGCTTTATTAATTCTCGCTTTTGATGAAGCGTGGTCGTATGCAGGATATATAGGATAGGTTAGGTATGATCTATGGAATTCTCCGGTTAATTTGTTGATCTCCGAAATTTTTTCAACATCATCACCAAAACAATCGATACGAATGAAATAATCGCTTGGAGTCATTGGACAAATATCTATAACATCGCCATGAACCCTGAAATTACCTGGATTTAAATCGAAATTGTTTCTTGTATATTGGGAATCGACTAAGCGTTGAAAAAACTTTTTTCTATCAAGAGTTTCACCTTCTCTTATTTCAAAAACAAGACCACTATATTCCTCTGGGTCACTTAAGCCGTATATGGCTGCAACAGATGCAACAACAATCGTGTCTCTTCTTTCCAAGATAGAATTGACCGCGCTTGTTCTTAATTGTTCGATTTCATCATTCATCATTGCATCTTTGGCAATGTATGTATCAGTTTTAGGAACATAGGCTTCAGGTTGATAAAAATCGAAGTTTGAAACAAAATACTCAACTCTATTCTCTGGAAATAACTCTTTAAATTCTCCATATAATTGGGATGCTAAAGTTTTGTTATGCACCAAAACCAATGTTGGCCTATTTAAGGCTGCAACAATATTTGCATCAGTAAAAGTCTTTCCAGTGCCAGTCGCACCTTTGATGACTTGAAACTTCTTTCCTTCTTTTACCCCTTTCAAAGCTTCTTCAATAGCCTTAGGTTGATCTCCTGTAGGCTTATGATTAGAAACAAGTTTGAAAGGATGGGAGCAATCAATCATCTTTTTCTCCTTTTTTCTTATTAAGGTGAGGCAAAGGTTCGAATCCTTCACCGTTGATTGATTTAGCTTTAGTAATAGATACGAATGCGGTTGGATCCACTTCAGCAATCTTATTTTCTAAGTCTATTTGTTCGGTTTTGTTGATAACGACGCGAAGTATTTTTCTATTTTCTCCAGTATAGCCACCAATTGCATCAATAATAGTTACGGAATGATCAAGTTCTTTAAAAACGAATTCAGAAATTTCTTTATATTTACTAGAAATGACATCAACGACCAAGAAACGATCCGCATTGATATAAACGAATTGAATTGCAATGGAGCAAGTCATGGCAGAAAGAATTCCACCAAGACAGTAAATTCCAATTCCAGATTGATTCAATCTGAATAAAGTTGCAAGCAAAATCAAAACTGCATCAATCAAGAAAGAGGAAAGATCTTCTTTTACGTTTGTATATTTTGCTAAGATGCTAGAAATAATAGCAAATCCGCCCGTAGAAGCGTGTCCTAAGAAAGCAAGTCCAACAGCGATTCCATCCAAAATTCCCCCACAAACAGCGCAGATAATTAGATTTCCAACATCTGCAGAGGTTAATTGGTAAGTCGCTAAAGAAGCACCTTCTTGAAGGGTTGGATACAGAGCACTTAATCCCAAATGTGTTCCAACGTCCAAACGGTAAAAAAGAGCATAGAAAGCAGGATATACAATCATTGCGACAGCAGTTTTTATCGAAAATTTCTTTCCTAAGAAAGCGAGCCCTAAAAACCAGAGTCCAACTTGAACGACTGCAACAACGATATCACGGATGCCAAATCCTAAAAGTGGTTCAACAAAGTAATCCACCATGATGCCAACAGAGGATACTCCACCAGAGACAACGTCCCATTTAGTAAGAAAAACAGCATCCCCAAAAGCAAATAAAATACAACCAAAAACAACCAAGAAAAAATCTTCCGCTTTTTTAAAACGAGGAGATCTAACGACTTTTTTGATTTCAGCCTTCATTCTATCCTTTCCTTCCTTCTCTAGATAACATTTCTAAATATGCATAAAGGAAATTATCGATGTCGCCATCCATAACTCCGGAAACATCTGCAGTTTGATAATCAGTACGATGATCTTTGACCATCGTGTATGGGCAGAAAACATAGGAACGAATCTGTGAACCCCATTCGATGTTCTTTTGCTCTCCAACAATAGATTTCATCTTAGCGTCACGTTCTTCTAATTTACGTTGCATCAATTTATCAGCAAGCATTTCCATGCATGTTTGCTTGTTAAAAAGTTGAGAACGTTCAATTTCGCAAGAAACGACAATGCCTGTTGGAATATGAGTAATTCTAACGGCAGAAGAAACCTTATTAACGTTTTGTCCTCCAGCGCCACCCGAACGGAATGTATCAACACGTAAATCTTTTGGATCAATTACAACGTCTGCAACCTTACCGAATTCAGGAACAACGTTTACTGAAGCAAAAGATGTATGCCTTCTTGCATTTGCGTCAAACGGAGAAATTCTAACAAGACGATGTACGCCTTTTTCTCCTTTGAGCAAGCCGTAAGCGTTCTTACCAGATATCTTTACCATGGCGCTCTTCAAACCAGCTTCTTCGCCAGCTTCATAAGAGTAAACCTGCCATTTGTAACGATGTTCTTCAGCCCATCTTCCATACATTCTAAAAAGCATATCTGCCCAATCTTGAGCTTCTGTGCCTCCAGCGCCTGGATGAACTTCTATTGTTGCATTTAAATTGTCATATTCGCCTGTAAAAAGAAGGTCATTTCTTAATTCATGAATCTTTTTATTAAGCTCTTTTTCGGTTTCTTCAATGAGTTCTCTCATTTCATCGGATCCTGCGTCAGGATCATTCAAAAGCGAAATAACCCCATCAAAATCCCCACGGATTTGGTTATACGTGTCGTATTTGTACTTTGCATCGTTAAGTTTATTTACGATTTCTAGAGCGGATTTCTGATCGTTCCAGAAGTCTTCTTTATTTTGTTCTTCGCTTAAGGAAGAAATTTCGTCTTTTAGCTTTTCGAGGTCAAAGAGAACCACCGAGCTGCGAGACGAGTTTGCCAATTTCTTGGCTATCTTGTTTTAATTCGACTAGCTCTTTCATATATTCCTTTTCTATGTGTAGTAATTAATTATTTGTTTTGGCTTGCTTCGAGAGCAGCAACTGCATCGTTATAGTCTTGAATGACTTTTGCATACGCTTCGTCACCGATGAGTTCACGATTTGCACGACGTAAATTGCCTTCTGCCAATTTAACACGTTGTTCAAGTGTCATATCAGGTGTTGGCTGAGGGAGAGGATCGGCCTTGGTTAAAATAGGAGCAGGTCTCTCTTCTTTTGCTTCAGCTGGTTTTTCTTCGGCTACTGGTGCAGGTTTCTCTTCCTTAACGGCTGGAGCTGGTTCTACTTTATCAGCAGGTCTAGCAACAACAATCTTCTCTGGTTTTATAGCACCAATTGCTTGTTCTCCTTTTGGAGCTTCTTGGTTGTCTATAACTTCTTTTTGCTCAGGTTCAGGTTGTTTCTTGGTTAAGCGAACATTAACTAGGTTGAACGTTGTATCAACTGCCGCTTTTTCATTCATCTCAGCAAATAAGTCATATCCTTCGTTAACATAATCTTGAAGAGGGTTCTTTTGAGCATAACTTCTAAGATTGATACCATCACGTAAATGAGACATTGTATCAATATGCCCTTGCCAGTTGCGGTCAATGACTCTTAAAGAAATATTACGTTCAATCTTATCGGCATCTTCTGATGGCCATGTCTTACGTTTTTCAAGATAACGTGCATATAAGATTTCGCCAAGATCTTCTCCGGCTTCATCGATAGGAGCGCCATCATATGAGGCGGCAGTAATTGTGCCTTCTGGTAAGAATTGAGGTTCAACAAGTTTCTTTAAGCTTTCGCCATTAACAATATCTAAATTGGCATTCTTATCAATTGCTTGTTTGCAAAGATATAAGCCTGTTGTTTTGAAGAAATCGTGAATAAGATCAACAATATCATCTGCCATTAAGATTGCATCACGTTTCTTATAGATAATATCTCTTTGCTTAGCTAAAACATCGTCGTAGTCTTTTAAATTTTTACGGATATCGAAGTTCTTACCTTCAATTTGTTTTTGTGCGTTTGTAACTGCGCTTGTTAAAAGTCTTGATTCGATTGGTTCTCCATCGGCGTTCTTTTGGAATTGAGCACGGAGATTGTCAGGAGCAAAACGTCTTAATAATTCATCATCGAAGGAGATGAAGAAACGTGTGAAACCTGGATCGCCTTGACGTCCAGCACGGCCACGTAACTGATTATCAATACGACGGGATTCATGACGTTCTGTGCCAAAGACACACAAGCCGCCTAAAGCACGGACTTCATCGGTAAGTTTAATATCGGTACCACGACCAGCCATGTTAGTGGCAAGTGTGACGGCGCCTTTTTCACCAGCATGAGAAATGATTTCAGCTTCTCTTGCTTGGTTTTTAGCATTTAAAACCTCGTGTGGAACACCTGCGGCAGTCAATAAGGCAGAAATTTCTTCGTTAGATTCAACAGAGACTGTACCAATAAGGATTGGTTGTCCTTTTTCGTGTCTTTCTTTAACTGCTTTAACTAAAGCTTCAAGTTTTTCTTTATGGGTTCCGAAGATAAAATCATTTGCATCAATACGTTGAATTGGACGGTTTGTAGGAATAACAATGACTTTCATATTATAGATTGTCTCGAATTCCTCTTCTTCTGTTTTCGCAGTACCTGTCATACCAGAAAGTTTTTCGTATACACGGAAGAAGTTCTGGTAAGTGATTGTAGCCATAACAACGGTTTCTTGTTTGATTTCAACGCCTTCTTTTGCTTGAATGGCTTGTTGAAGACCATCGTTATATTCTCTACCAGGCATGATACGTCCGGTGAATTGGTCGATTAGTTGAATTGTTCTCTTGTCATCAACCATATATTCAACGTCACGAGCCATAATGTAATTGGCTTTTAAGGCTTGGTGAATTCTGTGGACTAATTCTTGATATTCAGGATCGTAAAGGTTTCTGATGCCAAACATCTTTTCGGCTTTGTTATTGCCTTCATCAGTCAAAGAACAAGTCTTTTCTTTGATATCGATTGTAAAATCGACGTCTTTCTTAAGAACTTTGACAAATCTATCAGCAACTTGATATTGAGATGCAGCCGTTCTTGAACCACCAGAAATAATAAGCGGGGTTCTAGATTCATCGATTAAAACAGAGTCGGCTTCATCGACGACGCAGAAATATAAACCACGTAAAACGCGACCATTTAAATCTGGAGACATGTTGTCACGAAGATAATCGAAGCCAAGTTCGGAGTTTGTGGTATAGGTGATATCACATGAATAGGCTTCACGTTTTTCCTCTGCGGATTTAGAGGCGAGGTTAACGCCAACAGTTAAGCCTAAGAAACGATAGATTTGGCCCATCCATTCGGCGTCACGGGAAGCGAGGTATTCGTTAACTGTAATAACATGGACACCTTTACCAGTTAAGGCATTAAGATAGACGGCCATTGTTTCGGTTAAGGTTTTACCTTCACCGGTTTTCATTTCGGCAATGTCACCGTTGTTTAAAACCAAGGAGCCAATGATCTGGACTTGGAATGGTTTTTGGTGAAGGACACGCCAGCCAGCTTCACGGGCTACGGCATAAGCTTCATACTTGATGGCTTCTAATGGTGTGCCATTCTTTAATTTTTCTTTGAACTCAACAGTTTTTTGACGGAGTTCATCATCAGTGAGTTTGCTCATTGCCTCGTCGTAGGCAAGAACTTGTTCGGATTCACGATAATACTTGTTTAGCTCTCTTTTTTCGAGATGGAATATTTTTTCAATGATATTAGCCACGGGATTCTCCTAAAGATACGATTGAAATTTTAGCATTACCATAAATGGTAAGCAATGAAACCTTCTAACCTTTTCGCATACTTATATCTTTTGTCCTAGCAACAGAAAGTATTTTTACCTTACTTGCACCTGCGCCTTTAAGAAGAGAACAACATGCTTTTGCTGTCGCGCCAGTTGTAATTAAGTCATCAACGAAGAGTATCTTTTTTCCATGTAAATCAGCCTTTTCATCAATAAAAAGATGCTCACCAATCTTTTGCCTTTCTTGATAGTTTAGATCAGCCTGTTTAACGTCGTCTTTTTTCTTTATCGCATGAATGTAGCCTTTACCGATTCCTTTAAACATCTCTTCAACATGGTTAAAGCCTCTTACTTCATCTTTGTCTTTGAAACTTGGTGCAGGAACCAAGTAATAA
>CAVKFY010000053.1:0-14760 GCA_963655775.1 Alistipes communis
CCAATCCCTGGGCGGTGTGGATGCAGCCTACTTCTTCAAATGATTTTGGATTTATTGCCCAAATCTTATCTTTTTCAAGATTCCATTTTGCCTTGAAGCCATCTTCAAGATAAATATCGTAGTCACCACGTCCTGCTTTGACATTCCAATCATAACAATATCCTGCGACCATTCTAGATTTGTTGTTTATTTCGTTCTTTTTTCTTAGTTCGTCTCTCAATGTATTTGGATTATCAAATAATTTGATGTCATAGTTTAATTCACTCAAATCTAGATCGACGTGTTCTCCAATTTCTAATAGATTGTTTAAGAATTGAATATATTGGTCTGATCCATTACAACGGAATTGTGAAACTAATTTAGTTTCTTCGTTCATTATGACTTTGCTACCTAATTCAGCTGCAAATTTCTTAATTTCCCCTATAGAACCTATGTCTTTTGTTGTAATTCTTTGTTCTTCATCGATAAGGAATATGCTTAAAAGAGATGAGTTTATGCATTCCATTACTTGATTAACGCCATTCCAATCTCCATACATGGATTTAACTAGCCGATGTGCTTCATCAATTATTAGACAATCGTAGAAATTAGATGGAGAAGAAGATAAGCCGAAAGGAGAACGGAACAATTGCTTGATGTTTATTTCTTTCTTTAAATCGGATTGAGAGAGGAGCTTGAGATACGCTTCTCTAGGCGCACTGTTTTTCGTGACATAACATGCATTAAGTTCATCTGATGTGAATGCCTTTAAAAGATTAACGGCAAGCACTGACTTTCCTGTGCCTGCTCCTCCTTGGATGATGATTGTCCTTTTCTTCATGTCCTTACGACATTGTTTCATCGTTTTTATGCACATGTCATAAACTGTGGCTTGCTCATCTAGAAGAATAAATTCTTTTCTTCCCTTCATTAGGGAGACAAGGCAATCTTGCAAGGCTTTTGATGGTTTGATTCTGCCATTATCAATTTTATAAAGAAGATCTCCATCGGAGGATTTCTTGCAAATATATTTCTTAATGAAATTTCTTAAGTCTTTAACTTGGTTTTTGATGAAGAAAGGCGCCTCATCGTACCATTCTTTGAAAATATCATCATTTAATTCACCAATGTACTTTTCATCGTAATTATGAAGATAGGCACAAGGAATAATATTGATTTTCTTATCTTGAACACATTCTGAGGAATTCTTGATAAATACAGAGTAAGCATAGGCTTGATAAGAGGGGTGATTGACCATTCTTATCGATCCACCGGTGTAGGTTCTTACACAATGTAACATTTCATCATCGACTTTTTCCGCTTTTTCCCATTGTTTCAATTCGACGACTATGACGTTATCTTTATCTTCTTTGTCTGCACCAGAGATGATGAAATCTACTCTTTTGCTTGTTCTAGGGATTTGATATTCGATGGCAACATTAGAGCCATCTGGAATTTCTTTATCATCTAAAACGTTTCGCATGAAATTAAGGGAATTTTGCCAGGAATTAAATTCTGCTTCCCGACCCCCGTTAATATTCTTTTCTTTTAATTTTGAAAGAACCTTATTTGCAATTTGGTTATAGATTACATCTTCTTTGAATTGGCCTAATGTTTCGTTATATACAATCATAAAATGCTCCGAGTAGAGTATAACACTTATATAACATTAGGTAGTTATTTATTAGATTGCTGCTTATGTTTGTTTATGATTAAGAAATCAAAAATAGCATGTTTCTTTTGCTTCAAATGTTGGAAAATGTCCCGAAATTAACGATTTTGATGTTGGAAAATGTCCTTGGAGGTCATCTATGAAATGAAAAATAGAAGAGCAACTTACTATTTGGTATAAAGGCAAAAACGCTTTATTTATCGATGGAGCAAGGCAAACCGGAAAAACCTACATAATCAGAAAATTTTGTAAGGAAAGATTTGAGAATTTCGTTGAGATGAATTTGGCTCTAGAACCAGAAAAAATACCAATGCTAATAAAGGATATGGATATTAACAAATTCTTGATGAATTTATTTTTTGATTTGCGACAAGCCTTTAGTTCCTTATAAGACTTTGATATTCATCGATGAAATCCAACAAATAGAAATTTATGCAAACTTTTCCATGAAGATACTGGATTGTTAACTTTGTATCTAATGGATCCTGCTTTAAAAGAAAAAGTCCTTCTTCAAAAGAAAAACGTTAACTATGGTGGTATATACGAAAATATCGTTGCAATCCTCTTAAAAACTCACGGATTCAATAATATTTTCTACTACAACTCGAAGAAGTATGGAGAAGTGGACTTCTTGATCGAAAAGAATGGCGAAGTCATTCCTATTGAAGTTAAAAGTGGTAAGGATTATCGTCGTCATCAGGCTTTAGATAATTTATCTAAGGTCTACCAAATCAACAAATCCATAGTCTTGCACAATGGTAATTATAAAAAAATAGGAAATGTATCTTATTTCCCGATTTATTTTGCTGAATTTATCACAAAAAAGGGTGAAGATTTGCTTGATTGGTAAATAAAAAATATTCTTTCGTTAAGGCTGACTAATCTTTTAAAAAAGTAGTCATTAAATATCTAAGAAGAATTATTCCGCGTATAAGCGTTTTGCGCATCTAACTTTTTTGCTTAATTTTTTACTGCAATAGAGCTTTTCAATGTTTTAGAATTATCTCGTATTCATCGAATAAATAGGAGACATTTATGGCTAGCAAAAATCATCAATGGACTGAAGGCGAAAAGAAATGCATGGAGAAGTATTGGGAATATAAAAAAGAAAACCCAAAGGAAAGAAAGAACCTCTCTAAACTCGTTCGTCATATAAACATGCTTAATCCAACAGGAAATGATTATTCCTGGGAATATATTTTCTTTGATCGTTTGCTTAGCGATGAGCAAATCGATTTCTTGCTCAAGGTTAAATTGAGAAAAGAATATACCATTGATGAATTAAGCAAGATTTATGGAAAAGATGTCGTTTCTACTGCTAAATTTGTTAATGATTTAGTGAATATTGGTATCCTTGAATATTGCACAGAAAAAGGTAGCAATATCGATAAAGTGAAGATGCCCGTTTTTGCTCCAGGAGGAATGGAAAATACTGCTTATACTGCAGCTATCCTTGATCATAGCCCAGAAATTGCTCCAGCCTTCCTTAACTATATTCTTGATCTCCAAAAGATGATCGCATGTTTCGTTCCTCATGGAAATGCTCTTATGAGAACAATCCCTGTTGAAAGATCGATCGCCAATAATAGCAAGAAAGTCTCTACAGATGAGGTTTCGCATTGGCTTGATTGGGCAGAAAAAGAAGGCTGCATTGCCGTTGGATATTGCGAATGCCGTAGATTAAGAAGAATGGTTGGCGAAGGTACGGCCGATCTTGAAGGCGAATGGTGTATCTCTTTAGGAAAACTCGCTTCAAGCTTAGTTAGAGCGGGGAAACATCGCCAAATAAGTCGCGAAGAAGCGGAAAAGATTCTCCGTGAAGCGGAAGATAAAGGCTACGTCCATCAATTATCAAATGTTGATGGAAAAGACTACTCTTGCTTTATTTGTAACTGTCCTTGGGATACATGTATGGCTTTAAAGACAAGCTGGTATACATCTTCTCCAAATCTTTCTTCATCTAACTATAGAGCAAAAGTTGATCCTAAAAACTGCGTTGCTTGTGGAGGATGCGTTGAGGTATGTCCACAAAACGCTGTTCGTTTAGGAGAAAAACTTTGCACAAAAGAACATATTCGTATTAAACCAAAATCTGTTCCAGGCGATCATTTATTCTTCTTTGGTGAAAAAGGAGATAAGTGGAATGGAAACTCTTTCTTAACCGATAGAGAAAACGTCTATCGTGAGACTGGTACATCTCCTTGTAAGGTCGCTTGCCCAGCTCATATTGCCGTTCAAGGATATTTAAAGCTCGCTCATGAAGGAAGATATGATGTAGCACTTGCTTTAATCAAAAAAGAAAACCCATTCCCAGCCGTTTGTGGCTCAGTCTGTCATAAATATTGTGAGTTGGAATGTACTCGTGGAAAGATTGATAAACCAGTATCAATTGATGAAGTTAAACGTTTCCTTGCTTTAAGAGATATCAACAAAGAAACTCGTTATATTCCTGAAAAATATTATAAGAGTGGTCATAAGATTGCCATTGTTGGCGCAGGTCCAGCTGGACTTTCTGCTGCATATTATTTAGCGATTTTAGGACATGATGTAACGGTCTTTGATAAGAACAAACTTCCTGGCGGTATGATGAGATACGGAATGCCATCTTTCCGCTTAGAAAAAGATTTAGTTGAAGCAGAAATCAAAGTCGTAGAAGAACTTGGCGTTAAGATTAAATGTGGCATTGAAGTAGGAAAAGACGTTTCTTTAGCTGATCTTCGTAAAGAAGGATACAAAGCCTTCTATCTTGCACTTGGTTGCCAAGGTGGAAGAAACCTCAACGTTCCTGGAGAAGATTTAGAGAACGTTGTTTCTGGTGTATCTTTCTTACATAAATACAATGAAGATGGTTGCAAGCTTAAAGGCAAGGTTGTCGTTGTTGGTGGCGGAAACGTGGCAATGGATGTAGCAAGAGCTGCAAAACGTGCAGGAGCAGAGGAAGTTAGCATGTATTGCCTTGAGAAGAGAGAAGAAATGCCTGCAAGCGTCGATGAGATTGAAGATGCGCTTGCTGAAGGAATTACAATCAATAACTCTTGGGGACCAAAAGAAATTATCGGAGAAAAAGGCAAAGTCACTGGCATCGTCTTTAAGAAATGTGTTTCTGTTAAAGATAAAGATGGCAAATTCAATCCTCAATATGATGAAAATGAGACGACTGAAGTTGAAGCAAAATATGTTTTAACTGCCATCGGACAAAGCGTTGTCTTAGGAGATTTGCTTAAAGATAGCAAAGTCGAAACAAGAAGAGGCAATTTCATTGTTGCGGATTCTTGGACATATCAAACTGGCGAGAAAGATATCTTTGCTGGTGGTGATGTCTATTCCGGACCTCGTTTTGCAATTGATGCCATTGCTGCAGGTAAAGAAGCGGCAGATTCCTTACATCGTTATGTCCATGAAGGCCATTCACTAACCTTAGGACGTGTTAAACGTAATAATTTTGTTTCAATTGATAAAGACAATCTTGCAGAAATAAATGACTATGATCACACGCCAAGACAATATGTGAATCTCGATAAGACAAAACTCAATACAAATCGTGATCCACGTATTCCATTTACCGAAGAAGAAGTAAAAAAAGAAACCTCACGTTGTCTTTCTTGCGGAAGAGCAATCGTTGATACTGGCATTTGTATTGGATGTGGACTTTGCACGACACGTTGCAAATTCGACGCCATCCATATGTTTGCACTTGATAAGCCAAAATGGGGTCCAGACTACGAGCATTTAGTTGGCGCCGTCCTTAAAGAAGAAGTGGCTCGTGTTGGAAGAAGCATAGCTAGACCATTCAAAGGCAAAAAGGATCTTAATAAGTAATGCACGAGATAGGTGTTTTAAGTAAAGCCATCGAAGAAATAGAGAAGGTTTGCCAAGAAAAAGGTGTTACGAATTTAAAAGTAGTGACCTTTCAAATTGGTGAAGCAAGTGGCTATATAAATAAGTTTTTCCTCGACTATTTTCCAATTATCACCGCTGAAAAGCCTCTCTTTTCTGGATGTGAGCTAAAAATCATCCAAACAAAGGCTGAAGCAATTTGCCTGGAATGTCATTCTCTTTATAACGTCATGAGCCAAAAAGGGAAATGTCCTCGCTGTGGCTCAAGAGAAAAAGAAATGATTGGTGGACAAGAGTTCTTAATCAAAGAATTGATTTACTGAATAAGTCAATATATCGATATTAATATCTTTTGATATTAGGCAAATGATGTTAAAATTCCTTTTGATATTCGTTATCAGGAAGGAAAAAGGCATTATGAAGCTAAAGAGATTGATCACTCCGTTTGTAATTTGCCTTTCATTACTCACTTCTTGTGAGAACACAAATAATGTTACAGAAGAGAAAACTCTAGTAGTTGCAACATGCGAGGAAAACCTAAAGACATCCGCATATTTTCTAAAGCAATTTGCCATTAAAAACAAAGATACGAAAATTGAGATCAATGTTTACGACTGCAATTCATTGAAATATAAGGCGCACCATGGAAAACTCGACGCGGATATTATTTTGATGGACGATTTAACGACAGTTAATAGGGTTTCAGATTCTTTGATGGACTTCACACATAGTGAGGAACTTGGCAATTATTCTCGTTACGTTAAGAACTTCCTTAAGAATTCAGGTGATGACAAAGTTTATTGCTTACCTTCTCCTGGTGGACTATACGCTTATGCGGTGAATTTGGATTTAATTGAAAAATGTAATCTTTTGCTTCCAAATACCATGGATGAACTAATTGATTTCTCGAATGAAATAAAAGAATACGCCATTCCCTTTGTTTCTTCTTTTCCTGACGAAAAATATTATCTAGACGCGTTCATGCAAACTTCTATTCCCTCATTCTTTTCAACGGTTAACGGGGAGAACGCTTTCGATGAACTTTGTTCAGGCAGAACGAAACTATCAGAATCGAAATATGTTTCATCGTTTTCCGACTCTCTTGGCTATTTATACAATCTAACTGCTTCTTCCTTCTTTGATAAAAAAGTTGGTTATAGCGATGGTATTGAGAAATTCTTTAATTCTGAAGTAGCCGTTATTTCTTTTATCCCCGGATTTGAGTTTGAAGAATGTTACGAGGCCTATAATTGTACGTTTAATTATGCCTTTGTTCCTCTTATCGGAAGAAAAGCATCCAATAGTTGGGTATGCTCCATCTCTGATTCCTATGCGACCGTTTTAAAGAAGAAATATGTTGGCAATAAACGTAAAGTTATTGATTCGTTCTTGTCCTTGTTTTCTAGTTCTGAAGGACAAGAATATCTTCTTGAAGACGAGAATGGAGTAAGAAGACTTCATCATTTCTCTTACGTTAATAATGATTTAATTGCCAATAAGACTGAACATAACGAGATGCTTGTCGAGGCGATTTCTCAAGGAAGAGTTTTCCTTATCGATAAGTTATATCCGACATTTTTGCCTTCTCTTTCTTCTTTTGAAGAATATGCTTTAGATAAAATAAACACACGTACTGTTATTGATGATATCGATAATAACAATGAGGCAAGGCTTTCTGAAAATTCTCATTATTACAATGTGCCTTTCTTAAATGATTCCGAAGAAAGTATTGCTACATTCACAAACAATTTAAGAATCATTTCTGGAGGCATTAAATCCCAAATGAACCTTGATGCCCTCTTTATTGATGAGAGTTTCTTGTTAGAACCTATTTATGATTCATTAATTTATGAGCATGAGTTTAGTTTGATTTTTGATAGCAGCATTCGTTGCACGGAAGTTAAAGTAACTGGCAAAGTGCTTAAGGAAATATTAGATTTCTGTTTCGATGATCAAGGGAACTCATCTGGCAAAAAGAGAGAAGGATCTTTTGAGAAATATTACAAAGATCAAGAGAACGTGACTTTGGCTTTCAAAGAAGCAATCTCTTTGGATAGTTCATCTTTCTTTGCGAATGGTGCGTCAATTAATAGAAACGATGCTACGAAGAAATACGTTCTTAGCAATAATAGCGAGATAAACGACAGCAGAATCTATTTTGTTGCTGTTCCTACCTCTTTTGTTAGAGGAGGAGAATTTGAGTTTATGGAGATTGGCTCATCTTTCTCCTGTTTAGACGCGTTTAAAGAATATTTGGAGGTTAATAGACAATGAAAACAAATAAAAAACTGCTTCTTATCCTATCTTTAGGAGTTTTGCTTCCTACATCGTTAACTTTATCTTCTTGTGATAAGAATGATTCAATAAATTCTACTGATTCTTCAAATAAAGGGAATTCATCGGTTGAAATTCTTGAAATGCAAAATCCTTTCAAGAGCGTTTATGGCATTGGTGTCATTATTGATTTCGGGAATATCAATTTTAGCGTTAATCTAAATGGCGAGAATCTTTTGATAAACGGTCTTGATTCGCGTTTAACGATTACTGGCGGAGATACTGAGAGTGTCGGAACTCATCAAATTGATGTTACCTTCCAAGGAAAAACGTTCTCTTTCTCTTATGAAGTTAAGCAATTCTATGTTACTTTGGATTTCAATTCAGGAACGTATGAAGATAAGCAATCTGTCAAACTTCCTTTGTATAACAACCGTGTGAATATTAGTGATTATCTTCCTATTTCTTCTGAGGGAGAGACGGTTAAGTCTTTCTCAGGATGGTATTACGATAAGGAATGCACCTCTAGAGCAGCATTTGCTCTTGATAAAGAGTTTAAATCTGAGCAAGACGTTACCTTGTACGCTGGATATGACTTATATTACGATGACCAATTTACTTATGTTATCGACACAAAGAAGAATACTGCAGCATTAGTATCGCTAAATTTTGCTATGCTCGATTTTTCTTTCTTCTTCGATACAACATTAAGAATACCATCGACGATCAAAGGATATCCTGTCACGGAAATTGGTTCTGATTTCCTCGTTGATAAGATGTCTGACCCTGAATTTGGTGACGATGAAATGGACTATGCGACAATGATGTTTACCACGGATATCGTTTTTGATGAGGACTCTCAACTTGAAAAGATTGGGGATAGAGCTTTCCATAATCTAAGTTCATTGACAAGCATTGAATTCCCTGAATCTTTGAATTCAATTGGAACGGAGGCGTTTGCTGCAACCTCTCTAACTGGTGAACTACATTTTGGAAAGAACCTAACAAAGATTGGCAGCAAGGCTTTTAGTTATGATGTTGCAATTACCGATGTCACCTTCGAAGAGGGGTCAAAGATAAAAATCATCGGTGAAAGTGCCTTCCTTGGTGATGCCTCCATTCATTCTGTGGAGTTTCCAAATGGTTTAGAAGAAATTAGAGAAGAAGCCTTTGCCGGTTGCACGGATCTAGCTAGCGTTAAATTACCTGCAAGTATTTCGCTTATTGGTGCAGGCGCTTTTAAGAATATGAGTTCCCTTTCGGAAATAAGCGTTGATGAAAATAATAAAAACTACGCCTCCTTGGATGGAAATCTGTATTCCAAAAACATGGAAAAACTCATTCGTTATTGCTACAAAGAAGGACAAACATCTTTCTCTCTTCCGGCAAGTGTTGTCTCTCTTGGTGATTCGGCATTTACTCTTTTTAGCGACTATTCTTCTTTAAACGAGCTCAAACTTAACGAAGGACTTTCCTATATTGGAAAAGAGGTGTTCTCTAACTGCATATTTGATTTAGAACTGCCAAAATCACTTAATAGTTTCTCTTTGGAGGCCTTTAAAGGATATGCCGGAAGTTCCATTAAAGTGAGAGAAGGAAATGACAGATACGCAAGCGAAGATGGAATCTTATATTCTGCAGATTTCAAAACGCTTTTCTCTTGCCCAGGCGATTATCATGCGACGCATTTCGTTCTTAGAGATTCCGTTAAGAAGATTTCTAACAACGCTTTCTATAAATGTGATGAGATTACTTCATTTAAGATTGGCAAAAACTCCGCTTTAGAAGAAGTGGCAAAGAATGGTTTGCTCCTTTCTTCGATGAATTCTTTGAAATATTTGGATTTAGAGAAAAGCGATGGCATTTCTTTCAAAAACGATTCGATATCCTCCTCTGAAGCTTTCTCAAACACCAACTACATCGTTGTTTTAGCAAACGAAGAAGATAAGAATAAGTTCATATCCTCCTTAGCAGAAGGTGACTCTCTTATTGAAAAAGTGTATTCCAAAGATGAAGTCTCGGCGGCTGCAAAAGAAGCGGTGGAGAATTGTTTTGAAATTTCCTTTGATTCATTCGACACTCAATATGAAGATTTATTCAAAACAATCGATGTTTTGCTTGATGACACAAAGAGATCCGTTTCTTTGACCTCTTATTTATTTGATAACGGATTAAGCGAAGGAAAAGAATATCAATATTATTCTTCCTATTATGAGATGCTATATCTTTCTCTCTATGCGAAAGTGTTCTTAGAAGATAGCTATTCTCTTGTTAACAATGGATATTCATTATCCTATTTAAATAGTACTTATCAGTGTTTACCTACCGCGGTTAAAGAAAAAGTCGAACTCCCTCTTTCTAAGATGAATGAGAAATATAAATTCATCAATGAGGAAGAAGGATTGAAACAACTTTATCGCGATATCCTTTCCTTCAAGGCGGATAAAAATACCTTTGATGCAAAAGAATTCGCACTTATCGAAGAAAGAGCAAAGAACTTACAACTCGAAAACGCTGCAATGCCTTCAACAGTTTATGAGAAATACTTGCTTTTAGAGGTTGATAATGGCATCAACGAAATACTAAAAACCAATTTGGATGCTGCTTCCGTAAGCGAATTAAATGATTTGTACATCATGATAAAACCATGCCAAGAGAACAACTACTCTTCCATTCAAACAATTATCGATGCCTATTTTGGCAATTCTTATCGTAAAGAAAAGGTCTATCGTATTGATGAATATGAAGCTTTCGTGGATAAGTTTTTAACGAAATTCAATAGCCAAGAAGAGATTATAAAAGAGAAAGTTAAGAACTTCGATTTCACTTCATATAACTATGATGAATACTATACTTTCTACAAAAATGAGGTCACTTTCTTACATGATAGATTCTTGTATTCCTATTACAATGTAGAGGAAAACGCAAATTTAATCTTCTTGAATATTGCAATAAATGATTTCCATCAATATGACGATGATGGATTAGATGATAGCAATTTTGCTGACGCATATTGCTATGCTGATTACGTTAATGGCTATATGGAATATATAGAAGAGAATACAAAGATTCATGAATATGATTATTTCTTTGAAATGAAAGAAAAGATCGAAACATATGCGGAAGAATATGCGTCTAAGTTTACAAACAAAGTTAATTCTTTTGAGATTTCTAAAGAAAACTTAACGAAAGAAAAAGTAGACGATCTCTATAACACGTATTCCAAATTTATTTCTAATCTTCTTGCTCAAGGAGAAGATCTTGCAGAAGACTTGCTCGATAATGAGACATATGCAAAATACAATGCAATAATGGCTTCTTATATCATTCAAGAATTGCTAGCAAAATTCCCGACTGTAACTGCAGAAAATGCTTATTCTCTTAAGAAAGCACTTTATGGTTATTATGGCTTTGCTGACCTAGCAAAACACGAAGGATATGAGCCTTATATTAACACTTATTTAGCCAAATTCAGTGACTATGACACTGTTCTAGGCTATGATAGTTATGAAGCGCTATTAAGTGGCTTGCTAGACTTGGAGAATGCTAATGAGTGGTAGTTTATTGACCTTTCAAGTTGATAAAAACACTTCTTCAGTAACTTTTGTTGTCGAAGGGAAGAAGGAATCTTTTTCCTTTGACGTTTTTTATGCCAAATATCTTGATAAAGACATTTTGAAAATAGAAGATGAGGAATATTCGAGAGAGAACCTTCTTCGTTTTATAAATAGAGGACTAGTCAATGAGGAGTTCTCTTTTAACTCCGAAGATGATGGCAGATGCATTTTTAAAATCATCGGTGAGAACGATACTTCTTTTGAAATTGAATTGATAATAAACGAGAAGACGGAGAATGTTGCCTTAGACTATGACTTTTTAACTAAAGTGCATTCTAGAAATTATCTTTTCGAAGCAATAAATAAAGAATTAAGTTCAGGCGATAATGCAAATTCTTATTTAATCATGTTTGACTTGGATAATTTCAAAGCCATCAATGATACTCGTGGCCACCTTATTGGCGACGTTTGCTTAAAAACGGTTGCAGGAAAGCTTAACGAAGTCTTTGAGAAATATATTTTTGGAAGATATGGTGGAGATGAATTTATTGCTTTCGTTAAAAACGTATCCGAAGAGGTACTCGATGATTTAGTTACTAGATCTCTTAAGATCAAGTTTGCTCAAAGCGACAAGATTTCTTCTAAAGGCGCGGTCACTTGCTCTATTGGCGTCTCTGATAAAGTTGGTTCAAGAACTTCAATTAGCGAACTTATCGAAGAAGCGGATAAAACCCTATATAAATCTAAGAAACTTGGCAAAAACATCGCGATGAAAAACGATGGAAGTGCGTTTTATGGCGATATTTCAAGAAAGAAAGAAAACAAGCTAGCAAGAGGACAATCTTCACTTATTTTCCGTGAAGAAATTACTAAGAAAAGAACGAGACAAGTACTATATCTGGCTTTGATTATCGTAGGATTTACCACCCTTACAGTTCTACTAGACGTATTTTTCAATAATCAAGTTAATAACCAAACTAGGGCGACTGCTTCAGATTTGATGGAAGAGCAGTCTTCCATTGCTACTTCAAAAGTATATAACGATTCACAAGAAGCTTTTTCTAAGCTCGAGGCATCTAAAGACATGCTTAATCAAATTAGCGCTAGCGATAGTATTTCCTTGATCAATGGGATGCTTAATTCTCTTTCAAAGAATGCTCTTGTCAATGACCCAGGTGTTTTATTAGAAAATGGTGACATCTATTTTTTAAATGGCGTCAAATACAATATTTCTTCTTTCGATATTGCCTCGGAAATAATGCAAAATAGCAAATCATCAATCGAAAGAATCTCGATGTTTGGTAAAGAAGACCAAATTCTTATTGGCGAGCCATATACAAGAAGCTTGGCTTTCTCTGGCAATGATGCTTTGGATATAGTTGGAATTACTTCGATGTATTCGGTAAGCGAATATTCATCGATGGTTTTTGATACTTTCAAAGCTGATTATTATGGTGCGATTCTAGACGCGAATATGTCTAAGGTTTGCGAGGCTTCAAATTCCAATGTCGATATTTTCGATGGATATAGCAATTTCAACAACTATTTCGAAGAAAATGATTTGGTAGAAGAAAAGAAAATTTTTGATAAGATCGTTGAAAAGAACTCTTTCTATATCGATTTGATTCAATTTAGCGGAGATTCGTATTTCGTTTATTCTTCCGATGCGACAATTTCTAACTGGTCGATTGTCGTTATAACTAAATACGATACGATTTCTGCGACCTTTGGCTCGATTGTTAATTTCTCGATGTTTTCTTTGAATGCCATGTGTGTGGCCTTCCTTTGTTTCTCCGTTTTCATCTTGATTTACTGCAACAAAGTTAAGCTTGATGGCTATAAGGGCAAATATATAGACCCATTAACTAATTCCATCAACGAACAGCGTTTCATTTCTGACGCGGAGATTCTTGTTACTAGAGAAGATGGCCAAAGATATCTTGTATATATGAATATTCGTAGATTTAAATTCATAAATACTGCCTTAGGCAATAAGAGTGCGAATACCTTCCTTGCGAATATGGCCTCATATTTAGAAAGCAGGCTTAAGGATAATGAGATTCTTTCGAGAGAATATTCCGATCGTTTCGTGATGCTACTTGAAGAAGATAATGATGAAAATCTTAAAGAAAGAATCAATTCGATTGCCGGTGGAGTGCTTGACTCTGAAACGTTAAACAAGAATTCGAGAATATCCTTTGATATTGGTATCTATAGATTTGAATTTAAAACGGAAAATAAAGTTCCTGTTTGGTTAGCAATAGATAGAGCAAAGAAGGCTGCAAGCGAGGTTTCTAGAAGTGGAAACACCTATGGAATGAAGTTCTTTAGCGAGAAGATGCTAGAGGATGAAGAACTTGAAGTCTATATCGAGCAATCAGAAGAATTAGCCTTACAAGAAGATAGATTTGAAATCTATTATCAAGGCAAATATGATTTGCATACTAAAAAGTTCAATGGCGCCGAAGCACTTGTCCGTTGGAAAGATGAAAGAAGAGGCTTCATCAATACTCAGAAATTCATTGATGTTTTTGAACGTAATGGCTTTATTATTAAACTAGACCTTCATATCTTCGAGAAAGTTGTTAAAGATATCAAAGAAACGATTGATGCAGGGAAAGAACCACTCAAAATCAGCGTTAACCTATCAAGAAAACACTTTGAAAACTTTAACTTCTTTAACGACTATGAAAAAATCGTCGAAAAATATCGAATTCCTTGGAAATATCTTGAATTTGAAATTACAGAATCGATTATTTTGAACAGCGATTTCGATCTCGATAAATTAATTAACCATATCCATGAACTTGGTGCGAGTGTTTCTATTGATGATTTTGGCAGTGGTTTCTCTAACTTCTCAATGATCAACCACGTCGAATATGATATCTTGAAACTTGATCGAAAACTTCTTTTTGGCAAAGAAGGCAAATTTGATCAATATTCGAAAAACGTCCTTAAATCCATCGTATCTTTGAATAAAGACATGCATAGAATTACTCTTTGCGAAGGCGTTGAGCATGAGGAAGAATCGGAATACCTTGCTTCAATTGGCTGTGATTTGATCCAAGGATATCTTTATGCTAGACCAATGCCGAAAAAAGAGTTTATGGAATTGATATCAAAAAATAAGTAATTGTTTTATTTCTTTTGAATTGTATCTTTGAATTTATCTAAGAAGGTGTCATCTTCTCTTAATTCACGATGCTCAGATTCTGCTTTGGAGACTGCTTTTTCTTCGAGAGAGTAGGATTTGATTCTTTCGTTTATCTTTTTGCCATCTTCTTCGTATGTATCAAGATAGTTATGGTATATTCCATCTTTCTTGTAACCTAAAACCTTATCTTCTACGACATTTCCTCCTGCCTTGAAGATGTTCTTTTCTACCATTGGGGAATAGCTCTTGAGAAGATCTTTGATGAGCATCTTTGTTTTTTGCCTTTG
>CAVKFY010000054.1:0-7428 GCA_963655775.1 Alistipes communis
CTATGTCATCGCGAGGAAAGAGGACAAGAAGAAAGGCGCCTCTCCCGAGGAGGATGAGGGATGAGGGTCGCGAAAGGGATACTGATATCTTTGGCGGCGCTCTCTTTCTCCGCGTCAGTGGGGGTCGGGATATACTTCGGCATCGCGGCCAATGCGGCGAAGGGCGTCGAGTGCATAACGCTCGGCGACGGCGTCGAC
Source organism: Alistipes communis (assembly GCA_963655775.1). Classification (GTDB taxonomy): domain Bacteria; phylum Bacillota_I; class Bacilli_A; order RFN20; family CAG-826; genus UBA4951. The sequence continues at coordinate 199 of CAVKFY010000054.1, forward strand.
GAGGTCGTCTCGAGATGCGACCTAGGCATCATCTCCCCTGGCGAGAGCAAGTACCAAGTCTATGACGTGACATCGTCTCTGAATAGGGATTCGGCCTGCTCCATCGCCTTCAGGAAAGATGAGAGCAAGCTTGGCTACGATTACGTGAGGGTCATGGCGAGCTTCGGCGATGAGGCGCTCGAGGAAAGGGATTTCTCATCCTGCTTCTCTTCCCCTCTCGAATTCAGCGTCAAGCTGAGGGAGAACGAGACAAAGAGGCTCACCGTGAGATACACCCTCGCCCAGGACATACCGGGCGAGATCGTGGGCACTAGCCTGGACTTCAGGCTCGTCTTCCGGACAAACGCGTTTATCTAATTCATATGGAATAGACAAAGGAAAGGAGGTAAACGGAAGGATGAAGAAATCAACAACTGCGAAATTCATCGCCTCAGCGGCCGCGTTGGTCGCGGCCGGCGGGATAGCCATCGGGACGGCGTACGCCCTCTTCACCAGCGAGAGGGGCGTGAGCACCCATCTCGTCATATCGGGCAACCTGAAGGCCGAGCTCTATCTCAAGGAGCTCAAGCAGGACGTCCTTGACGAGCGGGGGCTCATAACGAGCCAGACGGTCGACCTCTCGACACTCAAGGACAGGAAGGGCGAGAGCCTCGTCCCAGTGGCCGGCAAGGGCGTGAGCCTCACCGACTACGGCGGGAAGGTCTTCGACGGCGTGAGGCTGGTCCCCACGATGGAGGGCAGCGCGACGTTCCTGCTCGAGAACACGGGCGACGTGGCCTTCGACTTCACGATCGAGACCACCAAGACCGCCTACGACTCCGAGGGGAAAGCCGACGGCAAGGCCGCGGTCCTCAGCCAGATCGAATGGGCGGTAGAGGAGCCTGAGAGCAAGCAGGTCCTCAAGGGGTCCTCGAAGGAGATAAAGGTCTCCTACGCGTTCAAGGACCTCGAGGGCAACAACCTCGCCCAGGAGCAGACGATGGACCTGGACGTCGTGTTCAAGCTCGCGAGCGTGACGAAATGACGCTATATAAGACGTTTCAGAAAAAAAGAAGGTAAAGGAAAATGAAGAAAATAAGCAAATTGCAGAAGGCCCTCGTCCTCTCGGGGATGGCGGTCCTCGCCTTCGGCAGCATAGCCGTAGGCAGCACATATGCGCTATTCACCAACAAGGCGGAGACCAATATAACGGTTTCTACTGGTAAGGTTTTAATCGAAAAAACTGTCACCCTTGAAGGTGGAAAGACATTAAAGAACACAGATGAGGCCGTTAATGCTGATGTGGCTAATGGTGTCGTTAAGTTCGGCGCAGGCGGAACAGCGAAAATCAATGGCGACAATGTCGTATTAGATAGAATCGTCTCAGGTGATGAAGTCACAGTTAAAGTTCACGTTGAGAACAAATCCACAGTTGATATCAAATATCGTGCAGTCATTACTGCCGATGCCAAATTTGCAGGAGTAATTGATCTTACTGGTAAAGCTGATGGCAAAGACATGAGTGTCACAGAAAATGGTGAATGCTTCACCATGTTTGCAACTGCAACTCCTGAACAAACATCATTAGGGGACTACACCTTGACCATTGGCATTGATAAAGACACTAATATCACTGATGGAAAAGAAACAAGCGGAAACGTTAATATCACCATTGAAGCAATCCAAGGCAACGCAAAGAAAGATGATATGGTTGCATACCATCCTGTTAAAGATGCAACTGACTTAGTTGAAACAATCAATAATGCGGAAGATAACGCAGTAGTTGATGTCGTTAAACCAGTGGAGCTTGACGATACATTAACAGTTGATTTAGCCGATGAGACCAAGAGCGTAAACTTAAGACTTTCTGAGAACGTTACTGTTCCTGAAGGAAAAACTGCATTTACAGTTACTAAAGGAACATTGGAACTTGATGGTAATGCTGTAACTACTCAAACTAGCGGACAACAAGTTAAATTTGCTTTAGCCAAAACAAAGGACACACTTCCTGAAATTAGAACTAAAGGAAAAGATGCAAAAGGGGATAAAGTAACAACAGTTAAAGCTGTTGGCGAAGGTTCCAAAGTCATCATTGATGGCGTAAAGATTGTAAGTGAAGACAATGGTGCGATTGCGGCAGTTGACCATGGCGAAGTATATGTAAAGTATGCTGAAGTTGAAAGCGTCGAATATGCTGCGATGGCCTTCAATTATGGCAAACTTACAATTGATGGCGGCATTTTCAACACATCTGATAACTTTGTTGTTGGAACCAATGGTACAAAAGATGCCATTAAAGATCTTGGTCACAATACAATCACAATTAATGGCGGAACGTTTAACAGTCAGATCAAAACTTCCGGCTATATCGCTTGTGGTGTATATGTTGCCAACAGTGATACAGTAAATATCAATGGTGGCACATTCAACATCACTGATGGATGCGGAGTTGTTGCGAGATCCGGAAAGACCACTGTAAGTGACAAAGTAGAGTTCAATTTCTCCAATACAAAAGGCCGCAATCTTACTGTAGGTGGTGTTGGCGATAAATCATGCAATCTTCCTGTTAATGCACGTATCGTAAAAGACTTATCTAAACCAGAATATCCTGCTGGAGCACCTGTTGTTGACGGAAAAGGCGTTGTTGACATCTTAAAGACTGATGGTAAGGCCTATTTGGTTTCTTCAGAAGAAGAACTAACAAAAGCCGTTAATGAAGGTGTAGTCACAGATTCTGATGGTAAGATTACGGGTTCAGAAAACAATACGAAATATATTTATCTTTTGAACGATATTACTTTGACAGACAAAGTCGAAATTCGTAGCAAAAACACCGTTATTTATGGCAATGATGACACAAAATTACAGGTTACTTCTGCCGGCAAAAGAGTCATTGCTTTATACGGCGATGATTATCCATTCATTAACGGAGGATCGTTTAGCCTTGTTGGTGTCGACGCCCGCATAGTAAGCGAAAATCAAACTACTGGCGAAATCACTGGAACAGATGTTAAGAGCGATTGCAACACCATTTTGACGTATGCTCTTAGCGATTTCAAACTAACGTTAGATAACGTGAGTTTAGCAGCTAAATATCCTCTTGATATTGGCAAGCTTTGTGATGGTGTTACTGTTTCTGCTAGATATTTGGATGCTGAAGGCTATTGTGCATTCCAAACTTATGGTAATAATACCACAGCAACATTTGAAAATTGCGATTTAGTTGGTAGAAACCAATATGGCGGTGACGCCGATTGCTTCTCGACTATTGCGATGCTTTCTGACACAAAAAATACCAACCTTACATTTAAGAGTACAAAAATTACTGCCATCAAAGAGGATAAGGCTGATGAACATTTCTTGTGCGCCAGAACTGGAGCGACTGGTAACGCCTATTTCGATAAAAATTGTACATTAATCTATACAAACACATCTGAATACGAACCTGGCGAAGACTATACCGATAATATCCATATTAATTCCGGCTCCACATTTACTTATACGATTGAACAACAATAATGTGATATCCAAAACATTAGAGGCGGAGTTTCGGCTCCGCCTCTTTTGTATTGAGTAGAATCCGCATATAACATCAATAGGGCCAATGAAATGGACTAGTAACAACCCCTTCGTCTAAGGATGCATCCACTCATTCGTTCTAATGATATAAGTAAATGATAAAATCTCAGCAACACGAGCCCTAAACCTTACCTTCTTTGTATCATTTACATATGCCTTTCTACAGTTGTCAGTAGCTAAACAATCTTGATTATCCAATTTTTGCAAGTAACGAAAAATATTAACTGTCTTCCATTTCGATAAAGGAGGAATCAAAAACAAGAAAATCCTCCTAGAAATAGAATCTAAGCAAAAATAAATAGTTGCTTTTTCATTCTTTTCTTTAAAAAAGAAAGCAAAACGTGTATCTTTCATAAGGGATATATTTATGAACCAATATGATGTAATTATTGTCGGCTGCGGACCAGCAGGTATCTTTACTGCGTTAGAGATGCTTAAAAAAGGCAGCAAAAAGAAGATTTTGATGATTGAAAAAGGGCAAAGCGTGGAACATCGTTCTTGCCCAAAAGCTAAATTAGGAAAATGCGCCCATTGTGATCCATGTGCCATAACGACTGGGTTCTCTGGTGCAGGCGCTTTCTCCGATGGCAAACTCTCTCTTTCCTCTAGCGTTGGTGGAGCTCTTCCGGAACTCTTAGGATACGACAAGATCGATGAGCTAATTCAATATGCAGACTCAATCTACCTTTCCTTTGGTGCAGATAAGCATATCGAAGGAGAAAAGGAAACCGATGAAATCCGTAAGATTCGTCTCCGCACTATCGAAGCGGGCCTTCGTCTTGTAAACTGCCCAATTAGACACTTAGGCACAGAAAAAGCACATGATATCTATCTAGCCATCGAAAGATACTTAATTGAAAATGGTGTTGAAATCCGTTTTGGCTATGAATGTAACGATGTCATTCTTGATGGTAAGAAATGCATCGGCGTTCGTGCCCATAAATACCACACAGAAAGCGAGGAAGAAATCTTTGCTAAGGATATTGTCATTGCCGCTGGAAGAAGAGGTTGTGACTGGTTAGAAAAGATTTGCTCCAAATATGATATTGCCCACGCTCCAGGACCAGTTGATATTGGTGTTAGAGTTGAAGTCCGTAACGAAGTTATGGAACCGCTCAATAAGAACCTTTATGAAGCAAAACTCATTGGCTATTGCGGCCCATTTAGAGACAAGGTAAGAACGTTCTGCCAAAATCCAGGTGGATTCGTCGCTCAAGAAAATTATGATGGCAACTTAGCCGTTGTTAATGGCCATTCCTTCAAGGAAAAGAAATCGCCAAATACAAACGTTTCAATTCTTTGCTCCCATAATTTTAGAGAGCCATTCAATCAACCAATTCTATACGCTCAAAAGATTGGTGAACTTACAAATATGTTAGGAAACGGGCATATCATGGTTCAAAGATTTGGTGACATATTAGATGGCAAGAGAACATGGCAATATGAACTTAACCGTTCAAATATCACCCCAACCTTACCTGATGCGATAGCAGGGGATATCACTGCGGCCTTGCCATATAGAACAATGACAGACATCATCCAATTCATCAAAGCGGTCGATCATGTCGTACCAGGCTTTGCATCAAGCGAGACTCTTCTTTATTCTCCGGAAATCAAGTTCTATTCCAATAGAATCAAGATGGATACCAACCTAACGACAAATATTCAAAACCTTTATTGCTTAGGCGATTCTTCTGGCTGGACTAGAGGACTTATGATGTCTTCTGTTATGGGTGTTGTCCTTGGAAGAAGACTTGCAGCAGAATAAACACTTAATTAATGGATAAGGGCTTCTAGAAATAGAGGCTCTTTTTCTTAGAAAAAGATGTTTTAAAGTCTATATTTTTCTCATTGAAAAACAGTGATTAGAAAAATCCAAAAATATTTTCAAAAAACGCTTGCCATAAATTATTGCTATACCTATAATACTTGAGCGACTTGAAAAAGTCGTTAGATATACGGATGGGTAGTTAGCTCAGCTGGGAGAGCATCTGTTTGACGTACAGAAGGTCAGGAGTTCGAGCCTCTTACTACCCACCAATTAAAAATGCCGCTCAATACGTTTGTATCGGGCGTTTTTTGTTACATAGGTCTAAACAAATAAAACTTATCTAGCTGTCTCTTTCGTTTTGATCAACACCTATTGTTGCATTTGTAGGCAACATTCCAAAAAATGATCCTGCTTTTTCTACAAGAACACTCTTTGCTGGAACGATGCTAAAAATAAGATTGCCATTTCTAGTAACTTGAATTTCTTCCTTTTCTGCTAGTTCGATGTACTTACTAATGTTATTGCTTAGTTCAATGAGATCAATTTTATACATAGGCATCCTTTTTTTAAACGTTACACAAGAAACAACGACTTTTCAAGCGTGTCATTATGATATGGATTTCTTATTCTCGTTTGGCTTTTTTCTTACTTTGTCTTATCATCTTCCCATGGACAAAATTAACTCTAACACTCTTGTATTCGACTTTAATGGAACTTTGATCGATGATTTAGATATTTGCTTAGAACTTCTAAACAAAATGCTAAAAGAAAAAGGGCACGAAGGCAATATCAGCAAAGAGAAATATCTTTCGATATTTACCTTTCCAATCATCGATTATTACACTGAATCAGGATTTAGATTCCCTAAAGACGATTTTCCTTCTTTAGCAAAAGAATTCGATATTGATTATAGGAACGCTTTCCCAAACTTAAAACTATTCTCTGATGTTAAAGAAGTGCTCGCTTACTTCCATAAGAAGAAAAGACTTATCGTCTTATCTGCAACAAAACAAGACAATCTTGAAGAAGAACTCAAGATGAATGGCATATATGACTATTTTGATGCAGTTATAGGTATCAAAGACATCTACGGCCGTTCAAAGGTAGGGGAAGCGAAAGAGTACTTTTCTAAAACAAATATAAATCCAGAAGAAATGACCTTTATTGGTGATACATTACATGATGATGAAGTAGCAAAAGAGATTGGTGGAAAATCAATCCTTGTTGCAAGAGGACATCAAAATAAAGAAAGACTTTCATCTGCTAAAGATGCAATAATTCTCAATTCGCTTAAAGAATTGGAAACGATTATTAAATAGCCACTAGCAAATTATTTGACATAATTCTAAAATAAACGAAAAGAGGTCTTAAATATGGCAACAAAGAAAGCTGTTACAGAAGAAAAGAAGGTTGAGACAAAAGAAACTCCAGCCGAAAAGAAAGAAGGAATTAAGGTTTACCACGTCTCTAAGAGATCGTCCGACAATAAGTGGCAAGTCTTTATCCGTGGAAGTGATAAGGTCATTAAGCTTTTTGACACGAAAGTCGAAGCTGAAGAATATTGCACCAAGATGGCGAAAAACCAAGGTGCGACATTACAAATCCATAATTCCAAAGGTGCAAACAAAGGCAAGATTAGCAAAGCCATTGTCAAAGGCACCAAGAAGAAATAAAACCTATCGACAAATTAAAGGCTCTCGCTATAATAATAGAGCCTTTTTATGCATCTGTAGTTCAGTGGCAGAACCTTAGCTTCCCAAGCTAATGATACGGGTTCGATTCCCGCCAGGTGCTCCGTTAATAAGAAGAGCAGGCTTAATGCAATTTGCATCAAGCCTTTTTTTCTGGCTCTTTAACATTTAATGGGGATGAATGGGGATGGAGCGAAAACAACCCCCAAA
>CAVKFY010000055.1:0-495 GCA_963655775.1 Alistipes communis
GAAATGGATTTTTTGACCATAAAATAGATTCTTCCTCAAGCAATCAATCTTCATCTAATTCAAATGTTTCTTCATCAACTCAAGGAGATGGAACGTTCGATCAAATCTCATTTTATTTCATTTCTGCCGGTAAGAGTGGCAAGCTTTATAATGGTGACTCAATCTATATAAAAGCAGGAGACAATGACATCCTTATTGATGCAGGGCCAAAGGATAAAAACTGCAGTCTCATTTCTGAAGAAATAAACAAACATTGTACGGATAATAAACTCGAATATGTTGTTGCAACGCATGCCCATGCAGATCATATACCGGGTTTTTATGGCAATAGTAACAATGGCATATTTTATTCATATAACGTGGGCACAATCATCGATTTTCCTAAAACGGATTCGACCACAAAAACATATGAAGAATACAAGAACGCTCGCGATTACGCGGTAAGCAAAGGCGCGACACATTACACTGCTTTAGAATGCTACAACGAGCAAAATG
>CAVKFY010000055.1:505-1363 GCA_963655775.1 Alistipes communis
CCTGGCTTTTCAGGCTCGAACAATAACGGGATACTCTATTCTTATAATGTAGGAACTATAATCGATTTCCCAAAAACGAATAAAGACGAAACAAAACCGGCTTACAAAAAGTACCTTACTGCTCGTGATTATGCAGTAAGCAAAGGTGCGACACATTACACCGCTTTAGAATGCTACAATGAGCAAAATGGCGCTTCAAAAACCTATGATTTAGGCAAAGGACTCTCCATGAGCGTTCTTTATCAAAAATATTACGAAAATAAATCCAGCACCGAAAACGATTACAGCGTTTGTCTCCTCTTTAAACAAGGTGATAAAAAGATGCTATTTACTGGTGATTTAGAAGAAGATGGAGTTGAAAGCCTCCTTTCTACGAACGAAATTGGAAAAGTGGACCTCTATAAGGGTGGTCACCATGGTTCAATTAATGCCAATCCAGATTCATTATTAAAAGCTATTGAACCAGAAACAATCTGCACTTGTTGTGTTGCTGGCAGTAACGAGTATACGACTAACAACAACAATACTATGCCTTATCAATCAACTATTGATATCTGGTCAAAATATACCGATGATGTCTATGTAACAAATTTTGCAACCAGTAGTGGAACAAAAGGAAATGTAGGCGAAGGTGGCGAACTTAACGGCACGATTAATGTTAACTACGACACCAATGGAACGAAAACAATAACTGGATCCAACAATTCTTTGAAACTCAAAGACACCGATTGGATGAAAAATAACCGCACAATGCCTGAATCTTGGAAAGAAAAAAATGAAAATCAATAAACTAATCTTAACTTTTAGCGTTATAGGAACAACAAGCCTTTTCGCATGTCAAAATAACAACAATAATTC
>CAVKFY010000055.1:1373-3475 GCA_963655775.1 Alistipes communis
CAATAATTCTTCATCTTCTAGCGAAGAACAACCTTCTTCTACAAGCTTTTCTTCCGAAGAAAGCTCATCAGCGAAAAAAGAGGATGCTTATCCTAAAGCGGAACTCAAAACTGAGGTTATTGATTACGAAGCAGTAACCGATAATTCTAAAATGCCTACTACAAACAAAACATATCGCATCACACCAAATTTGATAACTGTTGATGAATTTACCGTTTATAACGTTAAGTATGATACGGAAAAATATCTTGCTTATCCGACAACGTTAACTATCAAAAAGACTGATTATTGCTACACTTATGAGACTGTTGCTCTTTATTATCAAGCCTTTAGAGTTGCCCCTCCTAATTATTATCTTTATAGCAAAAAAGATACCTCGAACATTCCTTCCGGAAAAGAATATAGAGCATATCAAATATTCACGTATGGTTCATATACTGGTTCAAATAGCTATACAGAGTCTTTGGGCGTTTTTAACAATAGAAAAGGACAATATCTAGAACTAGATATCGCTTTAAATGATTCTTATTCGCCAAAAGGTGGAAGAGGACAAGGAAGAGTGGTTGTAGTCGTTGATGGAATAGAGGACTATGAAGAAAATACGCCAGTTTGTTACTTTACAAACGATCATTACACGACTTTCTCTGAGTTTTATAACTACGCATCGGGTTGGGGACCAACATTCCCTGGATTAAGACAACAAACTTCTCCAAGACAAATTCCAACAAGTGTTTCCCTAAATTATTAGTTTGTCTTTATTTATTTAATAAAGGTCGTATAATCTTTGTTGCAAGAATAAGTCTCTTTCTAGAGAGAGCCTCATGATGGAAAAGCTTAAGAGACACGCCACCTTGCCTTGTTGTGAGTAATGTCACCGTGATTTCGCGTTAAGAATATAAATGAGTCGCACCTTTGGTGAAGAAAGATGGTACCGCGCTGCCTAGCGTTCTTTCTCGAGGGTGTTTTATTTTTTAAAGGAGTTTTGTATGAAACCATTAACTGGTCAACAAATTAGAGAAACCTGGATTCGTTTTTTTGAAAGCAAAGGACATCATTATTTACCTGGAGTCAATTTAATTCCACAAGACGATAAGTCATTATTATGGGTTAACGCCGGTGTTACTGGTCTTAAGAAATATTTCGACGGGTCAGAAGTCCCGCCATCAAGAAGAATCGTTAACGTCCAAAAATCTATTCGTACTAACGATATCGAAAACGTCGGACATACGGCTAGACATCATACTTTCTTTGAAATGCTAGGAAACTTTTCGATTGGTGATTATTTCCGTAACGAAGTAATTCCATGGGCTTATGAAATTCTTACAAGCAAAGAAAACGGATTTGGCTTAGATCCAGAGAAGATTTATGTTACTTATAATCCAAGCGATAAAGCGTCATTTGAACTTTGGCAAAAAGTTGGAATGCCTACCTCACATTTAGTTGCCTTGGAAGGAAACTATTGGCAAATTGGCGAAGGACCATGTGGACCAAATACAGAAGTCTTCTATGATCGCGGAGAAAAATGGGATCCTGAACACTTAGGAATCAAACTTCTTCAAGATGATATGGAGAATGATCGTTATATTGAAATTTGGGGTATTGTTTTCTCACAATATAACGCCGTTAATGGTGTTCCAAGAGAAAAATATAAAGAACTTCCTTCAAAAAATATCGATACTGGCGCAGGCTTAGAAAGAATCGCTTGCATTTTACAAGGCACAGATACGAATTTCGAAACCGATTTATTCATGCCTATCATTGAAAAATGCGAAGAACTTTCTGGCGTCAAATGTGACGAAGAGCACAAAATGTCTTTCCGTGTCATTGCCGACCACATAAGATGTTTAACCTTTGCCTTAAGCGATGGCGCGACTTTCTCGAACTTAGGTCGTGGATACGTTTTACGCCGTATTATTCGTCGTGCTATGCGTTATGGACAAAAGATTAATTTCCATGAACCATTCATGTATAAACTTGTTCACGTTGTCGTAGAGAAATATAAGGATTTCTATCCTGAATTACTTGAAAAAGAAGAACAGGTAACAAAGATGATTAAGAGCGAAGAAGAGAAATTTATCAAAGCTCTTGATAAAGGCGAAAAC
>CAVKFY010000055.1:3485-7977 GCA_963655775.1 Alistipes communis
GGCGAAAACATCCTCAAAGATATGCTTAAAGACACGAAAGTCTTATCTGGCAAGGATATCTTCTTACTTTACGATACGTATGGCTTCCCAGCGGATTTAAGCAAGGAAATTGCTGCAGAAAACGGCGTTTCTTGCGATATGGAAGGCTATGAGACTTTAATGGAAGAACAACGTGAAAGAGCACGTTCTGCCCGTGGCCAAATCGATTCTTTCCATAAACAGTCAAAGGATTTAATGGAATTCAAAGAACCTTCTTCTTTCCTTTATGACAGAGATGAAACTCAAAGCAAAGTCATTGGAATTTTCGTTGATGGAGTTAAGGTCGATTCTCTCGAAGAAGAAGGAGACGTTGTCTTTGATAAGACTCCTTTCTATGCAGAAATGGGTGGTCAAGTTTCCGACAAAGGCACTTTCAAAAACGATGAAGTGTCTGGTTTAGTCGAAGGCGTTTCAAAAGCGACAAACGGCCAACATTTACATCACGTTGTCTTGCAATATGGAGAATTAAAGGTTGGAGATGTTCTCAATTTGAGCTTAGATCAAGAAAGAAGACGTTTAATCGAACGTAATCATTCAGCAACACACTTGCTCCATTCTACATTAAGCGATGTTTTAGGAAAACACGCAAAGCAAATGGGCTCTTATGTTGATGAAAACTATTTACGTTTTGACTATGAGACAGATCACAAGCTTTCTGATGATGAAATAAAAGAAATCGAAGAGCAAGTAAACGCCAAAATATCCGAAGGAATCCAAGAAGTTACTGAGATTTTGCCTATTGAAGAAGCAAAGAAACTTGGCGCAGAGATGGAATTCTCCGAGAAATATGGCGATACAGTTAGAGTTGTCGAATTTGGCGATTATAGCAAAGAATTCTGCGGTGGAACACACGTTAAAAACACTTCAGAAATCGGTATTTTCGTTATACAAAGCGATGATGCAATCTCTTCTGGCGTAAGAAGAATTCAAGCGTTAACCTCATTAGGCGCTTTCCGCTATCTTTCTAAGAGAGCCTTTGTTTTATCTAACGCAGAAAGCCTTTTAGGAGTAAAAGATTCTGAATTATCAAAACGCTTAGAAGCATTGCTTTCCGAAGAGAATTTCTTAAGGAAACAACTTGTCGAGGCAAAGGAAAAGATTGCCTCATATGAAGCAAAGAACCTAACCTCTCAAATCGAAGAAATTAATGGAATTTCTTTCTTGGCCTTGGTTAAAGATGGCTTATCACGTCAAGAACTCATGACATTAGGCGATTCATTGAAATCATCTAAGAAAGATTATGCCTTTATCGTTATTGGCGGCGAAGAGAACACAAGACCTGTCAGTGTATTCGTTGGCGGGAATGCTCTTAGCAAAGTAAAAGCCGGTGATATCGTCAAAATGCTAGCCAAACACTTAGGTGGTTCTGGTGGAGGAAGACCTGAAATGGCTTCTGGACAATTAAAGAGCGTTTCTAATCTTTCTGACGCCTTAAAAGAAGTCAAAGCAAGTTTATAAGGAGCTTATAATGATTGAAATAAACGATAATACCATTCTTATCACAAAAGATGATGGAAGCGTAGAAGAGTGGAAGATTTATTTCTTCTATCACATGGATGAACGTAACAAAACCTATTACTTCATTTATAAAGAAGAAGACGAAGATTCTCTCATCGTCATGGCTTCAAGCGATGGCAAAACTTTAGAAAATGTTTCTGAAGAAGAATACGAAGAAGCTGAAGAAGTGCTTGAAGCTTACGAAAATGACCCAAAAATTGAAGGATTAAAGTAGTTTCTTTTTGGAATTAAATAATTTATTTACTATAATCTATAAAGTTGATGAGGAGATTAACATGAAAGACGATAAAAAAGTTATATATACCGCTAAGAAATTAGAAGAGATGAAGGCAGAACTTAACGATTTAGTTAACGTTCAAAAACCAGCCAACCTTGAAGCTCTTCAATTAGCCCGTTCTCAAGGTGACTTATCTGAGAACGCCGACTATGATGCAGCCAAAAAATTACAAGGCGAAATCGAAACAAGAATTGCTGAATTAACAGCAAAAATCGAGCATGCTGCTGTTGCTGACAATTCTACTTCCAAAACAATTGGAATTACGGATTTTGTTACTTTCAAAAACTTCAAGAAAAACGTTGAAGTTACAGTTCAAGTCGTTTCTAGCGATGAAAGTGATGTCTTAGCTAGCCCAGCAAAAATTTCTGCAACTTCCCCGCTAGGAAGAACATTACTTGGAAAAGCTGCTTCTGACGAAAAACTTCTTGTAGAATGCGCTCAACCATACGAAATTCAAATTCTTTCATTCAATCACGCTGAATAACACAAGAATTTGCGAATTAGAGCTCTTCGGAGCTCTTTTTTTGTCCCTTTTTCATTTTACCCGTCTATTAATAGATGAGGGAGGAAGAAAAATGTTTAAGACCATCGTCATTGTACTAGTTATTACTGTTGTAACCTTAGTTGCTTTAGCTGTTGTTGATAATTTTGCCAACAACGTAACACCAGTAACTAGTTCTCAAAAACAATCTACAAAGGAATCAACGGACTTGGAGGTGACAATTTCGGGAGAAGTTTTCCATGCTGGAACCTATCTTTTGAGCGCAAACTCAACATTACAAGACCTAATTTCAGGAGCAGGAGGAGTCACGAGCAATGCCGACCCTAAAGCGTATAACCTGGATTTAAGTTTAGAAGACGGCTGGGAATGCTATATCGCTCCATTATTCGATAATAGCAATACTTGCTCTGCTGATCCTATAGCAAAGAAATGCATAAACACAGCGACAGCCGAAGAACTTAAAACGCTAAGCTGCTTTTCTTCGACGGTTGCTAATAATATCGTGACTTATCGTACTGAAAACGGTTCTTTTAACAGACTAGAAGAAATAAACAACGTCTCAGGAATTGGTCCTGCAACATGGGAGAAATGCAAAAAATACATAACTCTCTCGGAATAAAGAAAGAGACATTACTATTACTTTCGCTGCTGGGCTTGGTAATTGGATGGATTTCCGGTCTTTTCTTACTTACATATAAAATTCTTTTACCAAGCCTCGTTCTTTTAGTGTTACTATATTTTGCGTATAGAAATGGTAAAAGTGGCCTTATTAGCTTACTTTTACCATTTTTGTTATCTTTTGCACTTTCTTCAGTTCTTAATAATATCGGATATAAAGATGGGTATTATGAAATTAAAGCAATGGTTATCTCTTCGAAAAGCAATTATTTTGTTGTTTCGAACGGGCTTAGGAGATTGTATGTTTACGAGAAAGATTGTAGCAGGGAAATTGGGGATATTGTTTTCATTAAAGGCTATCTTTCTCCGCACAAATTTACGGAATACGAATCGAAATTTTCTTTCAAAGACTATTTGTTAAGAATGGGAATCAGAGAAAGTGTGAGTGTTCAATCGATTGAAAATATATTTGTCAGACCTTTCAGGATAAGAGAAAAAGAACTTAGATTTCTTTCTAATTTTAATTCTTTAACGAGCGGGACAATTGATATGATCGTCTTTTTAAAAAGAGACTTTAAAAACGAAAATGTAGCATTGGCCAATCAGATAGGGTGTTTAAATGTTTTGTCTTCGAGTGGAATAGTCTTTGGGTTATTGCTCCGTGCTTTGGATAAGTTATTTCTTCTTAAAACAGAGGAAAATAAAGCCAAGGTCTATACATTTTTTAGCGCATTGTTCTTGTCTTTCTTTATAGGCAGGAAAATAGGCACATATAGAGTCTTAACCATTAGATTGTTGGAAATGATTGCTTTGGCAAAAAACAGAAGATCAAGCTATATTTCAAATTTGTCATTAAGTGGCATTATTCTCTTTATTTGCAATCCGTATAACTCTTTAAATTCAGGATTTTTGCTTGGCTTTGGCATCTCTTATTTCATGTATTTTAGCCGATTACATCTACATGTTTTTAGCAAAACGGAAAGCAAAATTGTTTCTTCTCTTTTGCTAACTGTATTTTTGTTGCCGTTTTTTAATGTAAGGGGAGAATTGATTCTTCTTGCTCCTTTATTCTCATTCTTATTTACTCCAATCGTAGCTTTATTTAGTTTCCTAGCTCTCATCTCCTTCTTAAGCGTTCCTTACGTAGGCTTGTTGGAAGGATATTCTGCATTCCTTAACAAAACTTTGATTTTTGTCGATAAAATCAGCCTTTCTGTTCCTTTAGGAGAATTTCCAACAGCTTCAATCTTTATTTATTATCTTTGCATAGCTATAGCTCTATATTTAGCAGATAAAGGCTTTTCCTCTTTAAACAAATGGCCAATTTTAGTTTCTTGCCTATCTTTGTTGTTCCCATCGTTACCGATAGCGAATTCGTTCCTTCAAGAAATTAGCTTTATAAATGTTGGGCAAGGGGATTCGATACTGATAAGAGATAGAGGGACGAATGTTTTATTAGATACAGGAGGGAACATTTCTTTTGATATGGCAAGTGATGTTTTGATACCGTTTTTTAGAAAAGAAAAAGTATATAAAAT
>CAVKFY010000056.1:0-4002 GCA_963655775.1 Alistipes communis
GTTATTACTTGCCAAATGGCTTATCTAAAAGTCCACTACCCACGTGAATTTTATTCTTCGATTCTTGATTATCTTTCCCCTGGAAGTAGCAAATTTGCAAACACTCTTTCCGAACTTAAGGAAATGAAAATATCTCTTTCCGTGCCAGATATCAATAAATCCGGAATGAGTTTCCTTGTTGATGGTAGTAAGGTTAGGTGCCCTCTTTCGATTATTAAAGGATTACAAACAAAATTCCTTTGTTCAATTATCGATGAGCGTAATGAAAATGGCGAATATCTCGATATTTTCGACTTTTCTGCAAGAAATAAGAAAAACGGTTTGAATCTGCAAATGCTAGTCAAGCTCATCGATGCGGGTTGTTTTGATTCCTTATATCTATCTAGAGAGTCTTTACGTGCGTCCGCTTATGCGGCAATGGAATATGCGGAGATGCTTTTTGGAACAGATGGACAGCAATTCTTAGTAGATTTAGGAATATCCAAACCTCTATTAGAAAATATCGAAGATGATCAAGCGATAAATCTCGAAAGAGAATATCTTGCCTTAGGCATTATGGTTTCTTCCTCTCCTCTTAGCTTATATTCCGAAGAAATCAAACGTTATAAGGCAATCCCTTTATCGGAAATTGATGAAAAGAATGGCCAACTCATTACGGCAGGAGTTATCAAATCTTGTCGATCGATAAATACAAAAACAGGTAAAAAAATGGCTTTCTTGCAACTATACGATGAAGTTTCAGAGAAAGAATTCGTTATTTTCTCCGAAGTATACGAAAAACATTACAACATCCTAAAAAATGATGTTGTTATCTTAGTTAAAACCCATAAGGACACAAGAAAAGAAGGGTCATACATCGTGGATGATGTCCACCTTCTTGGAGGTAACAAATGAAAAAAATATTAGTGATTGATGGTAACAGTCTCTTATTTAGAGCGTATTATGCGACCTCTTATGGCGGAGGGGCTATCATGTCGACAAAAGAAGGCATTCCAACAAATGCAATCTTTGCTTTCGCAAACATGTTAGCAAAGCTTCTTTCTTCTTTTAAAGGAGGAGAGTCGATATTTGTCGGTTTTGACGCGGATTCTCAAACTTTTAGAAAGCAAGAATACAAAGACTACAAAGCAAATAGAAAACCCTGCCCAGAAGATTTGAAAGCCCAATTCCCAATATCCAGGGAATTATGCAAGGCTTTAGGCATACTTTGTTATGAAGAACATGGCATTGAAGCAGACGATATTTGTGGAAGTGTTGCAAAAATGGCTTCCAAAGCAGGTTATGAGGTGCAAATCTATACCTCCGATAAGGATTATCTCCAATTAATCGATGACAATATCTCTGTGAATCTCCTTAAAGTAGGCCTTTCAAACACTGATTTAGTTACAAACAAAAACATGAAGGAGAAATTTGGCTTTGATCCTCTTCAAATCATTGATTTCAAAGGGCTTAGAGGAGATTCAAGCGACAATCTTCCTGGCATTCCTGGAATCGGAGATAAAACTGCCGTTAAATTGATTCAAGAATATGGATCTTTTGAGAAGATTGTTGAAGCAGCCCCCACTCAAAAAGGAAAAATATGGCAAAACATTCTTGAAAATCTTGAACAAGGTAAACAATGTTATGAGCTTGCTACCATTCTTACCAATGTGAAATTGCCTTTCAGTTTAGAAGAATTAGAATACAAAGGCTATTCTTTCCAAGAAGTCACTGCTTTTGCCAATAAATACGAATTGAAACAACTTCTTACTCGTTTGCCTTCTTCTTTAAAAGACGGACGTAGCGAACTCAAAGAAATAAAGCCAATCATCGTTACTTCTTTTAAAGACATTTCCTTATCTAACAAAATCGGTCTTGCTCTTGATATGGACTATCTTTCCTACCATGAGACTGAATTCTATGGAATATCCATATCTTCTAACGAAAAAACATATTACGAAGATATAGAAAGCATTAAAAAAGATGATGCTTTAAAGAAGATTCTCGAAGATGATTCAATTAAAAAGAACGTATATGACGGAAAAGCTAGCACTTATGTCTTAAATTCCTTAGGAATCAAACTTAAAGGAATCGAAAACGACCTTCTTCTTGCCTCTTACCTTTTAGATTCCTCGAAGAATAATAATCCTGAATTGGTTTATTCTTCTTTTGGAATAGATATATCAAGTGAAAAGAAGGAAGAAATCTCCTTATTTGACTTAGGGGGAAATAATGAGCAAACATCAAAGATGGCTTATTACGCCTCTTCTTTAGAGGATAAGTTTGTCAAAGATCTTAAAAGCGTTGATGCCTATAATCTCTATACCGAAGTAGAAATCCCTTTAATGAAGGTACTAGCAAAGATGGAAATCGAAGGATTCCCGATCCATAAAAAGGAACTAGACATTTTTAAAGAAGACTTCGAAAAGAAAAAGAAGATGTATCAAGAAAAGATCTACTCTTTATCAGGTGAGATTTTTAATATCAATTCCTCCAAACAAGTCGCGGATATTCTTTATAACAAATTAGGTCTTCCTGATCATAAAAAAGGTTCCACCTCCGTTGAAGCCTTAACCGAATTAATCAATTATCACCCAATAGTTCAAGCAATCCTAGATTATCGAAAATACGCCAAATTGCTTAGCACCTATGTCGATGGGCTTGTTCCGTATATCAAGCAAGATGGAAAGATTCATTCCTATTTTAATCAAGCCCAAACCTCGACTGGCCGTCTATCTTCCTCTTCCCCTAATTTGCAAAACATCAGTGCAAGAGACGAAGAAGGAAGACAAATTAGAAAAGCCTTCTATTACGATGATCCAAATACCATCCTTCTTTCTATCGATTATCACCAAATTGAGTTACGTATCTTAGCGGCATTATCAAAATGCCAAGCATATATCGATGTTTTTAATAACGACCACGATTTACATACAGAGACTGCGAAAAGGATATTCCATGTCGATGAAGTTGATTCTTCCCTTAGAAGAAAGGCCAAAGCAATCAACTTTGCAATTATTTATGGCACGACAGTTTTCGGGCTTTCTCAGCAAATCGGCTCATCTTTTGAAGAAGCAAAAAACGTTATCAACAACTTCTACAAATCCTATCCTGAAGTAGGTGAATATCTAAATCAAATCATTCATGATGCAGAAACTAAAGGATATGTCACGACAATGTTTGGAAGAAGAAGGTATCTTAGAGAAATCAACGATCCGAACTTTGTTAAGCGTGAAGCGGCTAGAAGAGCCGCGCTAAACGCTCCTGTACAAGGCTCAGCAGCAGATTTAATCAAAATTGCCATGGTAAAAATCGATAAATTCCTCGAAGAAAGCCACTTAAAAACCAAAATGGTCTTACAAATTCATGACGAATTGATTTTTGCTGTTCCTCAAGAAGAACTTGATTCAGTAAAAGATAAAATTTCTACCATCATGACCACTTGTGTTAAACTACCAGTCAAACTCACAGTTGAAGCTGGTATCGGTCATTCTTGGTATGATGCAAAGGACTAAATATGCCAGAACTTCCAGAAGTACAAACAATAGTTTCCTATCTTGATTCGGTTTTAAAAGACAAAACAATCAAAGATATTCGCCTATATCGCGAGAAAAACGTTCTTACAGGGGCAAAAGAGTTTCTTGAAAGCCTACCTGGAGAAAGTTTCCTTTCCGTCTCTAGAAGAGCTAAATACCTTATCTTTCATCTAACAAATTCTAAGGTGATTGTTTCTCACTTAAGAATGGAAGGAAAGTATTTTCTTGACGATAAAATCGAAGAGCCTAAGAAACATGATCTTCTTATTTATGATTTCACCGATGGCACGTCTCTTAGATATAACGATGTTCGTAAATTTGGCACGATTGAGTTATGGAATGAGAATAATTATTTGTCTTCTAAATCTTTATCTTCTTTAGGTGAAGAGCCGTTTTCCTTCGATAAAGACGACTTTTTTAAGAAACTTCAATTAAGAAAAAATAAACATATAAAAGAAGCGTTATTAGATCAAACCCTTATTGTTGG
>CAVKFY010000056.1:4012-13350 GCA_963655775.1 Alistipes communis
TATTGTTGGAATCGGTAACATATACGCCTCGGAAATTCTCTTCTCCTCGAAAGTGAACCCTAGAACTCCGTGTTCTGAAATAAATAAAGAACAGTCAGATTTAATTCTTGAAGAAACGCAAATAATCCTTAAGGAAGCAATAAAACAAGGCGGATCAACAATTAAATCTTACCATCCAAGAGAGGGAGTCTCTGGCAATATGCAAAATGAACTCCAAGTATATGGCAAAGAGAATCAAGAATGCCCAGTATGTTCTACCCCAATTAGACGTATCTTCATGGGTGGAAGAAGCACATTTTATTGCCCACATTGTCAAAAAAAAGAAGGATATGGGCTTATTGTTGGAGTAACTGGTCCTATAGCAAGCGGAAAATCCACGATAACAGCATACCTTTCTAACAAAGGTTATATCGTTTTAGACGCGGATAAGTTTGCCCATGATTCTTATAACGATATAAATGTAAAGAAAGCACTTAAGAAAGAATTCCCGGAAATATTCGTTTCCCAGGAAATCGATAGAAGAAAACTTTTAAACACTGTCTCGGAAAATAAAGAAAAGATGTGTCTTTTGAATTCAATAATTCATCCTTACGTTTATAAGAAAACGCAAGAAGGCATTAATAAAAACAAAGGAAAGAATATTGTAATTGATATGCCACTCCTATTAACTTCTCCTTTCTTAGATTCTTGCGATATTGTTATTGGAGTTGACGCTCCACTCGAAGAAAGAAAGAGACGTCTAGAAGAACGTGGAGTTAACGTAGAAAAATCTTTGAAATTAAATTCTTCTTTCCCTCTTAAAGAGCTTAAAAAAGAAGCATCCATTTATATCGAAACAACAGCCAGCATTGAATCTACACGTAAAAAGTTAGATAAATACGTTGTTTTTAACGATTGATTAAGTTTTCGAAACCTTTTTCTAAATGGTATTCAGAACCACTGTCTTTAAGGTTATCTCTAATTGTAGAAACAAGTTTCTTTGCTAATAATTTTGTTCCGTATTTTGTTGAATATAATTCTTCAATCTCATCTAGGGAATAATCTGAAGCAAAGAATGTGAATTTATGCGTTTTCGAACGTTCATTTAATAGAGGCATGACAATTTGATCACGAACATAATCAGATTTATATTCGGAGCCAAAATCATCGATGACAAGGCAATCAAGCTCATATAGAGCTTGCATGGTTTTATCGAACTTTTCTTTGTCTTTTATGGCTAATCCTTTAAGTTCATCAAAGCGTTTGTTGGCGTTGATAAAGGCGACTTTCTTGTTTTTTCTCGCCATATCATTGCTAAAAGCTGCTAAAGCATAGCTTTTTCCAGTCCCTAACGAGCCATAAACGTAGAACCAGTTTTTGGTTTTATCTTTTAATGCCCCTGCTATATGCGTCTTGAGTTCTTTTTCTCTTCCTGTTCTAAAGCTTTTTATCGATGCGTTTAGCCATTCATCGGAGAAATCACGAATATAGTAATTTTCTAAAAGACGTCTTTCTTCCTTTGAAGATTCTGTTTCTTCATATCTACATGTAAGTTTGCCTGAATCAGAGATTTCTAAGACCATTTGTAGGGTTTTTGGGTCTTTCTCTACTTCTTTTTTATTATCTTGATAAGTTATTAGCAAAGGAACATAGGAAGGTATTTCGTCATCTTCAATTCCTAGTTCTTTTAACTTATCCATCAATTCTTTGTCGTTTTTGATCGACTCTAAAAGAGAATCAACACGTTGCTGATCTAGTTTAAATCCCAAATGGGACATTTTCTTAAGTTCTTCCATGTTTATCTCCTTATAAGCTATCTAATATCGCCTCGTAATCGTCTTCTTCTTCGGCTTTCTGTGATTTAGGCATTTCTTCTTGCTTTATCGGCAATGGCTTTTCTTCTTCCTTCTTAGGCTGGACTTTCTTAGAATTCGGCTTCATCTTAGATGAGGTGTTTTCTAAGTAATTGAGTGCGTCTAAGGCGGTTAGACATCCTTCACGGACAAGCGACCCAGCAAGTTTTTCCACGTATGTTGCACTCAAAACGTTGTTTTTGATTTTTAAGACATAGAAAATCAAGGCGTTTGTTACGTTTTCTGGCAAACCCATCTCTACGACTAAGGTATTGATTAGTTTCAAATCACTTTGGGCTGGTTTCCCTCCATTTTGCAATCTCTTTAAGAAATCAACGCTGGAAAGGTTATCCATTGCTCTTACTACGATTGCTATTCCACTATTGCCAGAAACTTCACTCTTCTTTCCAATGTTTCTATGCATGTATTCATGTTTATCGTTATCGATACACATCTTCTCTAAGGACCGGAAATTAACTCTATCTCCATATTCTTTAGAAAGATTAAGAACACTTGCAGAAGAGATTAAGAACGATGCAATCGTCTCTTCATCAAAGGAATATAACGCCGCATAACGGGCGATTTTTACGAATTCTGCTTTGCTAAGTGAAGACTCATTGAAGGAAGGATATTCATCCTTAACCTTATTAATAAACTTATTTCTATCAAAATATAGGCTTATTGCAGGAGATCTTCTACTTGCTAAATTCTTCGATGATGAATGATATAGGTTTCCGTTTAAATCTAATTGGAATTGATCCATGAATTTCTTGGAAATGTCTTTATATCCTTCTGGAACGTTTGAGAATGTGTATTTGTTCTTTATGAAAGAAAGATATTTATCGTTTGAATAACGTAATAACGTTCCATGAAGTAATTCGTTAGATAAGAATTCTTGTGGAGAACGTGGAGAATAAATAGCAAAAACAAAAGATGTAGAGCTAGTTTTTTCAAAAACGAAGGTTTTGATAAGTCCGATTGCTTCAAGAGAATCAAGCGCACTACTCATTTCTCCTTCAGAAACCTGGTAACGAAGATAGAAATCAGAGAAATTCTTCTCCACTTCAGCTTCTTCATTTCTAAGGGCTAAATAAATTGAGGCCACTTTTAAAGAAATGATAGGCACATATAAATCCAAAAGATAGGAATCATCTTGGAAAGAGACTGCACTTTCTTTCAATGTCTTATATGTATCTTGTGGTCTCGCTTCTTTCATATGGAAATGATTTTAGCATCTTATTCCAATAATTTATACAATTTCATTCGATAAACACTAGACATTTCTATGTTTTCCACATAGCCTATTTTCTCTCAAAAATAGATAGAATGTGGATAATTTAGCATTTATTCACCATTCAAAAAAAGTTTTCCACATTTTTTATTTTGCATTTTTTATCTTTGTTCATACAAAAACAAAGTTTTTTCTAATCAATTTACTTCCATAAGTTTATAATCTAAGCGTTGAAGGTTGGGCTATGATCAAAAAAATTGGAATTCTTACATCAGGCGGCGACGCGCCAGGAATGAATGCAGCCATTCGTTCTGTCGTTCGTACTGGCATTTCTTATGGCATTGAAGTCTATGGCATCTATAACGGTTATAGAGGCTTGATCAATAACGAAATCGTGAAAATGGATCGTTCATCTGTTTCTGATATCGTTAATCGTGGCGGGACTATTCTAAAAACCGCTAGACTTCCTGAATTTGTAAACGTTGAAGTTCAAAAGAAAGCAGTAAACATCCTTAAAGAAAGAGGCATTGAAGCACTTGTTGTTATTGGTGGCGATGGCTCCTATAGAGGTGCGCTTGATTTAACAAAACTTGGCATCAATTGCATTGGTCTTCCAGGCACCATCGATAACGATATTGCATCTACCGATTACACGATTGGTTTTGATACTGCATTAAATACAATCATTGATGCGGTCGATAAGATCCGTGATACGACGGAATCGCATTCCCGTTGCTCGTTAATTGAAGTCATGGGAAATCATTGCGGCGATTTAGCTCTTTTTGCCGGTATTGCCGAAGGTGCAGAAATCATTATTACCCCTGATTTTACAATGGAAAACGAAGATGTATTCGCCGTTTTAAGAAAGATGAGAGAAAAAGATTCCAACAAACGTGCGATTATGATTGTTTCCGAAAAGATCTACCCAAATATTCACGAATTTGCCAAAGAGATTGAAGCAAACACAGGCTTTAGCACAAGAGCCACGGTCTTAGGCTATATCCAAAGAGGAGGTTCCCCTTCCGCATCAGATAGAGTTCTTGCCGGAAGAATGGGCTCATATGCCGTCGACCTTCTTGTCGAAGGAAAAGGCGGCAGATGCGTAGGTATCAGAGGAATGGATTTGGTCGATTATGACATCCATGAAGCCCTTAAGATGAAAAAAGACCACCACATTGCCATGATCGAATTGGTAAAGAAAATTAACAAATAATGAGGAGTATAGATATGTTCAACATGAAGAAAACAAAAATCGTTTGTACGATTGGCCCTGCTTCAGATAGCGAAGAAATGATGTTAAAGCTATATGAGGCTGGAATGAATGTCGTTAGAACCAATTTTTCCCACGGAACGCACGAAGAGCAATTAAAGAAATTAGAAATTGCCCGTTCTTTTGAAAAGAAATACGGAATTTACATTCCTGTTGCTCTTGATACAAAAGGTCCTGAAATCAGAACTGGCATGATGGAAGGAGGAAAAGTCATCGTCAAAAAAGGACAAATCCTCCGTATTACTGCCGAAAAAGTCTTAGGAACAGCCGAAAAATTCACCTGTTCTTATGCTGGACTTTATGATGATGTTGCCATTGGACATACAATTCTTGTTGATGATGGCAATCTCATGTTAAAAGTCATCGAAAAAGACGAAAAGAATCGTGAACTTGTTGTTGAAGCGCAAAACAACCACTGGATTGCCGACCAAAAGGGCATGAATATCCCAGAAGATGATCTTTCTATCCCATTCATCTCAGAACAAGACGAGAAAGATTTGAAGTTTGGTGTCGAAAACGATGTTGATGCAATCTTTGCTTCCTTTGTCCGTCGTCCAGAAGATATCCAAGATATGCGTAAAGTCTTAGCGAAATATGGTAATCCAAACATTCCTATCTTTGCTAAAATCGAAAACCCAGAAGGCGTTAGAAAGATTGAAGAAATCGTTAAAGAAGCCGATGGTGTCATGGTTGCTAGAGGCGATTTAGGAGACGAAATTCCACCAGAGCAAGTACCACTTGTTCAACGTCGTTTAATCAAACTCTGCCGCAAAGCTGGTAAACCAGTTATCACTGCAACGCAAATGTTAGATTCTATGACCACTCACCCACGTCCAACACGTGCTGAAGTCTCTGACGTTGCCACCGCTATTGACGAATCAAATGATTGTGTCATGCTTTCTGGAGAATCCGCTTCTGGACAATATCCAGTCGAAGCAGTCAAAATGCAAGCTGCCATTGCTATGGCGATGGAAAGCGAACTTCCGTATGAGAATATGGCTAAAGAAGCATATGATTGCTCAGATCATACCGTTAATGATGCTATTGCTAACTCTATTGCAAACACCGCTTTATTAATCAACGCTCAATTGATTTTCAACTTCACCCAAACCGGAAAGAGCACAAAACGTATTTCTAAAGCACGTCCATGCTGCCCAATCATTTCTATCACCAACAACCGTAAAGTGGCCCTTGAAAGTGGCTGGTTATGGGGTGTTTATGCCCACTTAATTCCAACAACAATGCCTGACTTCATCGAAGAAATGGAAGCAATAGCCCTTAAAATTGCTCGTGATTTGGGTGTTAAAGAAGGCAGTCAAATCATCATTGCTGGTGGAACTCCAACAGGAGCAGGAAAAACAAACTTCATGCGTATTGTTACTACCCCTGTTATTTCAAATATCGACTAACATATCTCATATTAAACTAGACGGCTTTCTTATGAAGGCCGTTTTTATATGGCGTCATTCATTGAATATAAATAAGTTAGGTTTTAAAATTTATTTAACTGAAGAGAAATATATAAGTCTTCTGGCAAACACATTTAAGAAAGACACTAGAAATAGATGAATACCCAAGCAAAAATGAATAAGAAAAAACACAAATATAAAATTAAAGAGGCCGTTTACATACTTTATGAGCATCGTTTGAAACGACTAAGCAAAAAAAGATATTGCGATGATTATGATTCGCTTTATTTGGTGATAGGTTATGTTGAATCGTGGCCTCATTTATCGGATGAAGAAAGGAAAAAATACCTTTCTCAAGGCTATGAGTATGTCATTTCTTACGTGGATAGAGAGGACATGCAAGAAAATTCAACAGCCCGTTTAGTGCCCGAAAGCAAACTGCGGAAATATTATGGACACGATTACGACATCGAGATAGGCTTGATTATGGAAGATTACGATAGATTAGTAGGAAGCATAACATGCGCCATTCCTCGTACGGTAGGATGGAGCCCATTAAAAGAGCGATACCCCGATCTTTACGATTAAAAGATTATTATTGGTTCAATGGTTTCTTAGAAAGCATATTAATCGTTTTTACGAAAACTTTTAATTTTCTTCTTGCATTATATTTTAATGATTCTAGAATTTAGGTGCGTCGACGGAGACATGCTTAAATATCTATAGATATATGAAGTACCACTCCTGAGCTCCTAGCGATGAGTTAGGCGAAACCAAACTACGTTACAGTTGGAGAGTGCGTTTATTTTTTTATAAACGAAACAAGGTGGTACCACGCGGAAGCGTCCTTCAATTAGGGCGTTTTTATTTTATGCCCGGAAAGAGAAAAGAGATAAGTATGAAAGTATTTTATCAAGACAAAGAGGTTGAACTTAACGAAAAAGCCAATGGTTTCGATCTCGCAAAATTAGTTGATCAAGAAGGCAAAAAAGAAGATATTGCCTTATATATCAACGACAAAGTATCAGACATGAGAAGTGAATTAAAGGATGGTGACAAAGTCAGTTTTGTTAAAATTGGCACACCAGAAGCCTTTGAAATCTTAAATCACTCCACTTCTCACTTAATGGCCCAAGCATTAAAACGTCTTTATCCTTCTTGCAAATTCGGCTTTGGCCCAGCAATCGAAGAAGGATATTACTATGATGTCGATTTCGGCGATAAGACAATCACAGAAGCTGATTTTGCTGCAATCGAAGCAGAAATGAAGAAATTCGCAAAAGAAAATTCGCCATTTATTCGTAAAGATTTAGATGCTTCCGAAGCAAGAGAAGTCTTTAAAGACAATCCTTATAAGTTAGAATTAATCGCCGAGCATGAAAATGAAAAGCTTTCTTGCTACACCCAAGGTGAATTCACTGATTTCTGTCGTGGCCCACACCTCCCAAGCACTGGCTTAATCAAGCATTTCAAACTTCTTTCAGTCGCAGGCGCTTATTGGAGAGGCGATTCAAAAAATAAGCAATTAACCAGAATCTATGGCACTTCTTGGTGGAGCGAAGAAGAATTAAAAGAACACCTTGATGTCCTCGAAAGAAGAAAAGCAAACGATCATCGTAGATTAGGCCGTGACCTTGGCTTATTCTTCATTTCTGACTATGGTCCAGGTTTCCCATTCTTCTTACCAAACGGAATGCTCGTTAAGAATTCTTTATTAGATTATTGGCGTCAAATCCATCGTAAATATGGTTACTTAGAGATTGAAACTCCTACCATGCTTTCCCGTGAATTATGGGAAACTTCCGGTCACTGGGATCACTATAAAGAGAACATGTATACCACTAAGATCGATGGAAAAGATTTTGCCATTAAGCCAATGAATTGCCCAGGCGCAATTCTTTCCTATCAATCTGCCATTCACTCCTATCGTGATCTTCCTTTACGTTATGCCGAATTAGGCCACGTCCATCGTCATGAAGCGTCAGGCGCACTTAATGGTTTATTCCGTGTTCGTGCCTTCACACAAGACGATTCCCATATCTTTGTTAGACCAGATCAAATCGAAGATGAAGTTAAGAACATCATGAAATTATTCGATGAAGTCTATGATGTCTTCGGTTTAAGCTATAAGATTGTTCTTTCCACAAGACCTGATTCCTATATTGGTTCGCCAGAATTCTGGGATAAGAGTGAAAAAGCCCTTGCTCAAGCTTGTATCGATTCTGGACACGAATACCAAATCAATCCAGGTGATGGCGCTTTCTATGGCCCAAAACTTGATTTCAAACTCCGTGATTCCATGGGTCGTACGTGGCAATGCGGCACCATCCAATTAGATGTCAACCTCCCACACCGTTTTGGCTGCACTTATGTTGATAAAGATGGCGAAAAGAAAGAACCAGTCATGCTTCACCGTGTTGTCTTTGGATCAATCGAAAGATTCTTAGGTATCATCATTGAAAACTATGGCGGAGCCTTCCCAACTTGGCTTGCTCCAACTCAAGTAAACATTCTCCCAGTTTCTAACATTCATCATGGTGAATTTGCCCATAAAGTCGAAAAAGAATTATTCGATTTAGGCATCCGTGTTAAGGTTGATGATTCTGAAGACAAACTTGGATATCGTTTACGTAACTCCCAAATAAACAAGATTCCATTTACCCTTGTTGTCGGTGATAACGAAGTCAACAATAATAGCGTTACCTATCGTGTCTTTGGTTCTGAAAAACAAACCACAGTCACTCTTGAAGAATTTAAGAAATTAATCCTTAAATCTATTGAAGATAAAGCTCGTTATTAATCATTTGATGAATTAGAAAAGCCTCGGATATTCCGAGGCTTTTTATTACCTAAAATATAAGATTTATTTTGAATATTTCTTCTCTAAATCTAAGAAGAACTTCTTTAATTCAAGAGAGGCGCAATATGAAACTAAACCGCCATCAGAAGCAATGACTCGATGATCAGGGATGAAGACTGGGATTGGATTGTGGGAAAGAGCATTAGCAACTGCTTTCGCACCATTTGGTTCACCTATTGCAACTGCCACCTCCTCATACGTCTTTGTTTGACCGTAAGGGATGGTACGAACATAATCAAATAACTTCATCTCAAACGGAGATCCACTATAGGTTAACTTGATATCAAATTTCTTTCTTTGGCCAAAGAAATATTGATTCAACTCACATATTGCATCATAAAGAAGGATGTTCTCTTCATTGACTGAATCGATAGGATCGATTGCGCCAAAAAGCATGCCAGTCAGCCCACGTCCATCAGAGAGCATGGTGACATCGTCAATCAGAGTGTCATAAATAGCATATTGAATAGCCAATTTTTTACCTCGTTATCGATATTATGCTCAATTTTGCGAAAAAAAGCAAATCTTTAAATGATTTTTACATAGTTTTTATGCACAAAAAACGACAAAACGTTAATTTTTAATATGCTAAAGATTAGATAGAATCTCTATTCTTATACTGACTGAATGAAATTCTTTATTTCTCTAAAAGCGGTTTTAGATTCTCGAATATTTGGTGTTACAAGATAGAAAGCATGATACATTACGGGATAGGTTATGTATTTAATATTCACCC
>CAVKFY010000057.1:0-33627 GCA_963655775.1 Alistipes communis
CTCCTAGACTTTGCTAGGAAACCCGTAGGTTACTGATTAAGCGGCAGCATACGAAGCACGGACACCGTGATTCGCAAAAAGATAACTGTTGTCAGTTATTGTTGTTCGATGTTAAAGCTCATCACGCTACTGCAGTCCAGGCAAGATCGGTCCCCCGTCAAAACCAGAACGACCCCAATTGCTCAATGTCTTTGAGCCATAAAAGTATAATGCAAAAAACTCCTTGAATCATTCTTTTTCTTGTCTCTTAGAGACAATAATGTCGGTTTTCTTTGTATAATTCGCCCATTTGTTGTAAAGTTTCAATGCTAAACAAAGGACTCATTATGGCAAAAGCAAAACCAGTAAAACAAAAGAAAGAAAATAAATTCCTAAAACAACTCGTATTTTTCTTCAAAACATTATTCTCAAACGACGCTTGCGTTGATGGGAGAACCCGTAAATGGTATTACGCAATTATCGTTGGCGTGTTGGCTGCAGTAATTGCAACAATTCCAACAATGGTTGGACGTTTCACAGTTAACGCTTCAAGTTTCTTCTCAAACTCTTCTAACACATATTCGTATGATTTAGAAAACTCCCTTAAAGCATTCAACAAGGAAACAAAAGACGTCAAAATGGAAATCAAGGATGGCGTTTTAACACTTGATGAAACGGCATGGAAGAATGTCTGCAAAAATCCAAAAGACACTTCAACAGATTTCTGGGGATATTATTACAAAGTACCTGTTACAATCACCCAAGAAAAAGAAACCAGTGATTCTTCTTCTGCTTCTGCAGCATTAATCACTTCCAAAGATGAATATTACTGTGGATTAGCAGTTTATTACTCTGGCAGCGAAAATCCATATACATACGCGGTTAACAAAGCCAGCAACATCATCAATGATCCAAATAACATCTTAGGACACACAGTTAAAACTTATTCCGTTAATATGCTTGTCCTTGGAAAAGAAAGTGTCTTCCTTGCCAAAGCAGTTAATGGCACATCATTCTCAAGCGCAAATTCCGTTCAAGTCAAATACGACCATTCTTCATTTAATGGAAAAGACTTACACACAATCGTTACTCCAGCAGAAAATCAAACAGTTATTCAAGCTTGGTCTTCATTTTTAAATAACGGATATTCATCTACACGTGTTCTTCTTGCATGGCAATATAGTGGAATTATGTTCTCCATCTGCGTTGGTATGGAATTCTTAATGGGTCTTCTTATCTTCATCATGACAAGAGGCAAAAACAATCCATTCCGTATCTACACATTCTGGGATTCACAAAAGATTGGCTACTTCGCTTCCTTCAGTCCTGCTCTATTAGGATTACTATCATTCATTCCAATGTTTAGTGGTATGACTATGTTCCTCTTCCCAATGCTCTATATCCTTAGAGTCACTTGGATGTCAATGAGAAGCCTTAGACCACAAGCGTAATATCGATTGACATTTATGCTCATCCTTAATCGGGTGAGCATTTTTCTTATTTAAGACACATTATTTCGTAAAATCTTTACAATTTAAATAACGATTGAAATTTAGACTGACAATCATATAATGGTTTCATAAGACGTAGATACTTGCATTGAGTAAGGAGGTTTTTGAGATGAAGAAACAAAATATATTCTCCTTATTTCTCTTGTCCTGCTTAATTCTTGGATCATGTTTTCCTTCAAAAGAAACATCAAGTGATGAAATCGATTCTTCAGAAAAATCAAGTGCTGAAATCGATTCTTCAGAAACATCCATAAATTCCGAGCAAACTTATATCGATTCTTTAGAATGGAAATACAACAGCAAGTTTCATTATAAAGAATATAATGGCAAAAAATATAATGAAGCCAAACACAATTTTCCTGATGGAATGATTTATGCAGAGTTCCAGCATGCAATGTGTCGCGATTGTCGATACCAATTACTCTACAGATACGAATGGTATGATCATATAGATGTCAGGAGCTATCAAACATTTAACGAACTAAGTTCCACTTTAGAAACCAGCTTTTCCGAAGGAAAGACGATTTCTTATATTTGCATGCTGAACCCAAAAAATCTAGTTGAAGACGAAAGCAACATCTTTGAGCTTCATTATGACTCGCGCCACAATGAGCCATACAATTTTGAAGGAGCCGTCGAGACTTTATATGTCTACGACCCGTCGGTAGGTAAATCATCAGATTCAAACTATTCTTTCAAAGTAAACGCTCTTTTCGTTACTGAGCGTACTCGCCCTTCATTATCAGAGATTTCCTATAAGATATTAGAAAACGAAAATACGTATGAGATTCAGTGTTTCTTTGGATTATCAATAATCGGAACGATGGAAGTAGTTCCAAATTGCAATGCAACATCAGACTACTATCTAAATTACGTTAAAGATAATATGGTAGTAATTCCTTAGAACTTGTTTAAAATGGCTCACCATATTTGGATGAGCCTTTTCATTAATCGCCGTAATCACTTCCACGATTTTTATCTTCAACGTATATCTTTAACGGATCAGAGATATCCGAAATCTCACGGTATATAAATCCATCTTTTTCCATAAACGGAGAATCATATGACCAAGTGAAGATAACCTTTTCATTCTTTGCTATAACGTCATAAATTCCATTAAGCAAATCTTGGTAACGTTCTTCTCTCTTTTCTTTAAATCCTTGCATGCCTGAATAAAAACCCGGTTCTACGTAGAAGATATGACCTTCTTTTGTTTTATAAGCGTTGCAGTACGGGTTTGCTTCATCTACAAATGGGATGTATGCATCAAATTCTGGATAATTCATAACAATATAATAGCCTTTCTTTTTCTTTGTGGTCTTATTTATGATATGGTTCATGATTTAATATCTTAAACGAGCGGTATATGGTTTCTAGAAGAATAACTCTGGTCATTTGATGAGTAAATGTTAGCTGAGAAAGTGTTAATGAGGCATTTCCTCTTTTTCTAAGTTCTTCTGATAGGCCCAAAGAACCGCCTATAACAAAGTTTATGTTACTACCCCCTCTTTCCATCCATTTGGATAGATTATTTGCTAATTCAGGGGATGTGGGCTCGTTTTTGCCTAAATCCAATAGAATAAGGAAATCGCTTGGCTTCAGTTTTGCTAAGACTTGTCTTCCTTCTTTTATTTTCGTTTCCTCTTCTTCTTTTGCTGAGGCATTTTCCTTGCTAGGCAAATCATTAAGTTCAACGATTTCTACCTTCGCATATGGAGAAAGGCGTTTGAGATATTCTTCCTCTGCTGCTCTCCAATAAGATTCCTTGAGTTTGCCTATCGTAAAGATTCTTATTTTCATTTGTCTCCTCCAACTAAAGGTTCAAATGCAGGCGCTGTACGAACGTTGTATTTTTTAAAGTCTAAGCCTTTTTCCTTGAATACTTTTTTATAGGTATCTAGCGCTTTCTTTGGAGTGTTGCAATCTAAGGAAAGATGAGCAAGGCTTATCTCTTTTGTCTTATCTCCAACTAAGCCCGACATATATGTTGCAGAATCAAGATTAGACAAATGGCCATGATCAGAAAGAATTCTTCTTTTTAAGATGATTGGTCTATCAGACATTTTTAGCATTCTTACATCATGATTAGATTCAAAGATGTAATAATCCGCGTTTTGCATATATGGAAGATCTTCTGTAGGAACGTATCCAGTGTCAGTCATATATACAAGTTTTTCTTCACCATTTACAAGAACGAAACCTAATGGATGGCTTGCATCGTGCGAGGTTTTAAGGGGGATAATTGAAAAATCACCAATTTCAAAGGAGTTTTCTTCTTCAATCACATTAATTCCTGAATATAAGGTACTTTCACCGGCGAAAATTGGTAATTTCAATTTTTGATAGCCAACAATAGTTAATCCTTTAACATGATCGGAATGCTCATGAGTGATAAGCAATGCTTTGATATCATTCAGGCCATATGGAGTAAGTGATAACGCTTTGTTGAGTGCGGTTAAAGTAACGCCCATATCAATTTGGATAAGCGTTGTCTCTGAATATATTAACGTTGCATTCCCCTTGGAAGAGGAAGAGGCAATTACATAACGAATCATTCGTCATCAGGGGAAGGATAACCTTCCTCACCATTAAGTCTTCTCTCTTCTTCTTCCGCTTCAAGAGAGAAATTATCAAAGTGCTGGATTGCTTTGGAGAACATCAAAGACACCTTGCCAGTTGATCCGTTACGGTTCTTAGTTACACTAATTGTCGTTACCGAACCGGAATCTTTATTTCCACCAGCTTGTTTAGCTTTATCCACTTGTGCATCAACTTTTTGTTCAAAAGCAGATTGTGCTTTAACAATACGTTTTCCTTGGTTGTCGTAATAGTCTTTACGGTACATAAGCATGATGATATCGGCATCCTGCTCAATAGAACCGGAATCCTTTAAGTTTGCCATCGATGGAACACCATTTTCATTCTTATCAGCATCACGGTTAACCTGGGCTAAAGCGATAACAGGTATCTTCAAGTTACGAGCAAGTTCTTTTAAAGATGAAGTAATTTCTGCGACTTCTAATGAACGAGATTCGAAAGATTTCTCTGTTCTTATGATGTTGATATAGTCGATAAATATAGCACACAAATTAGGCTCGCTATTCTTTAATTTAATAGATTTAGCAATGATGTCGCCAAGCTTTGGATTTGGTTTCTCATCGATATAAAGATTCATGCGTTCTACTTCGCTTACAGCTAGGGAAATCTTTCCCAAATCTCTATCAGTAAGTTGTTCGTTTCCCGAAAGAGAAACACGAGAAATAGAAGAAAGGATACGTTTCATAACAAGTGTCGAATCCATTTCTCCCGAGAAGAAGGCAACTGGTTCTCCTTTATATGAAGCGGCATTAACCGCAAGGTTAAGTGCGAAGGCCGTCTTACCAACAGAAGGACGTGCAGCAAGAACGATTAAATCGCCTGGTTGCCATCCATGAGTTAGTTTATTTAATCCTCTAAAGCCTGTATCTACACCAGTTAAAGAACGGTTTGCACGTTTAGATTCCGCAATAATTTTGAGTTTAACTTCTCTAGCAATATCTGATCCCTTACGGAAGCCGCCAACAGAACGTCTATTTGTAATCGCTGTTAAGGTTTGCTGAGAGTTAGCTAAGAAGTCTCCAATATCAGAAATTTTGCCTTCTGAATAATCTTTTTGAATGCTTTGAAGTTCTAAAAGAAACTCTCTTAATACTTGTTGATCACGAACAATGCCAACATAGTGTTCAACGTTTTCTGGATTGATAACGTTATTCATCAATTCAAGAAGATAGGTTGAATCACCTGCAGCAGATAACAAATTTGTATTTATCAATTCATTCGCGACTGTTTGTGGATCAATTATTTGCTCGTGTTCAGAAAGATTTTCCATCGCTTGGAAAATAATCTTGTTACGTGCGTCTACATCAGAAAAGGAATCCACAGTTAAAGAAGCCAAAGCAATATTACATGCGTTGGTTGAAAGTAGCATTGCGCCTAAAACAGAGCGTTCCGCTTCAACGTTTGATGGTAAGGTTAACTTAGCCATTATTTCTCCTCGGAGATATGAACGTTAACGGTTCCAGTAACCTCTCCTGCGCTGCCTTTATATAATTCGATTTTTAATCTTGTGTATCCTAAAGCGTTAGCAGGATATTTATCGATAAATTTACGTTTATCTATGGTAATTCCCCATTGTTCTTTGAGTCCTTCCTCAATTTGCTTTGGAGAAATTGAACCAAACATTCTGCCATCACTGCCAACTTTTGCTTTGAATTCAACGTTGATGTGTTCTAAGCGTTCCGCTAATGCTTCAGCATCTTTCTTTAAGGATAATTGTCTTGCATCTTCAATAGCATTATTTTTAGCAAGAGTCTTTTGGTTTGCATCTGTTGAAATAACAGCAAGTTTTCTAGGAATTAAATAGTTTTTTGCATAGCCATCTTTTGCATCAATGGTTTGCCCTTTTTTTCCGACACCTTTAACATCGGCTAATAAAATGATTTTCATATATTGTTACCTCCAGAAGAAGCGCCAACTTTTGACGCATCTAAATAAACATTAAGAGTTTCAACAAGTCTCTTTTCGGCTTCAGAGACGTTTGTGACGTTTGGAATCTTGGCGTTTGGGAATACGGTTGCGGCCATATTAAGATGGCCTCCACCACCAAGTTGTTCCATAAGAAGTTGAACGGAGACAGTTCCATCGCTTCTCGCAGAAACGCTAATTTGCTTATCCGCGGTTCTTCCAATAACAAAGGAAGCATGCACATCTCTGAGTGAAAGAAGAGAATTTGCAACTTTAGCAAGAGCACTTCTTTCAACGACATCATTGTTATCGGAAACACAGTAGAGAACACCATAAGATGATGTTTTCATTGTTCCAAGAATCTTATTCGTTAAAGCGAATTCTTCGTAATCGTCTTTCAAATATTCGTCCGCAAGTGTGTTTTCTGCACCATATTCTTTAAGGATTTCTGCCGCTTCAAAGGTTCTCATGCCAACCGATTTACTCTTGAAATATTGGGAATCCATGAAAATACCGGAAAGCATAATTGTGGCATATGATGATTTTAATTCGATACGAGGGTTTGCAGCCGCATATCGAATCATTTCCGTGATAAGCTCACAGGCACTTGAAGCAGATGGCTCAATGTAAGAAAGAGAAGGTCTTTCAATAAAGGAGTCTCCACGTCTATGGTGATCAATGACAACAACTTTTCTTGCTAAATCAAGAAGCTTTGGCGCCATGACTCTGTTAGGGACAGAAACGTCAACAACTACAACCAAGGATGTTTCTTTGATTTGAGAGGCAGCTTGTTCTGGCGTTAGGGTCATTTGATCAAGCGTATCTTTTGAGAAAGCGCTTGTGAATGCAATACGTGCCTTCTTTTCCGTTCTTTTTGGTGCATAAACGATTTTGGAATTCTTACCACACCAATCACAGATCGCTTTAATTCCTAAACAGCTTCCAAGTGCGTCCATATCCATATCGGTATGGCCCATAATGAAGACACCTGACGAATCTTCGATAAGTTTGGCAAGCCCTCCAACCATGGAACGAACCTTAACCTTTGACGTACTTTCGATAGCAACTGATTTGCCACCAAAGAATCTAAGTTCCTTACCGTGTTGTGAAACAACAGCTTGGTCACCACCACGAGCAAGAGCTGTATCGATAGCACCTTCTGTCATTTCATAAAGTTTTCCGACATCAGGGAAATCATGTGCAAAACCAATGGATAATGTTAAAGGGATATCTTCTTTGTCTTGAACGGCACGAACCTTTTCCATGACTGAGAATCCGTCCTTTTCCATTTGAGCAAGGGCATTAAAGTTACAAACGGCAAAATATCTATCCTGTTTAACTTGAGTAAGTAAAACTTTGTATTGGCGGAAATAGTCACGAACTGTTGCTCTAACGTTCATAACCGCGTCTGCAACTTCATCTGTATCTGATGCAACGTCATTAAAGTTATCAATCATGATGACGCCTAAAGCAATTGCTTGCTCTTTAGAGTAGTTAACAACATTGTCATATTCAGTTACATCCTTAAACACGAATAAACGTGCTTCAGATAAGTAACGAACCTCGTATGAATTGCCCTTCATTTCTAAATGAACGCTTTTATCGCTTTTGAGTTTTACCAATTCTTTTAAAGATGGGAATGTTTGAAATAAGTCAGTATCAACCAAATCAAGTTGTCTTTCATGGAAGAGATTGTTTGTCCATAAGACAATGTTATTTGTATCAATAGAAAGCAAGCCGATTTGATCGATGTTGTAAGCCATTTGAATGTCATTACCGATCAAGGAAGCTGCTTCAACGTCATTTGTTTGTCTTTTTTTAGAAAGATGAGCCAAAGCAAACCAAATAAACAAGATATCAATTAAACAAAGAACAACAAAACCAAGAAAGACATATTCTTCGATATGCTTTATTTCCCTTAAGCCAAAAGTGTTGTCCATCCAAAAGAAGGCGAGTACGCCTATTAACACTAACTCAAATGTAGCGAAGATGAAGGTTATATTTCTAAATTTCTTAATTGATGCGTTCATATCGATAATTATAATTTAACCCCTTATGGGTTAAAAGAGAAAAGAAGTACAAAAAACATTTAATCACTAAATGATCGTTAGTTTCTTTAATAACGACATTTGTTTACCGAATAGAACAAGAAATATAGTTTCTAAGTTGTGATTAAATTTTAGAAAATCGCATGCATTTCCCGCTTATTTTTATTTTAACAGCCTAACAAATAAAACGTAATTGAGTAGTAAAAAAGCCTCGCCATAACGACGGGGCTATTACGTACAAGTTTAGCTTAGTTTGCGCCAACTTCTGGAAGTAATCCCATGAAACGGGCGTTTTTGATTGCTCTTGCTAATTGACGTTGATATTTAGCACATGTGCCTGTGCTGCTTCTTGGCATGATTTTTCCATCAGGTGTGATGAATCTTTGAAGAAGTTCAACATCTTTATAATCGATATGTTTAATATGATTCTTAGTGAAATAGCAAACTTTACGTCTGGATCTCATTTTTCTGAAAGCCATGATAAATTTTCCTTTCTATGTTTAGAATGGTAGATCGTCATCTACTACATCGATTGCATCTAAGTTGCCGCTGTCTGGTTGAGCAACAGGAGCTACATCAGGTTGAGAAGAATAACCGGAAGCATCGTTTGCTCCAGCATTCTTTGTATCCAAGAAGTCGAAGTTATCAACTATTGTATCGATGGTTGTAACTTGAACACCTGCTTTGTTGGTGTACTTTCTTTGTTGAAGTCTGCCTTCAACAGAGATTAATGAACCTTTACGAGTGTACTTAACAAACGTTTCGGCACGAACTCCAAACAACGTGCAGTTCATGAACAAAGTGTTCTTTGTTCCGTCTGGATTTTTGCGGGAATCATCTACTGCGAGCGAGAAGGACGCGACAGAGAGACTTGAAGCAGTCTTGCGTAACTCTGGGTCACGTGTAAGACGGCCAACTAAAATGACACGATTTAACATAATTTTACGATCCTCCAATGTTTAATTTCGTATTAATACGATTAGTCTTGGTCAACCGTAATCAAGAAACGAACGACGTTTTGATCAAGTTTCGCTTGACGGGTCCACTCATTAAGGCCTTCGATGTCTCCTGCGACTTTGAGGACGACATAGTAGCCTTTAAGTTGTTTGTGGATTGGTGTAGCGAAATCTTTCATGCCTAATTCTTGAGTATTGCTAACTTTAACTTTGTTAGCTTCGAGAATACCTTGAAGTTTGGCGATTTCATCTTTTCTAGCTTGTTCTTCGAGAACGCTATTTAAGATGTACATGATCTCATACTTTTTCATGATAGCACCTCCTAAATTTGGTCTAATGGATCGCATCTTGTGCGACCATAAGAGAATGTTACTTCCTTCCTTCTAAAGGAAGCTTATGAATTATACAGCTAAGAAGGCCACTTATCAAACAGATTACGATTGACTTTTATTTTAATAATTTAAAATAGTTGTTATATCTAGCTCACAACATATTGAGCATTATCATGATTTGTTTTTATCTCATAGAATTCACCTCTCGATTATTAATAGACGTACTTTTTGAAAAAGAGACAAAATTACACACAAGAAATTACGCTTTAGTGCTATTAATCATCAATTTCCCAATGTCCGTTAGAACCACGTCCAACATAATGCAAATTCTTGATCTCTTTTATTTGCCGCTTGATGGTCTTGGAGCTTATTCCAAAAGCCATTGCAATTCTCTCGGTACTAATCTTGGGATTTACGTTTATCAACTCCAAAATTTTCTTTTTAATTTGTGACTCTACTTGCGACTCATCGCGAGGGACATTGCGAGGGACATCCTGGGTGCCATATTAGTTTGTTTCTTGATTCGAAACATTCGATAATTCCTTATTTTTTTGAATAAAATCATTAGCATTAATGCGAGTGCCAATCTGAGGGACATTGTGAGGGACATTATAGTTTAAATTTGGCATGATAACAGTGAACTGATATCTATCTGAACTAAAGATAGGTTTTTTTGTTCTCACCATAGTTAATTTGTGTTGAATACACGGAGATAATTTTGCTAAAGCCACTGCCTTTACGTTCCATGTATCCAATCCTATTAAATACATCGGCAAGAATTGGGTTTCTCCTGGTTGATGGCACGGTAAGAGGATTTCGTTCCTGAATGTTTGAGCCATCTGGCATATCGCCTGGAGAATAAATTTCTAATCTGTCATCATACATGTCTACATGAACCTCACTGCCATTAATGAGATAGTCACGATGAACTAAAGCATTTATAAGTGCTTCATGATAACTTCGTTCCACATATTCAGGCATTTCTTCTCTAGAGGTTCCTGTTTTTCGCCATATGGTTTTAACGTTTCGTTTGATGAATGCTTCTCCACTCTCAACCAACGAGATGATGCTGCCGGAATATTCCGCACTATCCAAAACATCGGTAGAACCACCACTTTTGTCAAGCCCGTTCCATCTAGTGCAAAACAAACGCGACCACCAAATTGGACTTTCATCAGCAACTAAAGCGCCAGTATTTGTAAGAAAATCTCGCTCATTTACTAATCCAAACGAAATTAAATCTTTCTCATCAAAACTTTCTCCAGTCCATTTCTTGTATCTCTCACGAAGTTTTGAAAATGCATAGTCTTCAACCTTATATGACGTTGGTTGCGAATCATATGATGAATTTTTACCACGCAAAACAAGATGTCTTAATTCCAAAGCGCTTGCCTTAACACTTTCATTCCCAACACGAACATATGCTTCAGATATGCCGTCACCATAATAGTAATATGGTGTTTCATCCCCTTTAAAAACATCGAGTACAATGAGTACCTTCCCTTCATTTGCAAGTTCAAGCCGTAAACGAAGCTCCGGAATTGGATTAAGTCTGGCTTTTATTATTTCACTGATTTTCTCGGCATCTTTTTCAGGTTCTAAAAGTCCTGCCACTTCTCCATCATCAGAAATCCCAAAAATTAAAGTGCCGCCAAACGTATTCGCAAACGCACTAACGCTTTTACACCAGCTTTTTGGCCTCTTGTATTCTAAAGCAAGTTTCTTTTCGTATTCTGTCGTTTCTCCAATTAGACTTTCAATTTTCATATGTCGTCCTTTCGGTTATTAATAGACGTGTTTTTTGGAAAACGGACAAAAGCAAAAGAAAAAAGGCTCCCAAATTAATGAGAACCTTGTAATTATTGAATTGTTTTATTTCTCGTCTTTCATTGTAGGGAAGAGAAGAACTTCACGAATTGTTGGTTGTTCAGTCAATAACATGCAAAGACGGTCAATACCAACACCGATGCCACCAGCTGGTTGCATGCCATATTCCATCGCTTCGAGGAAGGAATAGTCGATTAAGTTTGCTTCGTCATCTCCTCTATCTCTTGCTGCCATTTGAGCTTGGAAACGCTCCATTTGATCAAATGGGTTATTGAGTTCGGAATATGCGTTTCCGAATTCAAATCCACCAATGAAAAGCTCAAAACGATCTACAAATCTTGGGTCGTTTGTCTTTTTCGTTAATGGAGAAACTTCAATTGGATAGGTTGTAATGAAGGTTGGTTGAATTAAAGTTGGCTCAACAAACTCATCAAAGAAAGCTTGCATGATATAACCGGTGCTATTCCACGCTTTCTCGAGAGGGACTTTGTGTTCTTTGGCAAGTTCAATTGCCTTTTCAAATGGAATATCCTCATTGAAATCAATTCCAGTCTTCTCTTTGATAGCGTCAGCCATAGTGATGACTTTGAACGGCTTTGCAAGATTAATGACGTTGCTATTCCAATCAAATTCTTCCTTGCCAATGACTTTGTCTGCAACATAATGCATCATGCCTTCGACCCAAGCCATCATATCTCTAAGATCGCCATAGGCTTGATATAATTCGATTGTTGTAAATTCAGGATTGTGACGATTATCCATGCCTTCGTTACGGAAGATACGGCCAATTTCATAAACGCGATCAATTCCACCGATCATGCATTTCTTTAAGTTAAGCTCTGTTGCAATACGAAGATAGAAATCTTTGTCTAATGCGTTATGGTGAGTGATAAATGGCCTAGCGCTTGCTCCACCTGCAATAGGAGAAAGAACAGGAGTTTCAACTTCAATAAAGCCTAAGGAATCGCAATAATCACGAATGCCTTTAACAATGGCAGGACGTAATATAGCGGTTCTTCTGCTTGTTTCGTTCATGATTAAATCAAGATAACGACGGCGGCAACGATCCTCTAAATCAGTTAAGCCGTGATATTTTTCTGCTAATGGTTTTAAACATTTTGAAAGATGGGTGAATTTGCTGCAACGAATTGTTAATTCTCCTGTACGGGATTTCATTAATGTTCCTTGGACACCACATACATCGCCAACGTCTTCTAATTTGAAGAGTTTGTAATTTTCTTCTCCGACAACGTTTTTACCAATCCAAACTTGAATTGTTCCGAATTCGTCTTTTACGTTAAAGAACGCTGCTTTACCCATATCACGGATAGCCATGATACGACCAGCGATATCAACAGAGACTTCTTTGCTAGAAAGTTCTTCTGCTTCAACCTCTCCATAATCTTTACGAATATCGCGGATTTGATTCTTCCACTCATATCTTTGACCAAATGGGTCAACACCTAATTCTTTGTACTTTGGAAGTTTGGCACGCCTTGCCAGTTCTTGATCTGTTAATTTTTCTTCCATATCTATATCCTTTCAGTATGAAAATGCACGGATAGTTTAACGCTAAATTAGCGTTTATGCACCTTATTAATACCGATCAGATAGAATAAAAACTTAAAAAGTATGAACGAGTATGAAAATAATAAAAAACTATGAACGAGTATGAAAGAAAATTAAGCAAACAAAATCCCTTTTCCCTATCATTTGGAAGCAAACCATATATTTGCATTGAAAGAAATGCCGTGAAAAATGAAATAATTCAAAAAATCACCGCTGAAAACCCCATATCTCGTTCTTTTGTCATTACTGGAGTTAGGGGTTCTGGAAAAACGGTCATGCTTACCTCAATAATCAAATATTTTGAAGATAAAGATGATTGGCTAGTGATTGATCTTAATGCACGAAGAACTCGCCGCAAAGCTTTATCGTGTGGCACACGTAAAACATCTGTTTTTAGAAAAGAACTTTAGTTTTTCCTTTGAAGGAATTTCTTTCTCATTAAAAGGGAAGAATCCAATTTTAAATATCGATGACCTATTAGAAAAAATGATGCAAGAAATCCAAAAACAAGGAAAGAAAGTTCTCATCGCAATAGATGAGGCTACAAATTCAAAAACAATGAAACAATTCTCATTGTCTTTTCAAATGCTAATAAGGCGAATTATCCACTATTCCTTGTTGTTACAAGTTTATACGAAAACATTTTTGCATTAGAAAACGGAAAGAATATGACTTTC
The DNA here is from genome assembly GCA_963655775.1 of Alistipes communis. Taxonomy (GTDB): domain Bacteria; phylum Bacillota_I; class Bacilli_A; order RFN20; family CAG-826; genus UBA4951. The sequence goes on from CAVKFY010000057.1 coordinate 13,403, forward strand.
CTTATTCGTTCGCAAAAATTCTTCCTTACATCATTGGGTTTGCAAGCTATAACAAACTCCTACAAAGAAACTTTAGGGCTAGATTACGAAAACGCTCTTGCTTGTGCAAGGCTTACAAAAGGATACGCTTTTGCATTTCAATTACTCGGTTATTTAATGTTTGAAAAGAAAGAAAAAACTTTAAACGACAATGTTCTTCTTTCCTTTAACCAACTATTAGAAGAATACGTTTACAAAAAGATATGGTCCACTTTATCTGAGGTAGAAAAAAATTGTTAAAGTCTTTGATACAAATGGCGTTGTCGATGTTTCTTCCATATTAGAGAAAACAGGAATGAAGAAAGAATATTTCTCTCGTTACCGTGAGAGATTGTTAAAGAAAGGCATACTTATTTGTCCAAATAGAGGCCAGCTTATATTCGCTTTACCTCGATTTAAAGAATTCATTGATGTGGTTACTTCTTTCGATTTCTGATTGTTAAAAAAGAGATGCCAATTTGGACATCTCAATTTTAATTTATTGTGTTTTTTACTCTTTGATGGCATTACCGGTATAGAGTTGATAATACTTACCTTTTTCTTCAAGAAGAGCATCGTGTGAACCACGTTCGATGATTCTACCGTGATCAAGAACCATGATGACGTCAGAGTTCTTAATTGTAGATAATCTGTGAGCGATAACGAAGACTGTTCTTCCTTCCATAATGGCATCCATTCCTTTTGTAACCATTGCTTCAGTACGAGAGTCAATGGAGGAGGTTGCCTCATCAAGAATTAAAACCGGAGGATTGGCAATAGCAGCTCTAGCAATAGCTAAGAGTTGTCTTTGTCCTTGGGAAAGAGATGCTCCGCCATTCTTTAAAACGGTGTTATATCCTTGAGGAAGTTGATTAATAAACGTATCCGCATTGGCTAATTTTGCTGCTTGATACACTTCTTCATCAGTCGCATCAAGTTTTCCATAACGGATATTTTCCATAACCGTTCCAGTAAATAACTTAGTATCTTGGAAAACCATGCCTAAAGAACGACGCAAATCAGATTTCTTAATCTTGTTGATGTTGATATCATCGTAACGAATCTTTCCATCAGCAATATCATAGAAACGATTCAAAAGGTTAGTAATTGTCGTCTTACCTGCACCTGTAGGTCCAACAAAGGCGATCTTTTGTCCAGGCTCAGCATAAACTGAGATTTCATGGAGAACGATCTTATCTTTTGTGTAGCCAAAGTCTACGGAATTAACATTGATTTTGCCTTTTAACCAAGTGTAGGTTGTAGCAGATCCGTCTGTATGAGGATGTTTCCAAGCCCATTTGCCTGTTCTTTCTTTAACCTCGACTGGATTGCCGTTTTCGTCTTCTTTTGCGTTAACCAGTTCGACATATCCTTCATCGATTTCAGCTGGTTCATCGATAAGAGCAAAGATTCTACTTGCACCAGCCAAAGCCATTGTAACGGTGTTAAGTTGTTGAGCCATTTGACCGATTGGCTGGACAAAGCTCTTAGAATAAAGCAAGAAGGAAATAATGATGCCAATTGAATAGGAGTGAGAGAAGCTTCCAGATAAGGAATAGCCAGTAACTCCATTGATAACAAATAAGCCACCGATTAAAGCAATAATAGCGTATTGCATGTTACCTAATTGGTTAACGGTTGGCATTAAGGTATTGGCATATCTATTAGCCTTAACTGCCTCAGTATAAAGAGCATCGTTAACTTTTCTAAAGCCTTCGATATTTCTTTCTTCATAGTTAAATACTTTAACGACCTTTTGACCTGCAATCATTTCTTCAACATAGCCGTTTGTTTTACCAAGTTGGATTTGTTGTTGAACGAAGTGTTTTCCAGAGTTGTTGGCAAAATACTTTGTCAAGAAGCCCATAAGTGTCGCAAAGGCAATAACGACGATCATCAAATAAAGGTCAGTCATTAACATGATGATGAAACAAGCAAACATCGAAACGAAGCTTGAAACCATCATTGGAATTGAACGCGCAAGCATTTCTCTAAGTGAATCAACGTCGTTTGTGTAAATAGACATGATATCGCCATGAGTATGTTGATCGAAATAAGAGACAGGAAGATCTTGCATGTGGGCAAACATCTCATCACGAATCTTCTTTTGTAAGCCTTGAGCGATATAGGCCATAAAGAAGTTATAAGAATAAGATGCAATAACACCAAGAGCAAAGATGGCAATCATCACACCAATCATCTCAAAGAAATGAAGGCTATAAACTGTTATTTCTTTGGTCATGATGCCGTATGCACTGCCAATAGTGCCAACAGCATTGTTAGCAGCAAATTTGTTTAACGCCGGTTGAATGAATTGGTCGATAAGAATGTTACCAACGAAATATGAGTTAGCAACCGAGGCAAATGAAACTAGAAGCGTAGATACTATAACCAAAGCAAATAAGCCAGGATAGTATTTAACAACCATTTTCATAAGGCGTTTGAATGCGCCTGAAGTTTCAGCCCTGCTAGGTTTTTTATTCATGGACATCGAAATCACCTCCACCTAATTGAGATTCATAAAGTTCTTTATAAACGGAGCAACGTTGCATAAGTTCGTCGTTTGTTCCTTTATCAACAATCGATCCACCACTTTCTAAGACAATGATCGTGTCGCAATCTTTGATAGAAAGAACACGTTGAGCAATGATGAATTTTGTAACGTTTGGTTTAGTCTTTGCTAAGCCTTCACGAATCAAGGCGTCCGTGTGGGTATCGCAAGCGCTTGTGGAATCATCAAGAATTAAAATCTTAGGATCCTTTAAAAGAGCTCTAGCAATACAAAGACGTTGTTTTTGACCGCCGGAAACGTTAGTTCCTCCTTCGGTGATCATTGTGTCTAATCCTTGTGGGAAGGAATGAAGGAATTCACTTGCCTGAGCAATGTCGCATGCCGCCCAAATTTCTTCATCCGTGGCGTTTTCATTGCCCCATTTTAGATTTTCGCGAATTGTTCCAGTGAATAAAACGTTCTTTTGAAGAACAACAGAAACTGCATCACGAAGAGTCTTAATATCATAATTACGGACATCAACTCCGCCGATGGAAACACTGCCTGATGTTACGTCATATAAACGTGCCATCAATGAGACTAAAGACGTCTTTGAAGATCCTGTTGGACCAATAATACCAACAGTCTGCCCTTGTTTGAAATGAAGGTTAACATCATTTAAGACGTTCTTGCCTTCAACATAGCCAAAGGAAACGTGATCATAATCAACATCACCGTTTGCTACTTCTTTGATTGGATTGTCGTTATTTCTGATGTCGGGAACTTCATCAATGATTTCAACAATACGTTCTGCACTGTTGCGGGCGATTGTAATCATAACGTAGACCATGCTGACCATCATTAAGGCCATCAAGATCATCATAACGTAAGTAAATAATGAAGATAATGATTCAACACCTAATGTTAATGGGTTTGCACCAGCATCAGTAATCTCAACGTTTTGAGTGATTAATGCTGCACCAAGAATCGAAATAAGAATCATGGCGGCAAAAATCGCAAGGTTCATGAATGGGTTGTTGAAGGAAAGTAATTTCTCGTTAGCAACATAATTCTTATAAATGAAATCGGATACCTTGTTGAAATGAGAGACGTGGTATTCTTTTCTATCAAATGATTTGATAACACGGATACCATCGACATCTTCTTCAACAGACTCATTTAAATCATCGTAAGTGTTAAAGATGAGAATGAATCTCTTATGCGCCTTTGAAGCGATAAAGATGAGGACAAATAAGACAACAGGAATGATGATCAAGAATATCCAAGCAAGTCCTGGTGCCATGATGAAACACATAATTAAGGCGAATATCATCATCAATGGTGCACGAATGACCATACGGATTGTCATCATGAAAGAGAATTGAACGTTTGTTACATCGGTTGTCGTACGAGTAACGATTGATGCTGGGGAGAATTTATCGATATTTTTGAAGGAATATTCTTGAACTCTCTCGAACATCTTTTGACGTAGGTTACGGCCAAATCCCGCTGAAGCACTTGATGCCCAGTATCCAGCCATAATACCTAATACTGCTGCTAAAACTGCCATTCCAGCAATAATGCAGGACCATAAAATAATTCCGTTTAAGTCATTAAGACGAACGGCTGATAATAAATACTGGATAAAGTAAGCAATCAAAATTTCTAACGCCGTTTCAAAGATAACGGATACCCAGGTTAATGTCGTATCCTTACCAAATCCCTTAATACTATGTGATAAAGTACCAAGGACATGACGCATGGAATATTTTCTTTCTTCACCAGTTAATAAAGTTTTTCTAATTTTCTTATCTTTGGTTTTTTCCATAATTTCTCCTTTCTTTTTTCTTATTTACATTCAGAAACATGGGAACGTAATTTTGTTAATAAAGCTGCAAACGTTTCTAGTTCCTCTTCTGTAAAAGCCTCTCTAAAGAAAGCGTCACTATCAGCAAGAGAGCTGTTGATATCGCTTTCTAATTGAAAAGCTTTCTTTGATAAGACAATACGTTTCATACGACCGTCTGGTTTATACACTTCGTAATGAATTAACCCTTTTCTCAAAAGAGAGGTTAATATTTGGGACATCGTTGCTTTTGAAAGACCGTAATGATCAATCAAAACTTTAGCAGTAACTACTTCATCTTGATGATTGTGAACGTAGTGTAGAGCCATCCCTTCGGAAACAGTCACATGGATGTCGTGTTCCTTGAAGTTTTCATCGATTTTGCGTTGAACGTACTGTTTTATGACTTTAGACGTTTGTTTGATTTCTAATCCTAATTTAACTTCTTCCATAAAACCTCCAAATAGTTCGCCAACGAACATTCTAAGGAGATTAATTAAAATATGCCAAATGATTTTTTAATGTTTTTTATGAAAGCGTTATCAATTTGAAATCGGTAAAAATCTACTAGAACCCAAACTAAAAATTAGAGCTTATTTCTAGCTTTTATCCCATTAAGGATTCTTTCGATGTCAGAATAGTTTTTGATATTCATTGAGATTTCTGCACGAATCTTTTTATATCCTGGGAAACCAGTAAAGAATTTAGGCAAAAGGCCACGTAACATCATCGCGCCATCTCTTTCACCAAGGTAGTCACAAAGTTTTCTTGCAAACTCTAAAGCGTATTCTGCATCTTGATAAATGCTTGGAGGAGGCAAGACCTCTTTTCCTTCTAATAATCTATTTATATTAGTAACAAGTTCAGGATTGCCTTCTGCTCCTCTAGCCACCATAACAAGTTTTGCACCCGTAATCTCCATGGCGTTAAGTGCCGCTTCCGGAGTAAAGATATCGCCCGAAATGCAAAGAGGAACACTAAGCTCATTTCCTAATCCTCTTATCTTTTCATAATCTGGAACACCAGTATAGCCTTGTGTTGAAGTTCTAGCATGGATTGTGATCATCTTAACGCCAATATCTTGCATTCTTTTTGCAATATACACGCAATTGATATGATCTTGATCCCAGCCAAGTCTCATTTTTATAGTTACAGGTTTATGAGATTTCTCAATAACCTTTTTGGTATATTCAATCATCTCATCTGGACGTTTCATCCAAGCACTTCCCGCACCAGTTTTGGTTACTTTAGGAACAGGGCAGCCAAAATTCAAATCCAAGATATCGTATTCTGCATATTCCTCAAGGATTTCGATTGCTCTTTCGGTGTTTTTAAAATCAAAGCCAAATAATTGAAGTCCAACAGGTCTTTCTTCTGGAGAGGTTCTGAAATATTTAAGAGTCTTATTATTAGAATAATAAAGACCACAGTCAGAAATCATCTCTGAATAGGAAAGAGCAACCCCGAAAGGTTTCATAAATTCACGATAGGCAAGCGTTGTTACCCCTGCCATAGGACCAAGAACAACTCGGCCATCTAATGTAACATCACCAATTTTAATCTTTTCCATAATTAATAGAGAAAGAGGGCCTCAATAATGAGACCCTCTTAGTAACGAATATTATTTGTTTTCCGAATCTTTATTTTCAGTATCGGTAGAAGGTTCTTTTTTCTCAGTGGAAGGCTCTTCATTACCTTCTTCTGGTTTTGATCCAGCTTCAATGTCGCGTTTAGTTGGAGAAGAAACGATCTTATTAAGCTTATCCTTTGTTTCTTGGGAGATAACATCGGTTTCCTTAACTTCTGCGACAATCTTTCCAGGAAGTTTTCCTGTCTTGACCAAAGATTCAATTTCTTCTGCGGTAATTGTTTCTTTTTCAAGAAGAGTTTCCGCGATTAAGGTAACGTCATCTTTGTGTTCAAGGATGATCTTGCGAGCTTCTTCGTGGCAGGTTTCGATGATTTCACGAACCGCTTTATCAATCTCATAAGCGATTTGCGTAGAGAAGTTTTTGCTTGTATTCGTATAATCTCTTCCTAAGAAAACAGATCCACCAGCTTGTTCGTACTGGATAGGTCCTAAATCAGACATACCATATTCAGTAACCATGGCTCTTGCAAGTCTAGTTGCTTGTTGAATATCGTTAGAAGCTCCGCTAGAAACGTCATCGAAGAAGATTTCTTCTGAGGCTCTTCCACCAAGGAGACCAGTGATCATTGCAAGCATTTCTTTCTTTGTCATCAAGAAGCGATCATCTTCTGGCGTCATTAAGACGTGACCGCCAGTATTTCCACGTGGGATGATAGTAATCTTTTGAACTTTCTCAGCATGAGGAAGAACAAGACCAATGATAGCGTGTCCAGATTCATGGAAAGCAACTTGCTTACGTTCTACTGGAGACATTCCTTTGCTAGATTTAGCAGGTCCAGAAATTCTTCTGTCGATTGCTTCATCAATTTCTGCCATGCCAATCATATCTTTATGGAAACGAACGGCAAGGATGGCTGCTTCATTTAAGATATTATCAATATCAGCTCCAGAGAAACCAACTGTACGTTTTGCTAAAGCGTGGAAATCTACAGAAGGATCGATCTTTTTATTACGTGCATGAACTTTGAAGATGGCTTCACGACCATCAGAATTTGGTAAGCCAACAGTTATGACTCTATCAAAACGTCCTGGACGTAAAAGGGCTGGATCAAGAACGTCATCACGGTTTGTGGCAGCAATGACAAGAATACCAGAGTTGTATTCAAATCCGTCCATCTCGACGAGCAATTGGTTAAGAGTTTGTTCTCTTTCGTCGTTTCCGCCACCAAGGCCAGCGCCTCTTTGACGTCCGACGGCATCAATTTCATCGATGAAAACGATACATGGTGCGGTTTGTTTGGCTTTTTTGAATAAGTCTCTAACACGTCCAGCACCAACACCGACGAACATTTCGACGAAGTCTGAACCGGAGATGCTATAGAAAGGAACTCCTGCTTCACCAGCAACAGCCTTAGCAAGTAAGGTTTTACCTGTGCCTGGCGGGCCGATTAAGAGGGCACCTTTTGGTAAACGTGCACCATATTTAGAATATTTCTTAGGCTCTTTAAGATAGTCGACCATTTCGACCATTTCCGCTTTCTCTTCGTCACATCCTGCAACATCAGAGAAACGAACTTTTGAGGTTTCCATTCTTGCTGGAGAGCGGTTGAAATCCATAGCTTGGCGATTTGCTCCACCAACTGAAGCGTTTAATCTCCAAATCAAGAAACCACCAAAGGCAAGAATGAGGACAGCTTGAATTATTGTTGGTCCCCAAGTATCCCAAAAGGAGACTTCATAAGGATCAACTGTAGTAATGTACGCTTCATCACCATAAGTCTTTGCGAGTCCCGAAGCAGTCCAAATATCAGTAGCAGTCTTGAAGATGCTGTAATATGAGGCATGTTTTGGGAAGGTTAACGTTTCACCAACTGCATTTGCATTGTAATCAAATTCAGTATCCCAATGGTTTCCAGAAATAACAACGGTGAATTCTCTTCTTCCGGTTGCTGTTTTTTCTTTGTCATAACGACGTCCTTTAACAACTACGACATCTCCTGCTTTAGGAGTATACGTAAGATGGGAAACATAATATTTTCCGTCATCAATCGAAGTTTGTTTGGTGTTAACGTTATAACCAATGTAATTATCAATATCACTTTCAGACCATGTTTCAGCTGAATTGGAAAATTGACCGACAATAAGCCAAACGATCATCACGATAAGAACTGTGGTTAGCAAGTAAGGCAAAATATAAGTAAATTTACTTTTCTTTTTTGGTTGTTGTTCGTTCATTTTTTTCCTCCTTTTTTTCAAAATAAAATCGTGTAAAGAAAAACACGCTATGAACAAAATACACCCTTTAAGGGTGAAAAGGAAAGAAATTCGCACCAATTTACAAATTATTTTTTGAACGTTTTTATAAAAGCTAGATATTATCTACATTGTCACGAATTTCGTCTTTTTGTATCTCATACATTTCTTTGGCTTCATCCTTCTTGGCGAATGGACGAACAAAAAGAATTTTTGCCGTAATTTTATGACGTCCCATAATCAAAATTAAAGTGTCACCAACATTGATTTCCGAGCTTGCTTTTGCAACCTTATCGTTGATGAAAACGTCTCCGTCATCACATAGCTCTTTCGCCACTTCTCTTCTCTTGATTAAACGAGACACTTTAAGCCACTTATCAATTCTCATAGTCAAATAATATCACTCCGAAATTCTTTTGTTATAAAGTTCATCCACAGTTTGCATGATTTTTTGTAGTTCATAAATCCATGAATCGTCTTTCTTTTTACGCAATAAACGAATATGAACTTTCTTATCTACAAAGTTAACTTTTATTTCATTCATGTATGGCAAAAGAGCATTGAATAAATCAACTGCAATATGCGAGATGCGAGTAAAGGAATCGCTTAGTAAAATATCTACATAAGCAGAGGTTTGTTCCAATTTGAAAAATTCCTCTTTTTCCATTAAGAAATTAAGCTGTTTTTGGATGATGAGAAGTTCCACTTGTTTTGGCATTTTCCCATACATATCCCGCATATGTTTGGCAACTTTGTCTAATTCTTCCTCGTTTTTTGCCGCCTCTAAATCTTGATAAAGTTCAACCTTATCTGAGGCTATGGCATATGTCTTTGGAATATAGGCGTCGATATTGAAAAGGGTTCGTGATTTTGGTTGTTCTTTTTTGATTCCAGTCTTTCTTTCTTCTATCGCTTCATTTAATAGTTGTAAATACAAATCTAGACCGACAGAATCAATAAATCCTGCCTGCTCTGGGCCAAGAATGTCTCCTGCCCCTCTGATCATAAGGTCACGTTGAGCAATCTTATATCCAGAGCCGAGTTCAGTGAAATCTTGAATGGCCTTGAGACGTTTTGCGGCATCATCGTTCATCTTTTTATTTGGTTTATACATCAAATAAGCGTAGGCGACTCTATCTCCTCTACCAACACGTCCTTTAATTTGATAAAGCTGAGAAAGTCCAAATTTATCTGCATTTTCTACAATTATCATATTGGCATTAGGAACATCGATTCCATTTTCTATGATTGAGGTTGCAACCAAAACGTTAAGTTCGCCATCATAAAATTTTTGCATTACTTCTTCTATTTCTTCTCTTTCCATTTGGCCATGGACAATGCCAACCTTGGCTAAAGGAACGTTCTTAGAAATCTTGCTTCCTCTTTCATAGATTGTTGAAATGACGTTATGAATCAAAAATACCTGACCATTTCTAGAAAGTTCGCGTTTGATGAGTTCATAAACAACCTTATCTTCTTGAGGAGTAACGTAGGTTTGAATTGGGGTCCTTGCTTCTGGGGGAGTATTTATCGTCGAAACAGGTCTAATACCCATTAAAGACATTTGCAAGGTTCTAGGAATCGGTGTTGCAGATAAGGTTAAAACATCCACGTCTTTTTTCATTTCTTTGATTTTTTCTTTTTGCGCAACGCCAAAACGCTGTTCCTCATCAACAATGAGTAAGCCTAGGTCTTTGAAATGAATGTCTTTTGAAAGAAGTCTATGAGTTCCGATAACCAAATCAATCGTGCCTTTTTCTAACCCCTCAAAGATAAGTTTTGATTCATGTGTGCTTACCATCCTAGAAAGGAGAGCAATACGAATGCCAAAAGTTTGGAAACGCTCGATTGCCACTTCATAATGTTGTCTTGCCAAAAGAGTTGTTGGGGCAAGCATTGCGACTTGTTTTCCATTGTCTATTGCTTTAAAAGCAGCCCTAAAAGCAATCTCTGTTTTGCCAAATCCAACGTCCCCACAAAGAAGTCTGTCCATTGGATATGGCCTTTCCATATCACGTTTAATTTCTTCTAACGATTTTGCCTGATCTGGAGTTAATTGATATGGGAATTCATCTTCAAATCTTGTTTGCAAATCATCGTCTTGAGCAAACGCGTATCCTCCAACCTTTGCTCTTTCACCATATAGAGCTATAAGTCTATCTGCTAAGTCATTAACACGTCCTTTGATCTTGGTTTTTTTCTTTTCCCAGTCGCCTGAATATAAATGAGAAAGCTTTGGTGCATAGCCCTCTCTTCCAGAATATTTTCTAACCAGTCTAAATTGGTCTAAAGGGACGAATAATTCATCTCCTCCAGCATACGCAATTTCCAAATAATCCCTGTGAATCCCATCTGTTTCCATGGTTTTGACTTGGATAAATTGTCCAATTCCGTTATATTCATGAACGATATAATCGCCTGGTTTTAAATCTTGATAACTTTTTAAAATTGTCGCATTTTTGAATCTTCCAGAAAATCTAGTCGCGACAAGTTTTTTGCCAAAAATCTCGCTTCCTGAAATATAGGTTAAGGAGAATGATGGCAATTCAAATCCAACATTAAGTGATAGATCAGAAATACCAAGTTGAGATGAAGGAAGATTCATTCCTTCTACTTCTTCAAAATCAACTTTTAACTCCGTAAGCATTTTCTTTACGGTTTCTCTTTGATGAGCATCAGATAGAGCAAGAACTATTTTTTCTGAAGAACGGTAAGAATCAATTAACGGAACCAAGGAGGATAATCCTGCACCAGTTGAAACAAGATTTCTTGTTTGGAAAATCTCATCGTCCCCAGAATGAGAGAATTTAGATCCGTAGGAAACATTTTTATTAGCAAACGCCTCATCAAGAGACATGTATTCTTCTAAATGAGTTGGACAAAGATGTTCTTTTACAAGTTCACCAAAATAATCTCTTGCTTCAGAAACCAGTAAATCAGTTGATTCTTTGAAGCCTTCTTTGTCAGATACAAAAACTACTTCTGGATCGAAATAAGAAAGAATAGAATTTGCTTCATTTAGAGCGAAGCCATAATAACGATAAAGCCTATTTTTGTAATTTCTTTGGAGAATGTCTTCTAAATCGTTCTCCATCGTTTGTTTATATGTATCTTTATCGTTTTCTCCAGAAATGTGAGACAAATCTTTCTCCATCAAAGAATGAAAACGGTTCGAGAAATCATTTAATTGATCATCGGTTAGAAGAAAATCTGATGCAGGTAATATTTGTATTTCATCAAGTTTCTCATTTGATGATTGGCTAGCAATGTCAAAATACTTAATACTTTCAATCTCATCATCAAAGAACTCAATACGAATTGGTTTTAAGTAATTAACGGAAAAGATATCGAGAATATCCCCGCGTAAAGCAAATTGTAACGATTGATCAACTTTATTAACGCGAGTATAACCCGCATTAATAAGGGTGGTTTTCATTTTCTCTAATGAATAACGAGATCCTACTTTAAGATTAATCGTTAATTCTTTGAAAACATCTTTAGAAGAAAGGAAACGTAATAACGCGGATGGATGAGTAATAAGTATTTTGTCTTTTCCATATGCTAATTGACCCATCGCATATAGTCTTTGAGCCATCAATTCTTTCGAGGAAGAAAGAGCCTCAGCACGTAGCAATTCATCGCTAGGAAAAAGAACCAAATCATTCTCTGGCAAGAAATTAAGCAAAAACTCATACACTCTTTGGGCAGTGTAGAAATTATTCGATACTATGGCATATGAGCCTTTTTTCTTATGGTAAAGAGAAGCAAAGACTAAGCCAACTCCTATAGTGTCATCAATAACAAAAGAACCCTTCCTCTTCTTAAGGAGGGTAGTATAGTTCAAACTATTTAAGAGAGAATATAAATCAGCCATTTACCTTTCTTTTGATCGAATTGTATTTATTCATCACTTTAGAAAAATCTAAATCGAGAGCAATATCTTTTAATGCTTTTGCAGCATTATCTGTGGCAAAATCAAGTGCATCATAACTATCGCCTTTAGGCTTCCCTAAAACATAATTGATTGAATCTTTGTTAGGTGGTTCGCCAATGCCAACACGAATACGTTTAAATTTATTGCTGCTAAATAAATCGATGATGTTTTGCATTCCTTTATGTCCACCACTAGAACCGTCTAAACGCAAACGAATTGCACCTTCTTCGATAGCCATATCATCATAAACGACATAGATATCATCAGGAGTTAATTTATAAAAATCTGCTAAAGGTCTAACACTTGTGCCAGAAAGGTTCATGAACGTTTGAGGCTTAAGGATGATAACAGGTTCAGAGAAAGCGGAATTCCTAATAATTCCATATTCTCCTTTGAAATCTGAGCGGTCAAAAGAACCATTTGCCATTTCTGCAAACTTATCTAATGTAACAAACCCCATATTATGACGGGTCCATTCATATTCCTTGCCAGGATTTCCTAAACCAACGAATAGTTTCATTATTTCTTTGCCTCGCCAAGTTTGATCTTTTGGATAACATCTACTACCTTTTCGACTTTTTCAGAATCATAGACAACAATTGGATTGTCTTTTAAGAAACTTAAATCTTGGCCATTTCCACCGAGTTCTGGGTGGGACGCCATCAGGCTAATAGATTTGTTAAACATGAAATTGTCCGGGAATTTCAGCTTAGAAAAATCAAACGTTCCTCTAAATTGATAGAAACGTAAATGATAGTCACCCAAAACGTTTTGCTCGATTAGATTTTCTCTACCTTCTTTTGATGGCATGGCCATGCCTGTGGCAAAGACTAAAACGGCTTTGCCTTCTAAGGCATTCCAATGAGAAAGGAACTCGTTTATCTTTTGAATATTGCCTCCACGAACATAAGAGCCAAAAACAACAATTTCGTATTGGTCTAAGTTCTTCCATTTTACTTTTTTAAAAGGGAGAAGGTCCCCTTCAACTCTGCTAGCAATATCGCTGGCATATTTTTCTGTTGAACCGTATTTTGATTCGTAAATTACTAGTGTTTTCATACTATAGAAGTTTAACACGCAAAGAATAAATAAAGAACTATCGTTTTTAGTTACAAAGTGAAAATATTGCACTTCTTAAACAATTTTCTTTACAATTTTCCCAAACATAAAGTTATTTAGGGGTTTTCATATAGCCAAGATATTAAATATTTTGTTCTATTTTTTTATATTTTAGAATATAATTGACTAAGAAAAAGATTCTTGTATGATTGTATAGGTCTTTTTAAAAGTAAGGAGAATGTTTTATGCCAAGAACAGCAGCTCAAAACGAAGCAATCCGTGACAAAAGAAAAGATAAAATCATGACCAAAACAGTGAAGTTATTTGCTATGAAGGGTTTTGATTCAATTACCATAGATGATATTTCAAAAGCATCTAATTGCGCCCATGGTCTTTTCTACCATTATTGGGAAGTTAAAGAGGATCTTTATAACGCTCTTGTTACCTCTTTTGAAATCAAATACATGGACAAACTTATTGATTACACAGACATTGAAAGAATGAGTGCAATCAAAGCAATTACCTACATCATTAACTTCTATCACAATGTCTTAAGTGAGAATGATATTATAGTCAGTTATTCAAGACTTTCTTTAACAAAATTCTATCAATGCAAAGATGCAGAAAAACCATTAGCGGGTGTTGATATGTTCGAAAAGCTCCTTTCTTTAGTCGAACAAGGACAAAAAGATGGAAGCATCAGACAAAGTGTTGATGCACGTGATATTGTCAAAGTCTTAATGAGTGTCTTCCTCACAGAAACCGAATTACGTCTTTGTAACAAAAAAGATTTCGAGCCAATGGATCCATCCATTTTACTCGCAGGTATCAAAGCTTAATTGTTAACATTCTTAACCGCCTTAAATTGGCGGTTTTTTATTTGTATTAACGTAGGTTATCATATATTTGCAAACAACCTAAATTTCAAAGTATAATTTTTTGACAAAGTAAAAATTAAAAAAATAAGGAAATAGCATGAAAAATAAGAAATTCTCCTTTGCATTAAGCCTTCTTCCCCTTATTAGCCTAGTCGCTTGTAACCAACAAAAGGAAGATAAATATAAGTCATTAGAAATTTGGACTTATTACAATGGTTCAACAGAAACTTCCTTCCAAAATATCATCAATCAATTTAATGAGACAAAAGGCAAAGAAGAGAAGATTGCAGTTACCTCTCAATCCCAAGGAACTAACGTAAGCGACTTATTAAATGCTCTTCTAGATACAGCTAATGGTAAGGTAGGAACTTCATCTATGCCTGATTTATTCTTAGCGTATTCCGATACGGCATATGAGCTAGATAAAATCAATAAGATTGCCTCTTTAGATGATTACTTTACATCTGAAGAACTCTCTAATTTCTCCGAAGGTTTCCTTAACGAAGGGAAGATTGGCACGGATGGAAAAATTAAAATCTTGCCACTTTCTAAATCCACCGAAGCACTCTACATTAACAAAACAGATTTCGATAAATTCATCGCAAAATATCCTGAATTGAACATTAAATATAGTGATCTTTCTACAATCGAAGGTTTGATAGATGTTTCACAAAAATACTATGAAAAAACTGGAAAAGCATTCTATGGAAGAGATTCTTTGGATAACTATTTCGTTATTGGAGCTAAGCAACTTGGCATAGATATTCTTCATTATGATTCTTCGAATACCTATGGAATAAACTATGACCGCACAGTATTTAAAAAGCTATGGGATTCATATTATGTTCCTTTTGTTAAGGGGCATTTTGATGCAATAGGAAGATTCCGTTCCGATGACATCAAGACAGGAAACGTCCTTGCTTATGTAGGTTCTACCTCCTCTGGTGGATATTTCCCTAGCAAAGTAATCACAGACGAAGAAGAGTATGAAATAGAGAGTAAAGTTATGCTTGCTCCAACGTTTGCTGATGGAGGCAAGTATGCCGTTAGCCAAGGTGCGGGCTTCTGCATCACAAAATCTAGCAAGGAACAAGAAAATGCTGCAGCCACATTCTTAAAATGGTTATCTGCAAAAGAGAATATCACATCATTCTGTGGAACAAGTGGCTACTTCCCTGCAACTAAGGACGGTTTTAGCGATGATTTTATAAATTCTGAAACAAACAAGAAATTCAAAGAAACCTTCCAAATCGCTAAAGAAACAACGACAAATTACACAATGTATTCAAATATCGTTGGTGAAAATGGCACTAATTACAGAAATACGTTAAAATCATCTTTAGCAAACGCTGCAGCTGAAGCAAAAAAGAAAGTTGAAGATTCATCCTTTGACCCAGCCGTCATTGCAGAATACACAAACGATTCTAAGTTTGATGAATGGTTTGCTTCATTACAACAAAAATAACATTTGAAAATCCGAGATGAAAACTAAAGCAAAAAACATGAAAAACAGCATTGTTACAAGAATTGTTTTTCCTGTTGTCTTAGCTTCCATAATCCAAAGTGCAACTGTCGCAGGAGTTCTTTACTTTAGTGTCATTAAGGATACAATCAACAATTCATTGATCACAAACTTTGAATCTAGCGTTAACGTAAGAAAAAACTACGTTGAGAATTTAATTACTAACACTTGGAGCAACATTGGTTATTCATATTCCACCATCACAAGTGAGACAGAATCGTTCTTAGAAACGTTCTCCTATTCTTCTAAAGACATTTTGAATGATGAAACACATGCGGAAGAATATCTCTTAAATGTCTCACCATATTTAAATGACATGATTACTCAAAATAAGGTCAACGATGCCTACATTATTTTGAACAACAATTTTAACGGTTCAGAGAATAAATTAATGACATACATGAGGACGAAGAATCCTTCGTTTACCTCAAATAACGAAGTAGAAATTGTTTATGCTCCAACGAAAGTGTGGAAATCCTTCTACCACAAAGGATACGGCTTAAATAACGATATAGAAAACAACCAGTATCTTGATTTAAGCAATAAAGACTTATTTGAAAGACCATTACAATATTATCAAAGTAATAAAGTAGCCACAGGATACTGGTCTCCATTAACAGTAGTAAAATCAACAAAGGTTTTGACTTATTCGAAGCCATTAATCGTAAACAATGAAGTCATTGGTGTGCTTGGTGTTGGTCTCACAGAAGCGTATTTGAAAACGTCTTTTGCAACCATTAATAAAGGAGAAGAAATAAACGTCTCCCTCATTAGAAAAAAAGATGGCGTTTACTCCGGTTATTTTAATTCTTTCGTTGATTATTCGTTACCAAAGTATGAAGATGTCACATTTTCTTCTACGAATTACGAAAATGTAAAGCAATTCACTAAAGAAGACACGGTTGAATACTATTTCGAAGAACATTTAACAATCTACAACGAGAATCCTTATAACGAAGAATGGTATGTCGTTGGCATAAGCCCAGAAAAGACAATCCTTCAAGCAAGTAATAGATCGGTGAATCAAATCATCCTTATATGTGTCATCTCACTTATTGCTATTTTCGCTCTATTTATTCTCATCGGAAATTTAATCGCCAAACCAATCGTTAAAGTCTCTTCTAATCTTAATGAGAACAACATTCATAACATTCCAAAGACAAATATCACCGAAGTAGACACACTCATAACTCAGATCAATAGTTTCTCTAAAAAGAACGTTTCCTTAAACAACAAATTGAATCGAATCATTCAAGATTCAAGTATGCAAATTGCTCTTTCAGACTACTCCAAAGAAGACAATTCTGTATCCGTTACAGTTCAATTCTTTGAAATGCTTGGACTAGACTACAAAGATGAAGTTTTAAGCTTAGAAAAATTCATTGAATTACTTTCTTCCTTGGAAGATAAAGTTGTTTCTTCAACATACGAAAAATTGGATCTTTCCATTTGTGAATCTTCTGGTGAAATAACCTTCTTAATAAACGGAAAATATCTCCAAATGAAAATCATCGCACAAGATACCGGTGCGGTTGGAACCTTAATCGATCAAACAAAAGATTTTGAAGAAAAAGAAAAAATCATCCATGAAAGGGACTTCGATTTGCTTACAGGCTTATTAAATCGTCGTGGTTTTGCTTCACGTGTAAATGAACTTATCGAAACGCAAAGTCCTGCATCCATATTCATGATGGACGTTGATTCATTGAAATACATCAATGACCAATACGGCCATGATTTTGGCGATGAGTATTTAAAGAAAATTGGCTCATACTTAGGTAGTCTCAAAAAAGATTTCTCCAATCTTTATGTCTGTCACGTTTCTGGTGATGAATTCATCTTATACCTATACGACAAGAAAGATGGAGATGAAGATTTATTGATTGAGAAATTGCAAAAACTAAGAGAAGAATATCTACTCGTTAAGGACGCTCGCATATTCATCTCTTTAAGTATTGGTATATGTGAATATCAACCTGGAATGGATTATAAGGAGTTAAGCAAGAAAGCAGACTTTGCGATGTATCTTGCAAAAACATCTGGCAAGAATAACATCCGTCGTTTTGACAATAATGCAAAAACGTCTTACCAAAATGAAACTCTCTTATATCAGGATTTAAACAAGATCATCGATGAGAAATTAATCGATTTTGCCTATCAGCCAATCGTTGATATCCATACAGGAGAAATATTAGGTTATGAAGCATTAATGAGACCAAAGGTCGATAATCTCTCTCCTTTAACAGTTCTTAATGCAGCAAAGAGATTCAATAAGCTTTATGAAATTGAGGCAATGACCGCGTTTATGTCACCAGAGAAATTCTTTGCAACAAATAAAACAAAAAGACTCTTCTTCAATTCCATCTCTAGCCAGTCTCTAACTGATGAAGACGTAATTAAGTTCATTGATAAATATGGACAATATCTTGATCGTATTGTAATTGAAATCATCGAAGAAGACTTTGGTGAGAACTCTGTCATCAAGAGAAAAACAGATATCTTTGATGATTATCATATACGTTATGCGATTGATGATTATGGAACAGGCTTTAACAATATTAGTATGATTCTTGATTACTCTCCTCGATATATAAAAATCGAAGGTTCAATCATCAGAAACATTGATAAAGACGAGAAGAAATTAATTCTTGCTAAATCTATTATCTCCTACTGTTCTGTTAACCACATTAAGGTCGTTGCAGAATCGGTAGAAACAGTCGAAGAACTTAAGGTAGTAAAAGACATTGGCGTAGATTATGTCCAAGGTTATTTACTAGCAAAACCTTCATTTGACATCGTTGATCTTCCAGAAGAAAAGAAAGAGTTAATTAGAAAGCTAAACGAAAAATAACCGCGATTTGCGGTTATTTTTTTCATTTTTTAAGATTTTTTTCTTGATAATGATTGAACTTTTTAATGTCTTTGTAGATGCCTTTTAAATTTGGATACATCTCTTTATAAGCATGTTCGAATAGATAGTTATAAATCTTATGAGTTTTCTCATCTGGCATGAATTTCTTTCCTTCGTGAACCATGTTAGAAACTGCTTCTGAAGGAGAAGAGAATTCTCCTATTGCTAAGAATGTTGCCATAGCCGCACCAAGAGAAGAAGTCTCGAAGGTTTGAACCCTGGAGACAGGCTTACCCATAATGTCTGCAGTGATTTGACAAATCTCATCAGATTGAGAACCTCCACCACTGATACGAATCTCTTTTATTGAATGATGGATCTTGTGTTCGAAATGTTCTAATCCTTCGCGAAGTGCATAAGCAATTCCTTCAATGATGGCACGATAGAAATGTTCTTGAGTTATGGCATCAGAGAAGCCAATTATCGCCCCTTTAGCTAAAGGTCTAGCAAGGCCAGGACCCCAATATGGTTGAAGGACAAGACCATCACTTCCTGGTGGAACATCTTTTAGTTTCTTATTGAAGTCGTCCGCAGAAACATCTGAGATAACAATATCATCAACTTGCTTTCCGCCAAATTCTTTTAAGAACCAATTGATCATCCAATATCCACGATAGATTTGGACATCCATATTGTAATAATTAGGAATGCAAGCGGCATAGCCAGGAAGGAATGTTTCTGATTCAGTATAACGTCTTCTTGTTGTTTCAACAGTTGATGCTGTTCCGTAAGATATTGCCGCCTTTTCATCATCAAGAACGCCAAGGCCTAATGTTTCACAAGATTTATCTGAGCCACAGGCATAGATTTTTAAGCCAACCGGCAGACCAGTTTCTTCGCTTGCCTTAGATGTTATTTCACCAATCAAGGAACCTTCAGGAACAATCTCTGCAAGCATTCTCTTTTCAATAGAGAATATTTGTCCTTTCATATGTTTTGTTGGATTGCTATACCATTTCTTCTTTTTGAAATCGATTGGATAGTGACCAGCAAAATCCGATGCGGAATCTTTTAATTCCCCAGTAAGACGATAAATAAAATAGGTAGAAATATTCACATATTTATCTACTTTAGCCCAATTATCTGGTTCATTTTCAATAAGCCAATTAGAGACAGAACGTTTTCTATTCAAAGTAATCGTGTCACTCATTCCAACAAGCTTAAATGCCGCTCTATGAAGGAATGGAAGAGGCTTGTTACATTCTGCAGTTCTTTGATCAAGCCAAAGAATCATTGGTCGAATAACGTTTCTATCTTTATCAAGCAAGACAGCAGAATCACGGAATGTGGTTAAAGAAGCCCCTGCGACAGTTTTAAGCAAATCGGGATGTTCTTTTACTAATTTATTGCTGCAATTACATAAAGCTTGATAATAAAGTTCAGGGTTTTGCTCAGCAAAATTTGGCTTAGAAGAAAAATACGGTGGGTTGTATTTTTCTTTCTCCATGGCAAGCTCATTGCCATCTCTATCAAATATTGCAACTCGGACACTTTGTGTTCCAAAATCTATAGTAAGGACATTTCTATTCATTATTACTAACTCCAAGGGAATTTTAACACATAAAAAGATATGTAAACGTGGTAAAATGTTTCCGAAAAAGCAATAAGGATGATTTATGATAGTTTCTCGTGCACCATTTAGAGTTAGCTTCTGCGGGGGCGGAAGTGATATTCCATCTTTTTATACCAAATACGGAGGATGTGTTCTTAGCACCTCTATTC
>CAVKFY010000058.1:0-3879 GCA_963655775.1 Alistipes communis
TCGACATTGAAACAGTTTATGGAATTGTAACTGTTGATATTCCAGCAGGAACTCAACCAGATGCAATCCTAAAGCTTCGTGGACAAGGAGTTAAAGATCTTCGTTCAGGAAAGCCTGGTGACCATTACTTACATGTGAAGCTTCATACACCAACAGACTTAAGTAAAACGCAAAAAGATCTCTTGACTCAATTCCAAAAAGAGGAAGCGAGCAAAAAGAAAAGTTGGTGGAAGAGCCCATTTAAAAAATAATCGTCTCATTTGAGGCGATTTTTTCTTTAAAAATCACTCATTAAATAATACTATTTAAGGGGGTTTTATTATGCCGATCTGTAAAAACTGTCATAGAACTATTTCAAAGTTCGATAAAGATATATGTCCATTCTGTGGAACAGAAAATCCAATTGAAGATAATTACCAAACAAAAGATGTAACCTTATTCATCAAAGCAACTTCTACCGATGATAAGCTCTATAAATCAAAATCTAAGAAAGCCACAGGGTTTTTATGTGCACTTTTAGGCTCTTTTGGCGCCCATAATTTCTATTTAGGCTTCACTAAAAAAGCTGTAATCGAATTGTTGATCACCTTAGCGCTAGTTGGTGGCGTAGGTGCTTTGCTTTTCTTATTCGTTGATCCATTAAAAAATGCATTGGCTTTTGTATTGCCATTTGCTTTTTGCTTTGTCTTCTATCTTTTTGCTTCTGTACGTTATTTTAAAAACGATTCTTTAGCCGATGCAAACGGTGTTTTCCTTAGATAAAGATGGAACGTTTTTTCGCCAAAATTCAAAATGATATGGTGTTTTTAGCAAAAGATGACGAACACCATCTTTTGAACGTCATGCGCGCTAAAGTCGGAGAAAAAGTCGAAGCTGTTGATGAAGGCGAACTTTATTTAGCCCAAATCAAAAAAATAAATCCGCTAGAAATAAAAGTGGTTGAACATATTAGTAGAGATACTGAACTTGGGGTGAAATTAATCATCGGTTTTTCCTTGCTTAAAGGAGGACATGACGAATTAGTTTTGATGAAAGGCACCGAATTAGGAGCCTATGCATTCTTGCCTTTTGTTTCCGAAAGAACAATCATCAGACTTGATGATAAAGAAAGAAAGAAAAGACAAGAACGTTTTCAAAAGATTGTTAATGGCGCATCGAGCCAATCAAAAAGGCTCTTTACTCCTGAGGTTTTTCCTATCATGAACTATAAAGATGCCTTGAAATATGCTGCGGACAAACGTTTTATCGCCTATGAAAATCTTTCTGATGGTACGTTTAATTTACCTAGCGAGCTTAAAGCCTTAAATAAAGACGATAAAGCTTTGGTCCTTGTTGGTCCTGAAGGAGGGTTCTCTCCAAATGAGGTTCAAAACGCCATGGATTCTGGCTTTGTAACCTTATCTTTAGGAAGAAGAATCCTAAGAGCAGAGACTGCTTCCATATATTTAGCAAGCGTATTTTCTTTGTTAGAGGAAGAAAAATGAGCATTTACGATATTTTAGAGGAAGCTCAAGCACCGACCAACTTCAAAAAATCACCGGAACAAATCTATTATGACGAGAATCGTTATCGTTTAAACGAGCTCGAAAGTTATTCTTATCTCGCAGATTCTTCTGATTCTTTTGGAATCGTTCGTGGAAACATCATATTAAGGGCGCTAGAAAATAAAGAATCCATCGAGAAATTATTTAAGAAATATGAAAAGAATTATTTTTCTCCTGCAATATCTTTAAACGAATACATGGAAAACGGATTATTGGGTCTTCCTTACCTTGTTTTTAAGGGTGAGAAAAATTATGTTCCTATTTTTGCCTTGTCCATATCGATGATCTATAGTAAAAACTTCTCTCGTCTAGGGGAAATGCCATACAAAAAAATATTCAAACAATACGAAGCGGCCTTAATTGATCCGTTTGATTATTATGGCTATGAAATATTTATTTCTTATTTCACGCGATTGGTTTTGATAGATAAAACACCTGATTGTGCGGCTTTTTACGATTATGATGCTAAAACGATATATTTCGTTAATGACGAAGGGAGGCTTGACGCAAAGGTTTGCTTGTTTGACAAAGATTTAAAACATCCTCTCTTAAATCATTTAATGCCAAGAATCAAAACGGTAGTTGATGCCTATTTTTCTAACAACAAAGAGATGCTCGTTCAGACTTTATTTGATAACGGCTTAATTTCAGAGACTCTTTTCGAAAAAATTAAGAAAAGCTGGTCTAAAAGGCAAAGAGGTTAAAAAGATGCTGTTTTATTTATTTTCCCTTGGTTGCAAGGTTAACTCATACGAAAACGATTTATTACGCGAAGCTCTTCTAAAAAGAGGAGATATGGAGGCAAAAACTCCAGAAAACTGCGATTTAATCGTTATTAATACATGTTCAGTCACAGCGACCGCCGATCAAAAGTCTAGACAGCATATCCGTAAATTCAGACGACTTTCCCCAGAAGCTATCCTCGTTGTTATGGGTTGTTATTCACAAAAGAATTACGCCGAAGCACAAAACATTGGCGCAGATATTGTTTTAGGTACCTCTCATAGAAAAGAAATTCCTTCCTTAATTGAAGCATTCCAAAAAGATAGGAAGCAGATTATTCTTGTCGATGTTAATAATAGACATGAAAAATACGAAGAATACGGTTCTTTTGCCTTGCCAAATAACACAAGAGCCTACTTAAAAATACAGGATGGTTGCAATTATTTTTGCTCATACTGCTTAATTCCTTTTGTTAGAGGAAATTCTCGTAGTAGGTCTAGAGAAGACGTTTTAAGGGAAGCAAAACTCCTAGTTGAAAAAGGCTATAAAGAAATTGTTATAACAGGTATTGAAATCGGCTTTTATGGTCTTGATTTGGATGATGGAGCCTATCGTTTAGGAGATTTATTACGCGATATTCTATCCGATAATCCTACTTTATATAGATTAAGAGTATCTAGTCTTAACCCATCAGAAATCGATGATTCGTTTTTGAATGTAATTAGAGATTTTCCTTCTTTCGCTTCACATTTGCATCTATCTTTACAAAGTGGTTCGTCACGAGTTCTTTCTAGGATGAAAAGGCCTTATAATGCGGAAGAATATTACGAAAAGCTTGAGCAAATCAGAAAAATCAGACCAGATATTGCCATTACAACAGATGTAATATCAGGTTTCCCAAACGAAAGCGAAGAAGAATTCAAAGAAAGCTTAGAATTCGTCAAGAAATGTAAATTGGCTGAAATCCACGCTTTCCCATACTCCCCACGTAAAGGAACCTATGCTTATACTTTACAAGACCTTCCTGCCGACATCAAAAAGGAAAGAAATGCAGCTTTTATCGAAGAATCCAAGAAACTAAGAGAAGAATATAGATCTTTATTTTATGGTAAAGAAGTAGAAGTCTTGATGGAAGATTACGATCAAAAGAAGGGGTTTTGCTACGGACATACTTCAAATTTCCTTCTTGTTAAAATCCCTTCTAATATCGATATGCATGGCCAAATTGTAAAGATTATCTATTCAAAAGAAAATGCCGCTGATTAATATTTAAAGTGTAGTAACGGTCGAATGAATATGAATTTATTTTGACATTGTCTAAATTAACATTGACTCAAACTTGACTTTCCATATAATATTGCACGCTTTAAAAAAAGGAGATTAATTGATATGGCAGTACCACAAAGAAGAACTTCGAAAACAAGAAAAAGATTAAGAAGAACTCATTTCTATTTAAAATATCCAACATTAGTTGAGTGCCCACATTGCGGTGCAATGATCCAACCTCACAAGGTTTGCCCATCTTGCGGATACTATGATGGAAAGCAAGTCATTGCAAAAGAAGAAAAGAGCAAATAATTAAGGCTCTCCAAAATCTAATGGGGATGAATGG
>CAVKFY010000059.1:0-5810 GCA_963655775.1 Alistipes communis
GGAAATAGCAGACTCTCAATGCACTGGAAATGACAATTGTGAAAGCGACAACGATAGAACCGAAGAAAACGAGTTGAGTACTATTATAAACGAATTTTAAATTTTCCTTTCTTTGCTCGGAATAAAAATAATAGAAAATAGCATAGGTTAGAACAAGACAAATGGCCTCAACAGTGTAGGAAATGACATTGCTTAACACCTGATTTTCAGAAATTGGCGTATATATTTGAATTGCGGTGTTCATCGAATCAGCAAGAATGTTATTGATGTGATGCAAAAGATAACTTGTTAAAGCAACAAGCAAAGCGTTAAGCAAATTCATCTTAAAACACAGTAACAATCCAGGAATTGCAAAAAACAATAAGCACGTATACATGAACGTCCAATATAAAATCGTCAGGCCATATTCCTCAGTGTAATAAGCGGCAGGAAAGAAATAGCCAAGCACACAAAAAACAACGATAGAAAGGATGAATTTAACAACGAAATGTTCTTTTCTATCGAATACGGGGTAGGCAATAAGCAAGCTTGCTAAGCAAACTTCCAAAACAAGCTGAAGATTGATTCTATTAATCTCACCAAAGAACATTTTATTTCCTCAAACCAGATAAATAGTCGCCCAAGGCCTTAAGGAATTCTTTCCTTCTGGTTCTTGGCATTTTTAAATTATCGCCATTACTAAGGATAACCATGTCCTTTTCCACACGTTCAACGTGCTCGAGATTAACTAAATAACAACTATTGCATTGAGCAAAGGATAGGCCATTTAATTGTTCCATAGCGTTTTTCAAGGAAGATCTAACTTTGTATTCATGATCTTTTGTGTGATAGAAAAGGTCATGGTTAGCAATTTCCACATAATATACGTCTTTGGCTAAGATTTTCTTTGAGGCTTTTTCTACGGATATTAGAACATGTTGTTCCTTGACTCTGGAGTTAATGATTTTATACGCTCTTTCCATTTTCATTCTAAATGGGTCATATACTAAGGGCTTAACGATGAAATCAAGGGCATCTACTGAATAACCTTCAATCGCATATTGAGCGAGATTCGTTACGAAAATAAGGACTGCCTCATCATCAATTTCTCTAAGTCTTTTGCTAACTTCGGTGCCAATCATCTTATCTTTTCCGAAATCGATATCCATGAAAATGAGGTCATATTCACCTTTATTTAACGAAGAAAGAAAATCTTCTCCATCGGAAAAAATCTTAACTTCATATAAAGCGTTTTTTTGTCCCAAAAACTTTTCTAAGTAGCTTTTTAAGGTATCTTGCCACTGCATTTCATCTTCAATAATCGCGATAGTAATCATGTGTAGGAACTTGTTTGTTGATTTATTTTAACACGCAAAGAAACATATGGAAATTATTGAAGGTTTTTAGGTACCATAAAATTCATTTCAATACGAAAAAAACGCTTTCGTAGACCCTTTTCTGCTACTCCATCAATATATTTTGAATCTGGGCAATTTTCTATAGCACTATTCCCATGATCATGTTTTTTTCGACTATTCGCTCAAAACGTAATGAATTCAAAAACATTTTTACAAAGAAAATTTATTTATACTCTTTTCAAAATTTTCTGAAAATTCTATAATCGGTAAAACGGGTGTAACCGCTTACATCCAGAAAGGAACAACAAAAATGAACGAAAAAGTAAAACGCTTTTTCAAAAATCCTCTTGGTATTTGTTCATGCACATTAGTGTCGGCTCTCTTGATGAGTTTTGGCGCTCAACTTGTAAATACCAGTGGGTATTCCGTAAAGGTAACTAGTGGCGTTGCCGATATGGACACGCTGTATTCAAAGACCTATGAATCAGCAACAGTCAAGCCATTCCGCTTGAGCATTGGGGAAAAGAAAGATGGCATGGTCAATGCTAAAATGGCTTATGACCTCTACATCCCAAAAGGCGTGGATGAATCTCATCCAGCGCCAGCCATCGCCTTAACACATGGCTACCTTAACAGCAAGGAATTCGAATCTGGCGTAGCGTTAGAACTCGCTAGAAGAGGCTATGTTGTTATGGCTTATGACCAATATGATCATGGAGATTCTACTTGGGATACGCCATCTCAATTTAATTTCTATGTTTGGT
Organism: Alistipes communis; assembly: GCA_963655775.1. Lineage (GTDB taxonomy): Bacteria > Bacillota_I > Bacilli_A > RFN20 > CAG-826 > UBA4951. Next base: position 2,102 of record CAVKFY010000059.1, read on the forward strand.
CTGCCTATGATGCGATGGAATATCTTAATGCCCAAAAATACGTTTTAAAAACATCAGATGGCAGAGCGATGGTAGGATTATCTGGTCACTCAATGGGCGGATTCTCTAGCGAGATTGCCGTTGCTTGGGATCAGCTCAACATCGATATGGGTGTCTATAGCAAACCAAAAGTCGTTACTGCCCTTGCCCAAGGCGCAGATTTCCGTTATGTCGATTTCTATGTTCAAGCTTATAGCGGAGGAGCATATGCCTCCACTTATGCCACATACAAATCAAGAACATGCGGTGCTCTTCAAGGACAATATGATGAATTTTTCTTTGACAACTCTGGCAATAGCGAAGGTACAGTCACCGAAAAAGACTATGCCAAAGACAAAGTTGGATATTCAATGCTTGGTTTAACCTCTGCTGGAGAATCAGGAAAGTTCTATCAAGTTGATCCAGACACAAATACTGCTCTTAAAGACGAATACACTGATTTGTCCGCTAATTATGGCGAACGTATCATCTACAAAGTCGCAGGTGACCACCCATATAACACCTGGTCTCCAGAAGCGACAAGTTGTATCATCGATTTCTTCAATCATGGTTTTGAACATCAAACAAAACTTGCAGGCTTAAAAGATCTTAGCAATTACGTGACCATCAAAAACGGTTCGAAACAAATTTGGTGGTTAAAAGAGGTCTTCACTTGCTTAGGATTAATTGCGATTTTAGCAACCGTTCTATTCGGCTTGCTTGGTTTATCTGATGTGCCGTTCTTCCGTTTGGCTAATACCGAAGCATCCTTAATTCCTGCAGTCGAACCTCCATCAAAACCACAAAAGGCCATTGGCACGGTGTTCACATTGTTCTCGTTAATTCTTTCGATGTTCATGATTCCGGCATTCTTAGCTCCTGGTTCATATCCAACACAGATTGCAACAATGACAACAATGATGGATGTTATCATGTATTCAGGAATTGGCATTGCTATAATCCTTGGAATTGTTGCAATAGTGTTTAAGGCTATCGATAAGAAAGAAAGTTCTCTTAAATTGGTTCGTCCAGCCGGAGGGTCCTTACTTATTGCTCTTGTCGCCTTCTTCCTCCGTTGGTTACTTAATGACGGCACAAACTACATCCTCAATTCAACAAATAGATATTTCAATGCTCCATCTATCAACTCGATTGCCTATTGGGCCATGGCATCAGGATTATTCGCTTTGATCTTTGCTCTTATTTCTCATTTCTTCCTCAATCCAAATAGAACATATGCTCATCTTGGTTTGAAAGCATCTTGGAAATCTGTTGGCATTTCCTTACTTAAAGCAATTGTTATATCAGGTGTTATTTGTGGATTCACTTGGTTAATTCAACTCATCTTCAACTCTGATTTCCGTGTTTACACTTATGCAGTTAAAACAGTTAACGCCTCAGCCTTTGTTTCTGCTCTTCGTTATCTGCCTTTCTTCTTCCTTTTCTATTTCTGTGCTGGAATTTCCATTGCGGTTGGAACGGCCGGAAAGAAAGGTTGGAAAGCGGACTTAATTGCAGTCGGATTAGAAGTCGCACCTTCTGCTTTATTCCTTCTTTATCAATATGGCGTTCTTTATACGACAGGAACAGCACCATTTGTCAACTGTGCTCTCGATGGCATCTTAGTCCAAGGTCTTATCATCACTCTTGCAGGGTTAGCGGTCTATCAACGCCGTAGTTTAGAGAAGACTGGCAACCTTTGGAGTGGCGTCTTCCTTAATACAATCTTCTTCACATTCCTTACATTAGCAAATACAACAATTTATAACCTTAAATAACTGTTTGTTAAATAGGCTCTGAAATAAATTCAGGGCCTTTTTTCTATGGATTTTTTAATTTTTAAAAATAAAAACGACTTATCTTTTGAACGAAATCAATTCTTAAGAACAGAAATTGGGACAATATATATTCCATCCTCTGTCATGTAGCATCCTCCATGGCTTGTCAAAACCATCTTAAATCTAGGTAGTTTGTTTCCACTGCTTTCCATTTTCTTTTGGAATCGATTCAAGGAACTGATACCATCTTTTACGTTTTTTTCACTATAAATCTTAATTTCAATCGCGCAATAATCACCATTTTTCGTTTCAATAATAGTATCAACCTCTTGGCCAGAACTGTCGCGATAATGTTTCAATTTTCCCCCAATTGATTCGGCATAAACCGATAAATCACGTATAGCCATATCTTCAAAAAATAGGCCAAACGATCTTATGTCGTTTAACAAATCATCTGGGGTTATGTCCAAAGAAGAAGTAGCAATTGATGTATCGATGAAATGATGGGTTGGTGCAGTTCTTACAGCAATAGATGATCTAAGATTTAGATTCCATGCGGACATATCGTAGACTATATATAAATCCTTTAATAATTTTACGTAAGAATCGAAAGTGTCTTCATCAAGTTTCGAGCGGATGCCTGAATCCAATATCTCGCTAATCATCGTTGTTTTCTTTGCTTCCGTTGAGATGTTTCTCGCATAGCATTTAAGTATTAGTTTTAACAACTCAACGTTTTTGTTCTTTAAAAACAAAGCAAATTCATCATTCTCATCTTCAACCGTAAATAATCCATCATAATAATTTGTAGTAACGTCAATGGCGTATTCTTCTGGTGCTTTAAGAGAAATTGGCCATCCTCCTCTACAGACAAGATAGGCAATTCTTGAAAGAGTCATCGGGTTATCTTCTTCATATATTGTTTTAAATTTTAAATCAGTAAAAAGCTCACTAAGTGATATCTCTCCTGTCGAATCTTTTGACTCCCACAGAGTAAAAGGTTTCAACGTTAACGTCGTGATTCTTCCCGCCCCTGAATGTTGAATTTTAGAGGGGTCGACAGGAGTAGTACTTCCCGTGAGTATATATTTGCCAAATTGATAATCGTTGTCCAAATCGTCTCTTATTAAATTCCATATCTCTGGGACTTTTTGCCATTCATCAATTAAGTGCGGAGTTTTTCCAGCCAAAGTCGAATGTGGGTCAGAAGAAGCCAACAAAATAGCATTTGTCGTCTTCAAAGAGATTGTAGATTTTGCATAATGCTGGCACATAGTTGTTTTGCCACAAAACTTAGGGCCGCTAACCAAAACACAGCCCGATGAATTTAGTTTTCTTTGAAAATATGGCTCTATAGTTCTATTCACATAATCCTTCATTATCAATCTCTCCTTTTGCTTTATTTTATAGTGTAAATCGTTATCAAACAATGATTTTCGGTGTTTTGAAACATTCATTTTCGGTGTTTTGAAACTTTTATTTTCGGTGTTTTGAAACTTTTATTTTCGGTGTTTTGAAAGAAATATGTGTTTTTACGATTACAAACCATCCGAATATGAGTAAATATTATTTATCGTTAATGCAGACTAAAAAGCCCAAGTAAAAGCCAGTTTTCATTGCAGCTGTTTGGCTGAAAAACCTTTTGAAAGATGCACGTAAGATACAATCCGGGCGAAATCGTATAATTTTTATGTTTTTTCGCCCTGATCGTTTTTTATAAGGATAAGTATTGTTTTATTTTTACAAAGATAAAGCACTAATTCCAAGAAAAATATAATTATTAGAATTGACTAACATATGTTTCAATAACTAAACTTAGTTCGCTTGGGGGAGTAGTTGTCATCTTCTGATGAGACTATGCCAACATAATGGCTGATCGTTAGATAGCCTGGCATGTCATTAATTAACGAGAC
>CAVKFY010000060.1:0-8594 GCA_963655775.1 Alistipes communis
GCGGTTTTAGATTCTCGAATATTTGGTGTTACAAGATAGAAAGCATGATACATTCCAGTATAGGTTATGTATTTAATATTCACCCCCTGCTTGAGAGGTTTTTTCATAAACCATATCAGAATCAGAAAGAAGAATTTCGTTCTCTCCAGTTTGAATTAACATCGGTGGCATGCCTTTATAATCTCCAAAAGCCGGGGAAACGTATGGATCTTTTAATTCTTCTTCCTTTGCGTATGGAAGATTTAAAGGGTTTTTGATTCCTTCTTCTAGGCTTGGCGCGCCAAACATTGGATCGGATGTTATCTTTTCAATTCGTGATTTACCTGATCCAGTTAGATCGGTCGCAGGAGAAGAAAGAATAAGGCATTTAGGCAAAGGAAAATTATGGTCTCTTAAATATAATGTGAGCGATAAAGAAAGTCCTCCTCCGGCAGAATCCCCTGCAACAACGATATCTTTTGCTTCAAATCGTTCTTTTCGAAGATATTGATATCCTTCAATAGCATCTTCTAAAGCGCATGGATACATGTATTTTGGCGCTGTTCGATAATCTATCGAGAAAACAAACGCGCCATCATAAAGTGCTGAATATCTTATTGCCATATCGTTATAGTTATCGCTAAATGTTGAAACATATCCCCCGCCATGGATTTTATAGATGATTTTTCTTTGTCTCTTTTCTCTTTAAGAGATAAGCATTGCAGTTAGATAATTTAACTTTCGCATTGCTATAGCCGTTAGGTGGATTCCAACTTCCTTCTTTATATGGCTCGTGTTGATAAGAAAGGGATGAAGAAAACATCGTGTATCCATGAATTTTATAATATAGATTGTTATATAACTTCATACCGTTATTTATAGAGTTGTCTGCTAAAGAAGTTCTTAAATCTGGTCTTGTGTAAAAGGATAAGAGAAATGTAACCATTAATGCAGTTGTTCTTATCGATCTTTTCTTAAAGAAAAATGTAAATATATAATAACAAACGAAAATAAGGACAATTAGTATGTATGAGTACCACTTCACCTCATAAAAGACTGCGATCAATATAGAGAGAGAATGAATACTAGGAATGATGGCTAACGTTTTAAAACCTTTATGAGTGTTTTCATGTAAAGATAGTAACATTCTTATCTACATGAATGAATAATATGGCTTACATTGTATTTTTAGGAGCCTTTTAGAAAACAAATAGCCTGATGAGTTTTCACAAAAATTAAGCGAAGTATTATAATTAGACAGCAACAAAGTTGTAAAAAGCCATTACGGAGAACAAGAAGTGTTTAATATTGCAATCGTAGATGATGAAGAAAACGCAAGAGAATCTCTCTTATCTTTTTTAGAAACGTTTAGTGAAAAAGAAAAAGTCTGTTTCAAATATTATGAATTTCATACCGGAACATCTTTTTTAGAGGCATGTAGGCAGACTAAATTCGATCTTATTTTTCTTGATATCGAGATGCCGGGTTTAAACGGCTTAGAAACAGGCAAAGAATTAAGGAAAATCAACAAAAATTCCATTATTATTTTTGTCACGAATTTAGCTCAATATGCGATTAAAGGTTATTCGATTCACGCCTATGATTACATGATAAAGCCTCTTAATTACGAAGGTTTTTATCTTAAAATGAAAGAATTGATGCCTCTACTCAATTCTCATGAAAAACACAATTTGATATTAAATCTATCTTCTTCTAGCAAGGTCGTAATCGTTGTTGAAGAGATTTTATATGTCGAAAGTCATTCGCATGATATCTATTATCATATGGAAGATGGGAATATTTATAGAGTTTACGGAACATTGGGCATTTCTGAGAAATCTCTTCCAAAAGAAACCTTTGTTCGTTGCAATTCCTGCTATCTAATCAATTTGGCGCAAATTTCTTCTATTGCAGGAGATGATGTCATTATCGGTGAAGAAAGATTAAAAATCTCTCGACCAAGAAAAAGAGATTTCTTGCATTCTTTTGAAACGTATTTCCAAAAATTATGAACTTCTTCTATGTCTATGGCTTAATTTCCTATCCTTTGTTTTTGTACCTTGGGATTTTCTTAACTGGAAAACGCTTAAATAAACGCAAACACGCTCTCGTTTATATTATTGTTTTATCCTTAATATTTATCGTATGCGACTTTTTTATCTATTATGGTCTTGTAGATTGCCTCGCCTCAAAATGGGACAATATATATTTGTTCACTCTCTTTAGAGTTTTGAGTTCAACAATCAATTTCTTACTGGCTTTTGTTCTTCTTGTTGTTTGTTTCAAATCCACTCTTAGCCAATACACTTATTGCCTTGTATGTGCTATTTGCTTACAACATTGTTCTCAGCAAATTAGTAATGCAATCTATAAAATCATCTCTTTTGATAGCCAGATTCTTGATTTTGTCATAAATCTCGCCCTTTATGCGATTGTATATTCCATCTACCTCATATATTTACGTAAGGTTGGCAAACAAGCGATTAGAATCGATGAGAAGAGACAATTTATATTGGCTTCTTTGGTTGTCATGGTTGCAATATATGCCATGCCTTTTGCCACTGCTATACCCTCAAATAAAATAACAATGATTCTCTTTTCCCTTCTTTCTGCAATCATTGCTTTTCTAGGCTTATTATTGGAAAATCAACTTATTCAATATAAAAGTGCTCAACTCGAAAATGCCGCGAATAAAAAACTAATCGAGGAACAGAAAAAACAATATCAACTCGATAAAGATATCATTGATAAGTTAAACATCAAAGCCCATGATTTACACCATCAATTAGAAGATGGTCTTCCTTTAGAAAAGGAATATGGCAATAGTCTTTTATCTATTGTCAAAGCCTATGATTCGATATTCCACACAGGGAACGAAGCGCTCGATATTGTTCTTTCTAAAATTTCTTTACGTTGTCAAAAACAGAACATAAATCTTACATGTATGGCGGATGGAGAACTTCTTTCATTCCTAAAAAACGAAGAAATATATTCACTTTTTGGCAACATTTTAGATAATGCCTATGAAAGCGCCATTCTTTTAGAAAACGAAAATCAACGTTTGATTTCTCTTATCGTTTTTAAAGAAAAAGGAGTCATAACAATTAAGGAGACCAATTATTATTCTGGTCCAGATGACTTTGATTCGCATAAGGCTGATCGTTTCAATCATGGCTTTGGCCTTCTTTCGATAAAACAGATTGTTGAACAATATGGCGGCAAAATATCCCTCTCGAAAAAAGATGGCATATTTACTTTGAAAATCTGTTTTTTCCGATAAAGAAAAAAGACGTTAATGACAATTTATGTTGTCGTTTTGATACTTCTCGTTTAGTCACTTAAGCGCTTACATTTCTTTTGTTATCTTCTTGGTGTCATCTAACAACAAGGAGGTAAAAATGAAAAGGAAAAAATTGTGGTTAGGTTTGGGTGGAATATCAACTTTCGTCCTTACTTTTACTAGCGTTGGTTCCCAATTAGCTAATAAATATGAGAAGTTGATCAACAACACCTTACATGCCGAAACGGTTAAACAAATCACCGTTAAAGATCAGAATGAAGACACCGAGTATTTCAAGAGTGAATTCGGCGAAAAAAACGAAGCAAACCAAAAGAAATTGGTTGAAGCTGGTTTTGAACAAACAATCAACGAAATGAAAGAGGGCGCCGTTTTGATGAAAAACGACAACAATGCTCTTCCATTAAAAAGCACAGAAAGAAAAGTTTCCCTCTTTGGGCATGCGCAAGTTCAGCCCCTCTTGTACGGAGTTTCCGCTGGTTCTCGTCCAAACGCAGGCTACGCACCAGATCTTAAGGAAGCTTTAGAAAAAGAAGGCTTTGGCGTTAACGAAACATTATTTAACGCTTTAAAGAACTCTAAAACCGTTAGAGGCATGTCAATGCCATGGGGTTTCTTAACGTTTGGCTCAGCAGCCAATAGCGAAGATCCTATGTCAGTTTACTCTTCAGAGATCAAAGCATCTTGGCAAAATGATTACCAAGACGCGGCCATCTATATGATAGCTAGACAAGGTCACGAATCCGCAGATATGTTGATTCACGATAAAGCCGAAGGAAAATACACCGATCAATCGTCAATGGCCTTAATACCTGAAGAGAAAGCTATTCTCCAAATGTTAAAAGAAGAGAAAGCAGCAGGACATTTTAAGAAAATCATCGTCTTATTAAACACCGCTTCTCAACTCGAAGTTAACTGGCTTGATGAATATGATGTTGATTCTTGCATGTTCATCGGTTGCGTTGGTGGACAAGGTATGAGAGGTGTTGCCTCTATCCTTAAAGGAGACACAAATCCTAGTGGAAGATTGGTTGACACATATGCAGTAAGCTCCACTTCTTCACCAGCCGTTGTAAATTCCATCGATAATACGCCTGCATATCTTAATGCTGACGAAATCGATAAAACATTAAACGTCGACAAGAACAGCGATGGTTCATTAGAAGATGAAAACGCTTCACATATGACCTTCCAAGCCGAAGGAATCTATGTTGGTTACAAATACTACGAAACACGTTACGAGGATAGTGTCCTTAATAGATACAATGCCTCAGACAAAGTTGGTGCAACAGGTAACGCCTCCTCTTGGAAATACCAAGACGAAGTTTCTTACCCATTTGGCCATGGCTTAAGCTATACCACTTTCAAACAAGAGCTTGTTGGAAATCCAACATACAACAAAGACACCGATAATTACGAGGTCAAAGTTAAAGTTACAAACACCGGTTCCGTTAAAGGAAAATCAGTCGTTCAAGTTTATGCTCAAACACCATACGAAGAGTATGAAGTTGAGAATAAAGTCGAAAAGAGTGCAATCCAATTAGTCGGATTCGGCAAGACCGACATACTTGAAGCGAATAAAGATGAAACAGTCACAGTTACTGTCCCACGTTATTTCCTTGCTTCCTATGACTATACAAACGCCAAAGGATATTACCTTTCCAAAGGTGATTACTATCTCTCAGTCGGAGACAATGCTCATGATGCCCTTAATAATGTTTTAGCCGCTAAAGGCAAAACAGGAATGGTTGATATCAAAGGCAAGAGCGTTAATGGCGATTCTTCTAAAGCGTATCACTTCGACTTAAAGCAAATTGATACAACTTCCTATAAGAATAGCACAGTTGATTCCGACATCATTGTCACCAATCAATTTGATGATTGCGATCTTAATTACTGGGTTAAAGACGCTGGAACCTATCTTTCTAGAAGTGATTGGAAAGGCACATATCCAACAAAAGCCACTTCTGTTACCGCTGATAATAAGATGATCAAAATTCTTGGCGGAGATACCTATGTTAAGCCAGCAAACGCTCCTACAGTTGCTGAAGCTACAGCTGATTTAGGCAAAAATGCCGGTTACACCTTTGTTTCCATGAAAGACGTCGATTATAGCGATGACGAAACATGGAACAAATACCTTAACCAAATGACACTCGATGAGCTTTTGTCCACTCTCGAATGCTCTTCTGGAAGAGATGCTGTCACATCAGTCTCTTTACCACAAACAGCTGTTGGAGACGGCGTTGATGGCGGAATGGGATTTTATCCATTCGGATACGAAGATACAACGGGAAAATACGGTTCTGGTAAATACGAAGGAGGCAAGATGTATTCAACCCGTTATACTTCAAAAACGATTTTGACTTGCACTTTCAATAAAGATTTGATTGAAAGAAGAGGGGAACTTGAAGGCGAAGATGGACTTTGGTGCGGACAAGTAGAAATCTGGAATGGCGGATATGACCTCCATAGAACTCCATTCGGTGGAAGATCCTACGAATATTGTTCTGAAGATGCCAACCTTACAGCAATTGTTGGCGCAATTGAAGTTCCTGCGATGGAAAAGAAGGGCACATTAGCTGGTGTTAAACACTTCACTGGCAACGATCAAGAATTTGAACGTCATGGTGTTTCCAACTTCTTCAACGAACAAGCTTTCCGTGAAGGCTCCTTACGCGCCTTCGAAGGTGCGTTAAAGGTCGGAAAAGCAACCTCCTTAATGCAATCCTTCAACCGTCTTGGCTTAGATTGGGCCTCGTCCAAATCCGCCTTAAATATCAACGTTTTAAGAAAAGAATGGAAATTCGAAGGACATTGTGAAACCGACGGAACAGATAACGCATTAACAGGCTTCATGTCTCACTACGCAACCTCCTTAACCGCTGGTTCTGATACATATTGTTTAAATAGCAATGCCTCCATCCCGCTTCTTAAGAAACAAATCATGGATACAGATGATGGAAATCTTGTCTATGCAGTCAAAGATGCCGCTAAGCACTTCCACTACGCAATGTCTAGATCTAACGCGATCAATGGCTTAAGCTCTTCAACACGCTTCGTTAGCATTACACCTGCTTGGAGGATTGCCCTTAACACCACAATCGCTGTTAGCGCAGTTCTTACTGGTACCTTCGTTACACTTGCTGTTGTAAATCAATTAAGAAAGAAAAAGGAGGAGAAATAACATGAAAAAGATTCTTGATTTCTTTAAAACCAATGAAATTGGCAGCACATTGAATATTATCGATTCATTATTGATACTTGTGGCAACAATCTATTATCTTTGTTTCTCCGTCTCAGCTGGAGTCTTCGTAACAGGAATATTCCTTAGTTTCTTAGCAGCATTTGTAATTAGCGTTGTTTGTTTCTGGAGCATCCCATACGTTAGATCATACCTTCCAATTCTTGTCATTTTCTTTATTAGTTTGGCTTTCACTCTACTAGCCATCAATAGCGTCGGTGACATCACAGAATTCTTCTCTGGCGTTGGAATGTATGGTAATAGAAATAACGTGTATCCACGTCTTGGCATTGCGATAGTTTCTGTCCTTGCCTTGTTGGTTGAAATAGTCGCTAACTTCTTAGGAACAGACAAAAAAGAATCCAACTAATTGCTATAAGCAATAGGACAACTCTAGCTTATCTTCAAAAGGGATTTGCTAGGGTTTTTCTTTAAATCAAAGAATTTTCGACATTTTATCTCTTTTTTGTTGCATTAATTCCTAAAAGGCGGATAATATCACCGTTAATAAAGTAGAAAGCAGTTCCCACGAACTCGCCGGACTTCCAAAGGAAATCGGCCATATCGCTACAAAACTAAGCAAATTAGTAAGCGTGCGTGGAAATTGCCACGCTATTTTGTTACTTGAAGGAGGAACCTTTTATACCTTACAACAACAATAACAATCGCCGTCCTGAAAAAAGACGCGATCCAATCAACGAGAACGTGCGCTATCCGCAAGTTCGCGTCATCGGTCCTGAAGGAGAACAGCTTGGAGTTATGTCTTCTCGTGAAGCTAATAGCTTAGCGATGAGTTACCAACTTGATCTCTATTGCGTCGCACCTACCGCTACTCCGCCAGTGTGCCGCATCTGCAACTATGGAAAAGTTCGTTTCGAAAAGCAAAAACAAGACAAGCTTAAGAAAAAGAACCAAAAAGTCCAAGAGCTAAAACAAATTCAGCTTACCCCACAGATTGGACAACACGATTTGGAAACAAAAGCCCGCAAAGCACGTGAGTTCTTTGAAAAGGGTGACCGTGTTGAAGTTTGCGTTGTCTTCCGTGGAAGGCAAATGACTCACACTGAAATCGGAGAAGACGTCATGAAGAAATTCAATGAAGTCTGCGCGGATATTGCAAGTGTTGAAAAAGCCCCATTTTGGGAAGGTAAATGGTATAAGGAAATCCTCATGCCGATTAAGAAAAAATAAGAAGGAGAAACTATCATGCCAAAAATGAAGACAAGTCGTACCATGGCAAAGCGTGTCAAATTCACTGGTACAGGTAAAGTCAAAGTTCATCACGCAGGTATGGGTCACTTAGCCCCACGCAAAACAAGAAAACAAAGAAAGCATCTCGCAACCGCTTACTATCTCAGCAAGAACGATCAAAAGACGGTCAACGAGTGGGTTTCTAAATAAGGAAGGAGAATATTAGACTATGGCAAGAGTAAAAGGCAGTGTTCAAACACGTGCACGTCGTAAGAAAATCTTAAAAAAGGCTGAAGGATACTTCGGTTCCAAACACCTTCTCTTTAAGACAGCTAAAGAACAAGTTCTCCACGGATATAACTATGCTTATGCATCACGCCGTGATCGTAAGAGCGATTTCCGTAAACTCTGGATCAAACGTATCAACGCTGGTTGCAGAATCAACGGAATCTCCTATTCCAAGTTCATCAATGGCTTAACAAAAGCTGGCGTTCTTTCTAAGGAAAATGCTGGTCTTAACAGAAAGATGTTAAGCGAAATGGCTATCCACGATGAAGCAGGATTTGCAAATCTTTGCGAAATCGCCAAGAAAGCCTTAGAAAAATAAGTTTCTTAACCAAAAAAACGACGCATCCGATTGGATGCGTTTTTTTCTTTTTGCCCTACTAAAAAGAGATATTCTATTTAGATATTGGTACAAATAAGGGATGAAGGCGTGTGCATGAGGCAAGATTGTTGGCTTTTGCAATTATCTAGATGATAAGGAGATGAAGGCGAAAAAGATCGTGCAAACGGTGTGTCTGCAAAATTTCGGGCTTTCGACAAAAACAAGAATGAAGAAACAATCTATTGCTGCGGCAAGTCAACGATATAGTTAAAGGC
>CAVKFY010000060.1:8604-17354 GCA_963655775.1 Alistipes communis
TTATTGCATATCATCATGTTCGTAGAAAGTAGAAACTCCATCTTTTACAATGATGACAGAAACGTTTTTGACAGCCTCTTCAACTAAAGGCTCCCAATCGAATCGTTTTTCGAAATATTCACATTCATCGATCTTTGGTTTTGTTTTTGGCTTCTTTGGCTTGAAAATCGTGCAACAATCCTCGAATGGGCGGACAGAAATATCGAATGTTCCTATCTTTTGAGCAATTGATATGCATTCTAATTTATCGGTTACCGCTAAAGGTCTAATGATTGGGAAATTGGTTACATCATTAATAGCAATCATACTATCAAGAGTTTGAGAGGCAACCTGCCCTACCGACTCTCCCGTTCCTATACCTAGGCAATGATGTGATTTTGCTAGTTTATCAGCAATTCTAAACATCATTCTACGCATAAGAGTTATGCAATAAGGTTCATCAACATTCTTATATATCTCAAGTTGAAGCTTTGTGAAAGGAACAACGTTTAATCTGATATCCGCTTGATAAACATTTAATTGAGCCAATATGTCTTTGAGTTTATCAAGTACGGCGTCTGAGGTATATGGCGGAGCAGCAAAATGGATGCATTCAATCCTAATGCCCCTTCTTAGGAAAAGATAAGCTGCAACAGGGGAATCTATTCCTCCTGATAACATCATCATTACCTTGCCATTCATTCCAAGAGGATATCCTCCTGCACCAGGATAGGAATGGGCATAAAGATAGGCATAATCTTTTCTTATTTCAACATGTAAAGAGATATCTGGATTATGAACATCCACCTTTAATGAAGTGTTTCTAAGGATGTGTGCGCCAATGTCGCAAGCAATATCAAAAGAACGTTTTGGGTAGGTTTTATCTATTCTTTTAGCAATCACTTTAAATGTCTCGCCTTTCTCTCCCTTTATGAGATTTAAGGCATTTTCCGAAAGGATTTCAAAATCTCTTTCACTCTTATAGACAAGAGAGATTCTTTGAATACCTGCCACTTCTTGAAGAAGAGGGATTATTTTCTTAGGATCTTCACCATTTAAGCTGATGTAGGTGTGGTCATGATCCGTAGAATAAGTGAGTTTTTCGAATGTTTTTAGGGAATGGCGGATATTTTTCCCTAGTTCTTTAATGAATGCTCTTTTGTTTTCGCCTTTGGTGCTAAGTTCACCATAGTGAATCATTAAATGGTCGTAGTTCATCTATCTATCGTCCTTTCTAGTATTGATTTTAGGGTTTCTAAGAAGATTTTTGCTTCTTCTAGGGTATTTTCGCTTGAGAAAGATATTCTCACTGAATTCATTGCTCTTTCTTTTCCTAGCCCCATTGCTTCGATGACATAAGAGACAGGTTCGCCCTTACTATTACATGCAGAAACGCTAGAAACATATATTTCTTCATGGGATAAGGCTTCAGTAATTACAGAGGCTTTTTTCTTTCTGAAAGAGAAATTTAGGATGAATGGAGAGCAATCCAAAGGGGAATTAACGATGATTTCTGGATTTTTTGAAAGCTCATTCCTTAGAAATGTTTGTATTTCTTTGGCGTGAGAGATATTTGAATCTAGGTTTTTTATTGATTCATCTAAGGCTAAAGCAAGACTTGCATCTCCTGGAAGGTTATCAGTTCCTCCCCTAAGAGAATATTCTTGATCTCCTCCATCAATTTGACGAGTTAAAGTTACATTCTTTTTGATGATTAAGGCGCCAGTTCCTTTTAAGCCATGGATTTTATGTCCAGAAAAAGAGAATAGATCGATCTTATCGTATGGAAGTTCTCTTTTTCCTATTGCTTGAGTTACATCGACATGGAAGAAAGCTTTAGGATATTTATGAACTATGTCAGCTAAGCCATCGATGTCATTATTTGAACCAGTTTCGTTATTTGTTGCCATGATTGAAACAAGGGTTGTTTCGTTATTCATTGCTTCTTCTAAGGTAGAAAGTTCCACTTCTCCGGCTTCATTAACTGGCAAATAAACAACATCAAAGCCTTTCTTTTCTAAGCTTTTGAAGACTTCTAGAACACTAGGATGCTCGACTTGGCTAGTGATTATTCTTTTGCCACGACGAGAATAGTTTTCAGCCACTCCTTTGATGGCAAGATTGTTTCCTTCTGATGCGCCAGAAGTGAAAATCAAGCGATGGGAGGTAGATATTCCAAGGTTTCTAAGGATGGAATTTCTAGCATTATCCAACCTTCTATTTGCTTCTCTTCCATAAGCATGGCGTGAGGAAGGATTAGCAAAACTTAATGTGTTTTCATTAAGAAAGCATTTTAAAACTTCTTTGCTAGGTTTGCTCGTAGCAGCGTTATCAAAATATATCATTGTTAATTACTCGTTTCCGTACCTTTAATGTCTTTTACTGCGTTATATGATTCTTTGTATGAAGCATTGAGGAACATTGCTTCAGATTGTGAGACTAACTGGTCTGTTGCTGTATCGTTTATTCTATATCTATTAGCGTGGACAATGGCATTTTCTGCGTTGTTTATTTCTTTTTTCAAAGATTCCACTTCAGCAAAGAGATTATCTCCTTTGTTTCTAAGAGAGGCAACTTCTTCGTTAACCTTCTTAACGTTAATTGGCATTTTCATTAAGTCCGCATATAAAGTGTCGATTAAATCGTAAATTTCCTTAAATTTTGGTGCATAACGTTTATTTAAGATTTCAACATTTAATAAGCGAACATCACTTTCGGAAGTACGGTTCTTTTCATAATATTCTTTAATCATCACAGAGGCTTGTTCGGAGTCTTTCTTTAAGGAATGTAAATAATCTTCAAAGGAAGTAAGCTCGCCTTTTGCTTTAGTGACCATCTCATCCAAATTATTCATCTTTTCAACTAAAACCGTGAATAATTGAGCAGAGTTCGAATGAACGTAGTTATCTAAAAGAGTTTTTGAAGAAGAAACATTATTGATGCTTTGGCTAATTTCTTTGAATTTGGATAGGTCTTCTGCGCCTAAAAGGTAATAGGTTTTGATGGTGTCTAGTCCATTAGAAAGAATAACGAAGTTTTGGTGAACTTGATTTTCCTCGCGGTAGATTGTTTCATAACGACTTTCGAAGTCTTTTCTTGCTTCTTCTTCTTTATCGAATTGTTCATTATAGGCATCTATTCTAGAACGGATAGTCTCAATATTTTTAGAAACGCCATTGTTATTAAGAACTTTGACGTTTTCAATCATCTTATTGATGTTTTCTTCCATTGTGTCGATTTCCCTAGTAGAAAGAATATGCGTCAAAGGATAACCTTCGCCAATCATCTTTTGATATCTGTTTCTTAAAGAAGAAATCTTATCAGGCAAAACAGAGGTTAATTCGAGACAAGTCTTAGGCAAAATGTCTAAGAGTTTATCTATTTTGTTTAGAAGATCATCTACTTTGTTTATGTATGAATCTTTTGATTCTTGATATAAGGCTTTATCTTTTTGCTCATCCGCACGTAAAATGTCTCCATCAATCTTCTTAAACAAAATGTTGATAGAATCAGAGATGAGGGCTAAATCATCTGCTTCATTGAAATATTTTTGTTTGATCGCACGATATTTCTCTTTCTCCTGAAGAGCGATCTTAACCACTTCATCTTCAGCGGAGAATACCTGAATCAAATCTTTTCTTAATCCTTCAACAGAATCGGCATATTCTTGGATTTCTTTCTTGGCTCTAGGAAGGAACATCTTTATTTCTTTCCAATGCCTTGCTTCAAGAGCGTCGCTTAAGGAGTTAACAACCCCTTGTGCGTTGGCATCTCCCCCATCACGAACGTCTTTGAATTTCATTTGCCGCTTTGTGAATTGATCAACATAGAGTAAGTTCAATTCAGAAATTGCTTTTAAACGGGTGATATAACGTTGAATATCACCAAAAAGAATGGCATGTTCTCTTTCAAAAATACCGATAACATCGCGTGATTGTTTCTTTAAAACCCCACGAGAAATTATTGTAAAATATAGTACGAAGCAAATTGCAATAAGCGCGATTACTGAGATAACAATTATAGAAATGATAACTGAATTTGGCATAGGAAACCCCCGTGAATAATAATATATCACGAGTGCACGTGTACGTGAGAGAAAGAACGAAGTTTTTTAGCATTATTTTCTTGACTAAAGAGATAACGATAACTAGAATTATGCGTGCGTAAAGGCTAGCAGGCTTCTATGTTTCTGTCTGACGTTGTTCCATTAAAAAAAGTAAGACCGAGCTAACGGTACCGAAAAGAGACAACACCCGAGAAATAGGAAAAGCCCTCTATACTTTGTTAACGCAAAGAAAGGAGACATAAATAACATGTCTAAATACACTGGATCTAAATGGAAAAAATCCCGTCGTCTTGGTTTTAGCGTTCTCGAAACTGGCGATGAACTCAAAAAGAGAGCATATGGACCTGGCCAACATGGTCAAGACCGCAAGAGAAAACCATCTGAATATGGTGCTCAGTTAGTTGAGAAACAAAAGCTCAAAGAATTATACGGAATGAATGAAAGACAATTCCGCCGCTTGTTCGTTATCGCAAAAGCCGATAAGACAACAGTTACCGGTACTGCCTTCTTCCGTATTCTCGAGAGCCGTCTTGATAACCTTGTCTATCGTATGGGCTTCTCCCGTACAAGAGCTGGTGCCCGTCAATTAGTTAACCACGGACACGTCACAGTTAACGGAAAGAAAGTTGACATCCCATCTTACATTTGTAAAGTTGGTGACGTCATCGGATTCAAAGAGGAATCCCCTCTTGCAGTCGTCAAAGCTTCCGTTGAAGGAAAGCCAGCAACACCAGCCTATGTCACAGTTGATGCAGAAAAGTTCCAAGGAACCTTCGTCCGTCTTCCAGAAAGAAACGAGCTTCCAAAAGAAATCAACGACGCACAAATCATCGAATACTACAACAGAAAGTTATAATCTTCGAAAAGATTGGAAGCACTCCTTCGGGAGTGCTTTTTTCTTTTCATTTAGATATGAAAAAGGCGACTATTTAAGTCGCCTTAATATTGCCTTTGTCTTAGTTAGATTCCGTAGTCTTTTTCTTTGGTGGAAGAGCTTGTTCTGGGTATTGTGCTAGTTTCTCTTTGCTTGGTAAATTAGCAAAGTTCCAAAGATGTTCCTTGAGTTTGCTCTCATCAGAATCAGCAAGAACTTTCTCATAATATGAGTAACCAGTCTTTGCATCAATCGAGAAGCTTGTTAAGCCAATCATTGGATTCGTGGTTTCTGAAGAAGAAGCTTCAGAAGATGATTCAGTAGAATTCTCAGTAACAGCATCTTCAGATCCATAAAGGCTTTCATAAATCGATTCATCGATCGATAAATTGAAAGAAAGAGCGCTATTTACGAGATATTTGCTGTTATATGAAACTTCGTAATCAAATGAACCAGATTCGATTGCCTTATCGAGTTCACCTGCGATTGTTTCTAACATATCTTTGGTGATGGTGATCTTGATGCCTTCATTTCCTTCTTCATCAGTTGGAATATTGAAGGTGAACTCAAAGTCGTCATCAAGTTTATCAATGAGATCATCAATTGCTTTAGTAACTTCTTTATCGCTAAATTTGGCAGAAAGGGTGTAAACATCGGACTTTCTTGATGAAACAATGCAATCGGCGAAGTTATCATTAAGAACTTCGATGACATCAGAAATAATCTTTAACCATTTTGTCCAATCAACTGTATCTTCGCTTGAATCCTCAGCGCTTGAATCGGTTGAAGCAACCGTTGTGACGTCTTCATCAGTATCCTGATTCTCAGAAATTGTGACATATGCTTTCGTTAAGATTTCATATGTTGCATCATTCTTTGGATCATCGTTTTTATAGACAGAATATCCGTTTTCATCAAGAGCTTCCAAAATGAACGGAGTTGCAGCTCTTAACAAATGGGCAGAATTGCTTTCTTTGCCATTGTTATCATCCAAATCATAATAAACACGATCTGGAGTATCTCCAGCAAAATATGCGTTCGCATACATATTTTTGGCGAGCGTTTTTATAGCAGCATCAACAACTTTTGCTTCGCTATCTTTTTCACTAACAAGATGGCCAATGCCATATTTGTCTTTATCAAATGAAACATTCGCCACTTTTAAGGAAGCGTTGTAGTCTTCTGCTTCTTCTCCATCTCCAACATGAGTTTCCGTGGCAGTGATTTTATCAGCCTTTACAATAAGATCCCAATTGGTTGAAGAAAGTTTGTTATTATCGTCTTTCTTATAACGAAGCCCACCAAATGAAGAGCTAAATGGGCTTGTTTCGGCTTTAAATCCGTTTTCAGAAGCGGTGTTTTCTAGCACGCTTTTAAGAATTGCGAAATCTTTATCAGCATCCTTATCAAGATCAGGTAATTCAGCAGAATGACTAGAAGATGAGGATGACGAAGAAGATGTATTTTTCGAAGAAGATGAGCTGGAATGTTGTGAAGATTCCTCTTCTCCTTTCGATGAATTCTTAGAGCTTGATGAGCTGTTTGATTCTTGTGGGTTGCAAGAGGCTAAAAGAAAGGTTGCAGACAAGATCGGCAATATTATTAATTTTTCAGTTTTCATAATCTTTTTTCCTCCTAGTGATATTTAAGTTTTATTTCGGGAGAATTTCAACAAAAATTTAAAAGTGATTATTTATAATCAACAGCCTTACTTCTGTTGTTGTTTATAAACGTGTTGTAAGTATCGTTGATTGAACTCCAGTTGTCTTCTCCAAGATTACCGTTTGTGATGTTACCAGATATCGTTACAATCGAAGCAAGAGTGCATTTTAAATAGAGTTTGCTAAGCAAATATTTAGAGTCCACTTTCGAAGAATAAATCTTAATGGTCATGTTCTTTAAAGTATCGTCTTTGATGAGATATTGAATAGCAATTCCGATGTCCCAAGTTCTATTAGTTTCATCATATGAGAAGCTTGTGATTAGTTTCTCGAAATTGATTGCTTTTGCATCTTTCGATTCATCAGTTTTATTGATTGAATTAACGATATCGTCAACATAAGAGGATTTTAAGCCCATAACGTGGCTAAATAAGAAAGTCATCAAGTTCGTTGTATCTTGGAAATATGTCGAATAATACTTATATGTTCCTGATTTTTTGCCACCGCTAAAATCATTCTTATTTTTCGATATGTTGTATGTTAAATATGCATATCCAGAATTATCTTCATAAGCTTTTCCGGTATCAGGATTGATGTCGTCAAAATAAAATACGCAATTCCTATAACCACCTACGATGACATTGTAGTAATCACTTGAATAAGTCCAACTTGTAGGCGTGCAAATTGTTCCATAAACTTTAACTATCGAACCATCAACAAAGATTCTAAAATCCAAAGAAAGCTTAATACTAATACCGAGTGAAATTCCAAGATCATCCGTTGTTAAATGGTATGTTTTTAAATTTGCGGTGTTATAAATATCGGAAATCAATGGAGCAAATCCCGTGAAATCGGTTGTAGTCTTACTGTGATCAACGCACGTTGTCTTTGATTCGTCATAATCGCTAAGCGTAATTTTTAAGTTTAAGGTTTTGCCGTTTGTTACGACGTTTTCAAGAGATAATGTCTTGATTTTCTCTCCATCGTAGGTGAATGTAACGGAGAAATCGTTATTATTCGTATCATCATTGAATCCAAATGCGGAGCCAGATAAAACAAGCTTGGCATAATCGTCTGAGAATGTGGAAGAAACGATAAGATTAGTTGCAAGAATTGGGGAATATCTACCAGTTTTCACTGCGTCAATGACACTTGATGATGAAGCGTTTGCCACTACTTTGAACCATTTGCTGAAACGTGGGTCATTTGAGTTATAGATTTCTTTGATGATGTCTACTACATCTTGATATGGTTCGACAGAAAGTTTGCCATACGTGCCTTCTTCCTTAGAATTTGCCAACAAATCTTCATCATAATAATGGAAATATGCAGTTTCTATTTTTTCTAAATCCAAAGAAACATGATGATTCTTGGAATCGCCAAGTTTGTTAAATGTTCCATCGGAATTATTAACCCCAACTTGTTGAGTGAGTTTTAAATCGAAATATCCTTGGTCGAATTCATAGAGTGTTGTTATTTCACCTGTATTTGTGTTGTGGCCAAGAAGGTTTGCTTCACCCTTTATTGCACTAAGACCAACGCCATTTGAATCTTTGTAAGAGCCTTCAATGGCTAAGTGGAATTTAGGAGCGCTGTAGATGTTATAGATTTGGTCGATTATGGTAGGAACTTTTTCTAAGAAGTAATAACCATCAGTAGAGAAAGATCTTTCTAAATAATCAACAAGAACTATTTTAGTGTTATTTAAATAGAAACCATTGAGACCTGCATTATTTAGAGTAATGGAGACTAGGTTGTTATTTGCGTTAGCATCTACTTTTATTAAGGCAGTCGCATTCTCGCCAAAGCCAAAAGTCCCCAAGTTAAGTGATAGGTTTATCAGGTTGTCCTCATTAGATAGGGACTTTATAGAGTCTAAGAAAGACTCATAATGGCCTTTTTTAATTGCAGAAACAAAGTTTTCATCGAGTAAAGAGAGTATTTTGTCAATGACATTAAGCCCTGTTCCAAAATCCTCCTTTATGGTGCTTACAATCTCATCAAGGACAGGATTAGTAACTGCGACCTTCATAACATTGTTGTAATTAAGATAGGTTTTTTGAATTTCGTTATCTAAGGTCGAAAGGAAGGAAATATAGTTTGCAGCTTGGCTTGTACCTGATGGCATGGCTGCGACATTACCTGTATAAATTTTATTTTTAATATCTAA
>CAVKFY010000060.1:17364-18085 GCA_963655775.1 Alistipes communis
GGTAATATCTTCAGTTGAGGCGGTATGATGGTTTGTTTCTTCCACTTCATGATGCAAAGTTCCGTTAATCATTACGCCAAATTTTTGTGAAGAAGTTAAATTCTTAATTTTTCTTACCAAATTCATTGAATTGTAAACTTCTTTAAATGAAGAGGAATTTTCAGGAATTAAAGATTTTATCTTGGTCAACTCATCATCGTTTCTCATCGTTTCGAAATTGAAGGACAAATAATTGCTATCAAATGTCAATTTATCTGAATAGACACTTGTAAGATTATATTGGTCATCTTCAGTTAAATGAATATAGTTATCGTTGCCGATGCAAAACTTATAGGCATATCCACTATCGATTTTTTCTTCTTCGAAAGTGTATTGATCAAGATTTCCTTCATCTTTCATAAAGGAATCGACAAAATCATAGACAGAGTCAGGAACATTAACCGCATCTGCACCAAAAATGCTAATAACCTCGCCAATTAGATCCTTATATGTGGAATCTGAATATTTATAGGTTAATCCAGCTACATCAAAATAGCCTACATTGTCCGCATAATTAATATGAGCAGATTTGCTAACGCCGTTATAATCGAGGTTCGCATTTAAATCTAAGCCAAACGCTTTTTCTGAAGGCTTCGCTAAACGTAATGAGGCATTCTCCGTTTTAATAACAGAATATCCCGTTGAATCCCCATTATCTTTAAGATTTAAGGTAATGTTCAGT
>CAVKFY010000061.1:0-4988 GCA_963655775.1 Alistipes communis
ATGGTAGTAGTGGAAAATTTCTTAGTTTCCACTACTCGAAAGAGCGTTCTAAAAACGGTAAATAGTAGTGGAAGTTGAGAGGTCGACTTCATTAAAAATGGTTTGAGAATCTTAGGTAAGTAGTGGAAGAAACCTCCACTCAGTAGTGAAAATTTCTTCTCCACTATAAATTCCACTCTTTTTGGAAAGACTTGCCGCCCTTCACTCGGTCCTAAAGAGGCTTATTAGTTCTTATTTAGAAACCAAAAAGCCCGTAACTAAGGCAAAAATCAAAAGTGCTAGTTTTATGTCTTGATGGTTTTGTACCTAGACTTAAAGAATTCAAAATCCAATGTCAGTGATGATGTGCTGGTTCGAGTCCTGCCTTGGATGCAATCGACTAATGGTCTTATTTTATCAGGCTTTTTGTAAACGTAAAATTTTCAACGCATGAAGCCTAAAAAAGCCCTGATGCTTGTACTGAATGGGTTTATTGCTTTGATAAACCATTCCCTATACAAGAACAGCAATTCTTCCGACAAATAGTGGTTTTATTTATTGCCAGCGCCAAAAGAGATGAGTGATTTATGATCTCATCGTCACAGAATGAGAAAGATTGTCGATTGAGATGGCTGGACATATCAAACAGGGATTTAATTGTTAATGCATAGAAATGTGCAAACGCACAAAAATATGCACTAACTAAATGATAAACAATTATTTAATGCATAAATCTGTGCGGAAAGAAGAAAAAAGAAATTGAAAGAAAACCTACAAACAAAAACGAATCACCAAGTATGAATGGAACTCGTTATGAACTACGGGATGCTCCTTCAGAAACCTTGCGAGAATATGGAAATTTCACGAAACTTACAAGAATCTATCGAATTTTGCCAACGGCATTGGCAAAGTTATGTATGAGTAAAAAAACTCATGATCTCTCTAATTTAAATTTGTTTGCCTAATTCCGCGTAATTTGGCTTCCGAAATTCGCTAATTATCAAAGACATACTTATATATAAAGATATTTATAGGATTACATAAAATCGGTAAATGTTTCATACAAAAATATGTAAAGTAACGAAAAAAATAAAAATATTTCTTTTTCTTGTTGCAATGTTTACAAAAGGATGTATTATATTGCCAAGAGATACAAAGCGAATGAACTTGTAACTCTTAGAAAAGTGAGGCAAAACTTATGAAAAAGAAAAATTTACTCCTAACTGCATTGGTTCCTGCCACTTTATTTGGCATGGCCTCATGCGGTAATAACAGCACAACAAGCTCAGATATTTCTGGGCATTCCAATATTTCGGAATATAAAGAAAATGCTTATTTCGATAACTCCCTCTTATTAACAGCCGGAGGAAACCCTCGTTTATCCGCAGAACCATTCATTGATGATGCGACACAACAAATAATTGACGCGTTGATTTCTAAGGGTAGCGATCTTATCACTGGAGGTATTACAACCTATGCTAAGACGGTTGTCATCAATCTTCTTAAAGAATGCGGAATCGACTTCAGAGACGCAACCGCCAAAACCTTAGAACAAATCCAACAACAACTTGTTGCTGTCCAAGAAAAGATCACCGCTTTAGCAGAACAAGAAAACCAACACCATTCTGAAACAATTCTCAATCCAGTCCTTGATATGGTTAAGAAAGGTGCTAACTATAGCGATTACTTCATCATACATGGCTTATGCGATTTGGTAAAACTCGAATATGACACGTCTTTAACCGAAGAAGAAGTGGAAGCAGCCAGAAAACAATACTATACGGATGCAATTTCAAAACTCGTTATAGACGGCAAGCCATTTGCTGACTTCGTTACAGAACTTGCTAATAAAGTTCTTCAACCTAATGGTGCTGACGCATCTAAAGATATCTTCTATTACTATGATGAAACGCTTGGTGTATATGACACTTGGTCAACATTGAAGATACAAAATACCCAGAACTTCGCAGCCTATATCGATAGCGTTCTTGTCTCTTGTGCAAACCTTGCTAAATTCCAGATGTATTACTATACGCAAGGAATGGGCGATATTGCTAAGAATAGCTACGCGAGCATGATAGATAGGATGGCTAAATCCGTTAATGCCGTTAACGAAAAATTCAAAAACTCGCTTGGCACACTTAAACCTCTAGAAGAAAAGAGAGACAAAGGCATTGTCACATATATGAAGAGTGGTAAAGACTACTCAAGACGTATGGCAACCTTGACGTATGATATCAATGATAGGGTTGGAGATAACGATTCTCGCCAAGCCTTAATCAGAGATTTCCATGAATATACGGATGGAGGAAGAGGAGATCTAGATCGTTTCGCTTTTCAATACGTTCCAGACACAGCATTCGTTGCACAAATCGCCGAAGACTTCAGAACATATTCTCAAGCCTTCTATACGCCTAATTACACTCTTATCGATTACTTGAAATACGCTGGATTCTATGCAGTAAATCAAGATCTATTCGATAAATCACTTGGCTTGTATAACGCTAACATGTATACCGATGGATATGGATGGTATGGTGAGGACTATGACTATTGCGGAACATATTACGATATACATGGCCAATATCAGAGAAAGGTTAACTACAGAGTCGCCTCATATCATAACTGGATCGGTAATGTTTCAAGAACAACGCTTGAAAACTGTGATGCCGGCAACTACTATCTCTGCTTTGCAACTCCTGCTGGAGATAAGCAAAAATTAGATGGCGAATACAAAACTGTCTATATGAAAGATGTCATGCACACCGTTCAAAAGGCGGCCTTCTTCGATGAATATTACCATGATGTTAGTTCAATCAATAAAGAAGGCTGGTACTTACACGATTGCTGGTAATCATTAAGCAAACCTAAGAGGAATTTAAGAGAAATCTTAGTTCCTCTTTTTATTACTATCATTATTTATAAGAAAATCGAAAAATCATTTGTAAAAACCGCTTGAATTATGGTTTTCAAAAGCTAAAACACAAACTTTCTTGCAACTCTCTCATTACTACATATTATTGTGCTGTCTATGTCCAAAAACATGCAATTTCTTTAATTATATATGTCCAAAAACATGCAACTCTTTCAATTATGTATGTCGAAAAACATGCATTTAACTTGATATTTTAACAAATCAATATATATTAATATTGAGGAAAAAATGGATGCTAAAAAGAAAAATATATGATGATTTATGCCATTGGAAGAAAAGCAAAGGGAAAGAATGCTTAATACTTTACGGACCTAGACAAGTTGGCAAAACCACCATTGTTGAAGAATTTGGTAAAACATATAAAAGTTTTATCAAAATTGATTTTGTTAAATCGCCACATTTAAAAGCCATATTTCAAATTAAAAAAGATGAGGAGATTGAATTATCAAGTGAAAATATCTTGAAAAGGATCAGTGCGTATATTGCCGGTGCCAAATTGATTCCAAATGATACTTTAATATTTTTAGATGAAATTCAAAAATGCGGTGCGGCAAGGACAGCTCTTAAATATCTTGCCATGGATCCTCGTTATGATGTTATCGCTTCAGGCTCGCTTCTTGGCCTCTCCTATGGTGAAGACGCTGACAGCGATGTTAATGAACCAAGTTCCATTCCGGTTGGTTTTGAAAAACCGCTAACAATGTATTCGCTAGACTTTGAAGAATTTTTGTGGGCATATGGTCATACAGAAGAAAACATTAATTATTTAAAAGAATATTTTGATAATAATCAAAAGGTACCAACTGAATTAAATAATAAATATGAAGAACTTTTTAGAGAATTCATGGTCGTTGGAGGCATGCCTGAGGTTGTTGATGATTTTGTTAGAAATAAGGATTTTAATAAAGCACAAGAAATCCAAAACAAAATTTTAAGAGATTATCGCTATGACATTTCTATTCACGCAAAAGGCATAGAAAAAGTAAAGGTTTTAAAATGTTTTGATTCTGTTCCTCACCAACTTAGTAAAGAAAATAAAAAATTTCAATATTCAAAAGTTGAAAGCGGAAAAACTAGTAGATTCTTTGTTAACAGTATCCAATGGTTAAAAGATTCTGGTCTAGTTAATGTTTGTTTTAATGTAAATGAACCATATATTCCGCTTATCGCTAATGAGATCGAAGATATGTTTAAGTTATATTACCATGATACAGGCTTATTATGTTCCATTTATGGCTTTGAAACTAAATTAGCAATCTTAAATGAAAGTTTAATTGGGAATGCTAAAGGTGGTATATATGAAAACGTTATTAGCGAACTTTTAGTTAAGAAAGGTTATAAACTTCATTATCTAAAAAATGATAAAAGCACTCTTGAAATTGAATTTTTGTTGGAAAAAAACGGCGAAGTTTTACCTCTAGAAGTTAAAGCTGGTAATACTTCCACACTTTCATTAAATAATTTTATCGATAAATGGAAACCTTCGATTGCTTATAAATTAGTAGAAGGGAATATAGGCGTTAATAATTCCAAAAAAACTATACCTCATTACATGATTATGTTTCTTTAAGAATAGAGTGTGTTCATTGAACTTTTGAACGCCTTTCTTTGCTTGGAATCAACTGTTCGTTTTTATTTTGACGTGTTTGATTTTCCTTTGACGATTATTGTTTCGCCATAGAAATATAAAACAATTCCTAGTGTATAAAGTAGTGGCAATACGATAAATAGAATATCGATATAGTTAGATGCAAAACAGCTAATGATTATCGAAGAAGTCAAGAATGCTAAAACACCGAAACGGAAATAAATAGATAAAGTCTCGTTGTTATTCTTTTTGCTAAGAACGAAATAAGTGGAGATGCCTATAAACAATGTGTATATAGCAATAAGCAAACGTAAGAAATATCTAATGAACCCATTGAATTTGTTTTCATAGAGAAGCCAATCTCCACTAAAAAGAGTACGTGTTTCAAAGACGATAAAAACCAACGAGAACACAATAATTAATGCAGCAAATATGTAAGCTATTATTTTTCCGGTCTTTTTCATTAGAAATTCCTCTCATATATTT
>CAVKFY010000061.1:4998-12865 GCA_963655775.1 Alistipes communis
CATATATTTGTTCACAAAGATCACTTGTCACAAAGTCGCTTACGATAACGCCTAAATTCTTTTTGTCTTTTATTATGCTTGGCAACCAATTGTTTATAATTTTTGCAGTGGTCGCAGCATATGTCGGGGGAAAGGAATCAAGGAAATAACAAGAAGAAAAATTAAGCGTTAATTTATCTAAGTTTTTCGCACTATATCCAAAACAGGAATTAATTTCTTTTTTCTTGTTTTCGATATCTTTGATTTTGAAATAATCTTGGACATGAAGATTGCTATCCTCTATATCAAAGGTATTTGTTGTTGCATTTTTATCGTGTTCAATCCAACCATCACATGCAGGTAAGCCGATTGAATTGTCTTTATATCTTGAAATTAGATATGCTTTTCCTCTTAGCTTTCCTAATGATTCAGGTAATTTTCTATCCGTATTCCAATATGGATAAGTGGATAGAGATTTCTTTAAGGATTCTTCGAAAGTAGAACTGCTACCTTTATCTGAGCTTTCTTTCTTGATAGAGACAATTAATCCTTCGCTAGGATAAGTTTCTAAAAAGGATTTGAAGTCTTTTAAGACGCTTGAGAAATCTAATTTTTGATCAACTATTCCGTGAACTACTTTTAGTTCATCATCTCTTAATTGAAGACGGATATCGAAGAAACGGACGCCCGCTTTAAGCTGATCAGAAATTGCCAAATCTTGACATTTCCCCGATAAATCCCCAACGGAATGAAGAGCGCCAGAGTCATGCGAACCAGGAAGAGAAAGAGATGTTAACAAAACTGAATCATCAATATTCTTCATCCAATCTATACCTTTTGCTGTTGAACTTTTAGAAGATAAGGGCAACATAGCAAAAAGAGAAACAACCATTAAAGTTGTCGTTAATGCGGAGGCGATAATAATGTGTTTTTTCTTCATCGTTTTAAAAATATGGAAATAAAATAAAAATGCGTTGTCTAACAAATCATTTTCTTCGTTACTTGAAAACAATACTCCAAATTCATCTATAATATCAAGCATTTCTCGGACATTCTTGTTACTCAATAATTTATTTTGACTGTTTTTATATAATACTAAAGTTATGAATAATCAATCGTACATGAGGAGAAAATAACATGATGCTAGAAGTTAGGCACCTATTGCGTACTTATAAGGTTAAGAATGCTGACCCTGTATATGCGTTAAACGACGCGTCATTGAAATTTCCAGAAAATGGCTTGGTTTTTATTTTAGGTAAGTCTGGTTCTGGTAAGTCGAACCTTCTCAATGTAATGGGCGGACTAGATAAAGCGGAAGATGGTGCACGGAAATTAACAATTAACAATTCTGAAGTCGTCAGTGCAGAAAGCTATGGCTCAATGATTGCTATTTTGACGCAAGTATTCTTGTATGTTGGTATAGCTTTGGCTGTATTCTCGATGTTGCTCTTCTATAATTTCATCTCCGTTTCTATCAACAACAAGAAGAGGGAGATTGGTATCCTAAGAGCGGTTGGTGCCAAACGTAGCGATGTCTTTAAGATCTTCTATTCTGAAGCGTTAATTATTGCGTCCTTCAACTTCATTCTATCATCTGTTGCAACATTTGCGGTTTCAATCGTCTTAAATAACTCCTTCAAGAATTCAACAAATCTCAGCTTTACGATCATGAATCCTAACGTTCTTGTTGTTCTATTGCTATTAGGAGTATCATTACTAACAAGTTTGATATCATCTGCCTTGCCTGTTACAAAGATTGCGAACAAAAAGCCGATTGACGCTATACAAAATCGATAATCAGAATAAGGCCCATCATTTAAAAGTGGTGGGTCTTTTAATATACAAAATTCCATGGTAAATCAAAAAACAGTAAGATTGAAAAATAATAGTTTAAGTTTGATCTGCTTCGTGCTAATTTAAGCTTGAGGGAATCATTATGAAAAAAATGAGGAAATTGTTGACGAATATTTGCTGGGTTCCTTTCCTTTTCTCTTGCTCGGTTGGTTCCAGCGGCTATATTTCGACATATTCATTTTTGCGAGGGGCTTGCATAACGCTTTCCATTATAGAAGGCATGTCATGGAATACTCAAGAAATCACAATTTTGCTAGCGAATTTATACTATTCGATTTGTTACGACGGCGTAATTAGGAAAACTCTTGAGTACAACTTCGAATCGATCGTAATAACCATGCATGATTCTGAAAAAGAATTAGGCAGGTATGATGTAGACATGGCCATGTATTCATCATATGAGTGCGCCATCGTGATGGATAATACGTTTAACCACGGCAAAGAACCGAAAGCAAGCGATTTTAAACTTTCATACCCATTTGATTTGAGCTCGACAATCAGTAAGGATACCGAATCTGTTTATTTCCTTGTGACATATAAAGAAGTGTTCAGTGATGGAGACTCAAGAACTTTTTCAAGGCGTTTTAATGCGGTTGTAAAGAGAAAAAAACAAGGCTTTACCTTAACTGGAGTTGGAGTAAATTTTTAATTAGCAAACGGAGGCGAAAAAAGAATGCTGGCATTTTCTTCATTGGGTACTTTATTCATTTCGATTATGTCTATCGGACATTCTTGTTTGCCAACGCTTGTCGATAAAAGTGCTGAAGTTTCTGGACAAACATGTTTCAGCCCAAATTCTTCGAATATAAGTGTTTCGTTGCTGGAAGACGATGTTTCTTCTGGATCTGTTTTAACTGCCACTTTGACGACTTCCAATAATGAAAATTCTATTGTCTTCGTAAATGATTGTGATCAAGATGTTTCGGTTTCGCTAATTAATAACGATGATGGCACTTTTACGACAAATTTTAATACGAAAGGAGATGCTGGAGAATTTTGCGTAATGTTATCCGCAAAAGAGGCATCTTCTATTGAGCCTGATAGTTATGACTCGATTAATTTGTACGTCTATTCTGATGGTATAAGGGATTGCGCCTCGTACCTTTCTATGGATGATGCAAGAAGCAAATATTTCATAAATCACGTTGCGACAGAAGAGGAGTTGGTGCTTTTGGGCATTGAGGATGCTCCTGATGATTTTTCGCCGAGCATAAGTAGGCCGACCGCCGAAACGCATTATTCCAATTTTGTTTATGGTTTTAATGATATCATCGAAGAGACAACGTTTTCTTTTGGCGATTATTCGGATGAGATAAAGATTGAAGGGCATGCAATATGGTGTGATGAAAAAGGAGGAGAGCATCCTCTTCAAAGGACGATAGTTGAACTTTATGATGATTACCATTCGTTCAAACGAATTTATGATTCCACACATACAGATGAATTTGGAAATTTTAGTTTTGAGGTTGACGATCAGAGTTATCTTAGCTTGGGCGGAAGGAATTTGTACATGATATTTTATGCCGCAAACGATGCTGTCATTGTCGGAAATCACACGACGTATACATACAAGTACTGCACTAGCGAATATTTTTTGGTTGAGCGCAATACAAAAATCACTTGCAACATCAAGATTTTTCCTGGACTTAGTGATAGGTCTAGTGCGTTCGAAATATGCCAAGCCGAAATTATACCGCATGATTATGCATTCGAAATGAGTGGGAAGATTCTCAATGCTATCGATGTTTTCTATCCATCCGTTGCACCGGATGAATGCTATTACTTTGGATACTTAATAGGCAACTTTGCCGATTATATTGGCGTAGGTAAGGACTATTATAAAGACTGGGATTGCCTTAATCATGAATACGGGCATTATATATGCAAACAATTCGGTTTTTGCGACATGCCTTTGCCGATGACGCATAAATTTGGGCACAATTTGATAGATGATGTGGGAAGAAAGGACGGATTAAGCGTTGCCATGTCCGAAGGCCTTGCATCATATTTGGGTACTGCTGCGCAGATGTATTATGCAGATAAATACGTTGGATACTCAAACGTTGGCGATGAAATTTATAGTTCAGTTAATCGTGCTTATGCAAACTATTCTTCTTATCGTGCTGGTCAAACTTTCGGAAATTGTGGCGAAGGCAGCGAAACGACTGTCACAAGCGCTCTTATAAAATTAATGGATGATGTAGAAAGAGATGGTGACAATGTTGGCTTTGGGCACGAAAAGATTTGGGAGGCCTTGAGCTCTGCGCATCATAGCAATATTTCGGAATTGATTTGCACGATTCTTATGAAAAACCCAGAATGCCAATCTGAAATAGGCAAAATTCTTGAACTTGAAGGTCTTTCTCCGACCCCTATTTCGGAAGGCAATTCTGTATTATCGGTCGATCCAAACAATTCATGCTGGACGTTTTCCTGGAAGAAAAATGGTTTTACAAACGGTCAGCCAAATAGATTTACTCTGAAATTTGAAGGAGATTCTGACGATTCCTATGAGATAGAGAATATAACGAGTGCGTCGATAACGTTGAATTCCTCACAAATAAATGAAGTGCTTTCGCTATCTGGAACGGCAATTAAATGGCACGTTGTTTCCTATAACGATGACACGCCAATAACTGGCGGATACGTCACTAGTGAGTACATGAGTT
Source organism: Alistipes communis (assembly GCA_963655775.1). Classification (GTDB taxonomy): domain Bacteria; phylum Bacillota_I; class Bacilli_A; order RFN20; family CAG-826; genus UBA4951. The sequence goes on from CAVKFY010000061.1 coordinate 9,501, forward strand.
TAAAGCCTTCATCTACCAATTTGTCTTTGAACGCTCAAACGAGCATGACCTTATATTCAGGCAAAACAAGTTGGTTTAAATTCACCGCCCCATACAACGGAACTTATTATTTTGAAAGCTTTAGTTCTTTAGATTTATATGGGGAACTCTTTTCTTTTTTCGTGGCCGATGGAACGTATCCAAATAGAATTGCTTATAACGATGATGGAGGAACAGATAGGAATTTTAAAGTTTCGAAAACGATGTCTACGAATGAAACTGTGTATCTTCGTGTTAGTGGGTACAATCGTTCTGCGAGCATTTATGGGTCGTTCACGATATCGACAACAGTCGTTCACACCCACGCATATTACGATCATTTTCTTAAATACTCACCCTCTAAGCATAAGGCATATTGCTCATGCGGTGAATATGAACTGAAACAGCACGTGACGAGCTCAGGAAATACTATCACAAGGAATGGGCGTCTTTATTCTAATTGCGTTGAGTGCGGCGCCTTAGTCGACCTTGGATCCACGCCGAGCGTCATTGAATAAAAGGCGTTTAATATATTCGATGTTGTTTGCTTAGCTGATGGTTAACGAACCTACCATCGAACTTGATGTTTTGCCTTTCATAATTTATTATTCGGTGAAATGTTAGAAAATGCTAACTTTCATAATAAGCAACGATAATCAAATCAATAGATTTAATAGGAAAAATAAATGAAAGACAAAGACCTCAAAATCGATCTTAATTGCCATGTTTTATATTCAAAGCAGTGTAAGAAAGAGATCAAGAAGATGAACCCAATTATTACGAATTTATTTTTTTGCCCTGTGGCAGAACTTGCTAAGAAATTTGGATTAACGGAAATAATGCCCACATTATGTAATGTAGATCATGTTTCCATGGAACTAGTCAAGACAAAACTCATAAGAAAAACAACATGTGTCGAATCTTCTAAATGCGACTATTGTATTTGTAGTGGCAATGATGAATATGCTAAAGAACACCCGGAATACAAAGACGAGAACGGCTTTAGAAGAAATAAATAACGATAAATGAAACAATTTCATCCGAAACAGCAAAGAAAAGAAACAATAACAAAAAGAAAGAACTTAAAATCTTCTATTTAAAACCATAAGAGAAATATTGTTTTAAAATTTGAAAAAAACTAACAAAAAGTAAAATTGTGTAAATTCTTAATGAAAAAATGTATCTAACGGATTAGAATAAGAGGGTAAAAGAAATTAAGGAGATACAAAAGTGAAACAAAATGAAATTGATCGCAAGATAACCAAAGCGTTACTTGATTTGATGGAGGAACAAGATTTCCAAGACATCTCTATTACTGATATCGTTAAAAAAGCAGGACTTTCCCGTGTTACTTACTATAGACACTTCAAAACGAAGGAAGACGTCCTTATCCGTTATTTTGAATTAACAAAGAATAGATTCAGCGAACAAATTAGACCAGAAGGAGAAAACGCTCCTGCTAACAATGAACTTGTTATATTAGCTCTGTTCTTATTCTTCAAATCTAATATGGCAACAAATAAGTGCCTTAGAAAAGCCGGACTTGATGGAGAACTTCTTAAATTCCTTTCTACTGAATTCTTGGAAAATCTCCCAGAGAAGTTTGATAAATATGTCGCATATTTCGTTGCCGGAGCTCTCTATAATGTTTTAATTCATTGGCTAGACAATGATTGCAAAGACTCCATTGAAGAAGTCTCTAGACCATTTGTTAAATTACAAAATTTCTTTGAAATTCAAACAGAAAATAAATAAAGTAACAAAACTATATAAAATGTATCTATTAAAATTGACAATAGATACATTTTTTATTTATAATCGTGATATTGAGAAACAAGGAGATCCTGATTATGAAACGTAAAATGATACTTGCTCTTCTAGCCTTACCGTTTTCTTTAGCCTCATGTAATAACAAAAAAGTTCCTACAATGAGCGATGTTTCAATTTCGGAAGATAGTAAATTCAAAGCGGCTAACATTAACATATCTATCGAAGATTTCAACAAACTAGGATTTTCTTTAGGAGATTCTTGTAATGTTAAGTTCAGTAATGGTTATGAACTTAATGATGTTCCTTATTTTGATGGTTATTATGTCAAAAATGGAAAACCACTAGTTGTCGCATATCCTGCAAGTAAAAACATAAGTATCACTTTGAACAACGTTGGTATTTGGGATACGGCTAAATTAGATGATAAATGTACTGTAACAATATCTTTAAATGAAGAGAAAAAGTATCTTTCTACACAAGAGGCTTTAGGGCAGACTTATTCTTTAAATCGTGATGAATATTCTTCCGATGAAGAGTTTTCTAATTTTAGAACGCTTGCAGGCGGTTCATTAAAAGAAAACCTTATATATAGAGGTGCTTCTCCTGTTGATAATAGCAGAAATCGCGCAAAAATAACTGATTCTCTTCTGAAGAAAAATAAAATCACATCAATTGTAGATTTGGCAGACTCAAAAGATGATATGGCCAAATATTTTGCTGAAGAAGATTTCTCCTCAGAATATACAAAAGGATTGTATGAGGAAGGCAAGGTCATAACTCTTTCAATGGGTTCATCTTATCAATCTGATGCCTATAAGCAAAGCGTCGTAAAAGGTTTCGAGCACATGCTTTCGACAGAAGAAAAATATTATGTTCATTGCATGGAAGGAAAAGATAGGACTGGATTTGTTTGTACCTTAATTGAGGCGCTTGCTGGAGCCTCATATGATGAGATGCGAGTTGATTACATGCAAACCTATAAAAATTATTACAAGATCAGTGAAGAAGAAACACCAGATAAATATAAAGCAGTAGTTGCACTCTATTTCGATTCCTTTATGGAATGCCTATATGGAACAGATAACGTTGAAGTTCTCAAAAAAGCTAACTACGTTGATGGAGCAAAGAAATATCTTCAAGATGGTGGAATGAGTGATAAAGAAATAGGCTCATTCATCAAGTTAATTTCTAAATAGTTAATTTTTGCAATAAAAATATGGTTATTCAGAGAACATAAGATTTTCTATCTCTTAAGAAAATATAGGGGTTTTACGAGTGATTTTTCGAAAAATGTATATTTTCTCATCTTAAGCAAAGACTTGTTTGCTATTACAAACTCATAAAAGGTTCGAAAAAATATACATAAAATGTACGTTTTTCCTTTAAAAAGGTTTTTCATATTGGTAATATTTTAGTGTAATGGGCAACTCCCATTTTTTTGAAAGCGGAAGAAGTAGGAACTAATATGAGTTACAATTTTCCATTAGCAGGATACGGATTTGACACACCAGAAGGAATTTGTTCCTTTGTTTTTGGCTTGCTTTTCTTTATCGTTTTTGATTTTGCGATGTATAAGC
>CAVKFY010000062.1:0-4066 GCA_963655775.1 Alistipes communis
TTGAACCATATTTATCGATGATTTCTTGCGAATCCTTAATTTCAACTGGTGCGTTAAGAAGTTGTTCGACCTTTTCTGCAGAAGCTTGGTTTTCCATAAAGGAAGAGAAGGTTTCGGAAATTCCTTCAAGCGGAGAGAAGATAGATTGAACAAAGCCAACAAATAAGACAATAGTGGCAACGGTAACTGCGATATCTCTTGCATCAGCTGCTTCGATGTCTTGATATCCAACAACTACGACAATCGTCATCATTATCGCGGAGATTAATTCGAGTAATGGCCTAAAGAAGGCACTTACTCTTGCCGCTCTAAAACGTTTCATCTTCAAATCATTGATAACATCTTTTGATTCTTTGGAAACCTCTCCTTCAAGAGCAAGAGTTTTTACCGTCTTTGAACCATTGATGATTTCCGCTAACCATCCTACATAAGAGGAATAGGCGTTTCTTGCAACACGGTGTCTTTCTAAGATTAAATGCTCAAATACTGGAATGATTATTGCAACAAAAGGCAATGATGCAGTAACGATTAAGGCATATTTAACATTTTGCGAATACATCGTGATAATCGTGAAAATAAGTTCAAACCCTGACCAGAATATGGAAGTTAGCGACCACGATAAGACATCACCTATAGCAGAAGTGTCGTTATTCATTCTTGCAATAAGCCAACCAGAATTAGTCTTATCAAAATAAGAGAAAGATAATTCTTGGACATGATCAAATAAATCTTTACGTAAAGAGATCATAATGACCATATTTAGATAATTAGTGAAATAGAAGGTCAAGAAAATGGCCACACAACGTAATAGTACGAATGCAGCTTCTGTTATGAGGAATGTAAGGAAGGTAATATCAATCTCCCATAATCCTTTAATAAAGGTAACGTGCATTGGTAATTCCCAAATGTTAGAAACACTGGCGAGAACATCACTTTGTCCGACTAAAGTGATTGCAGAAGCATTCATCGATGGAACAAAAGAAGAATCGTAGAAAGTGGTTAATAGCATGGCGAAAATGATGATAACGAACAAATCCGCACGCTTCATCGCATATTTCATGATTCGGAACCAAATTCCAAAATTTAGTTTATTGGGTAGTTTTTCTTCAGCTATTTGTTTGCTCATAATGCTACCTCCATCTTTTCTTGAATATCCGCCAAACGTTTATATAAACCGTTTTGCTTGATTAAATCCTCGTGTTTACCGATTTCTTCAATTCTTCCATCGTCTAAAACGATGATTTTATCGGCTGTTTTTGCTGAGGCAATACGATGAGTGATAATAAAGGTAGTGGAATCGTGAACGTTTTCTTTAAGCCTTGAACGAATTGCTAAATCTGTTTTCGTATCAACAGCGCTTAAAGAATCGTCGAATATAAGGACTGGCGCCTTGGTAATTAAGGTTCTAGCAATGGCAACTCTTTGTTTCTGACCGCCAGAAAGAGTGACGCCTTTTTCGCCTACTTTCGTTTGATAGCCTTCTTTGAAAGAATCAATCGTCTTTTCAACATCGGCGTTTCTTGAGGCAAATCTCATCTCTTCTTCGCTAGCGTATGGTGCAGCAATTTTGATGTTATCCTCGATTGAACGAGAGAAAAGGAATGGATCTTGAAGAACAGGAACAACTTTTCTTCTTAAATGTTCTTTTTGTATTTCTTTAAGCTCAACCCCATCAAGAGTGATTGAACCGGATGTATAATCATAGAGCCTTGTTAATAAAAGAACTAAAGTAGATTTACCTGAACCGGTTTTGCCCATGATTGCAACAGTTTCTCCTGCTTTTACGGAGAATGAGATGCTATGAATCATCGCTTCATTAGAATCTGGATAATTGAAAGAAACATCCTTAAAGACGATGTTCCCTTTAATTTCAGGCTTCTTCCCTGACTTTAAATCTTCTAGTGGTTTTTCTAGTAGGGTTTGAATTCTATCAGCGGAGGCAAATATTTGTCCAAAGTTAGATAAAGTTTGAGCGGCTTCACGCACTGGCCAAACCATCATGTTAACGTAAAGAAGAGCAATTACTAACGTTCCAGAGTTGATGTCCCCGGTATATACAAGGTAAACACCCCAAAGAAGGGCTAGAACCTTTGAAGCAAAGATAAAGACATCAGAACTAGAGAAAAAGAAAGCGTTGAATTTCTTCCAAGAAAGGAATTTCTCACGATAGTCTTTTAAAGCTCGATCAAAGGAAGAAATCTCATAAAGTTCATTGTTGAAAGCCTTAACTATACGAACTGAAGCAAGGTTTTCAGAAACCTTGTCGGTTAGGAAGGCTTCGGAATCGTCTGCTTTACGGTAGAGTTTTCTGACGTGACCAGTTAATAACATTGAATAAATAAATAAAGCAGGGAAAAGAGAAACGCTGACTAAAGTCATTTTCCAAGAGATAGACATAAGAATGCTAAAACAGAAAACAACCATCCAAACCGCCCAGGTGATGTTAGCAATACCCCCAGACATGAAGTCTGTGTATACTTTCAAATCTCTTGTTGCGGTTTGTAAGAAATCACCGTCTTTGCTCTTTTTATATTCTTCAAAAGGAAGACCGTCAATGTGATCGAAGACGACTTCTTGGACGTGAGCGTTAAAATTAACGGTAAAATATGCTCTTGACCACATTCTTAAAAACATCAATAAAACGTAGCAACCACCGATTGTTATTAATGCTGCAGGAAGAAGATATTTACCATTGTCGTATAGATATTGATTCCCTCTTCCGTTTGTCATGAAAGTTATCATCAATCTTTCTAAGGCCGCAGCTTCATCAAGCTTGCTAACACCCTCGATTGTATCGACCAAGACTTTGATTAAGAATGTTTGAAGGACCGAGAAAAGTCCAACAAATAATTGGAGAATAATTTGAAAATAAAAGAGGAAGTGGTATCCGTTAAGTAACTTGTGTGTCAATCTAAAGAAGTTCTTCATAATTGATAATTATACATAATTATTCGATTGAAAGTATAGATATGCTCAAAATGATAATTTAAATGTATAATAAAGCTACTTATGGGAACACTTTCAAATTATTGGTGGAGTAAAAAGGTCGGTTACATGATCTACCCTCTCTCCTATCAGGACTCAAATTCTGATGGCTACGGTGACTTAAAAGGAATCATCTCTCGTCTTCCTTATCTAGATGAGCTTGGCATTGATATCATCTATCTTTGTCCAATCTTCTCTTCTCCTATGAAGGATGGAGGATATGATGTTTCTGACTATTACACAATCGATCCAAGATTAGGAAACATCGATGATTTAAAGGAATTGATCGCAAAATGTCATGAAAGGGAAATGTATCTTGTTTTGGATTTTCCTTTGAACCATACCTCCAAAGAACATCCATGGTTTAAGAAGGCTTTAGAGGATCCAAATAGCGAAGAAAGAGGCTATTACTACATTCTTGAAGGCAAAGAGAAAGATGGAAAATCGCTTCCTCCAAATAACTGGGGTTCTTTCTTTGGCGATAGTGCCTGGGAAAGAATCGAAAATACTAATCTTTATTATTTACATGTTTTTAGCAAAGATCAGCCTGATTTAAGATGGGATAATCCTCTTTTAAGAAAGAAAATGTCGGAAATCGCTAATTATTACGCGGATTTAGGCGTTGATGGTTTTAGACTTGACGCATGTTCTCATTTAATGAAGGATCTTTCTTTCTCTGATTCTGAATTAGAAGGAAATTCTTCCGGAACAGTGTTAGATTTTTCAAAATTCTCCAATAGAAATGGCTTGCTTTCTTATTTAGATGAATTTGCTAAATCAATCCGTGAGAACCATAAAGACTTCCTTCTTATAGGCGAATCTGGTGGATATCTCCAACCAGAAGACGCCTTAAAGCTCGTAAATAGAAGAAATGGCCCATTAAATATGTTATTTAACTTTGATACGGTAAATAACAATGGATCTTATGAGTCTTTTAATAAAGATGATAGTGAGATTAAAACTGATGTTATTTCTTTGAAGACCAATTTTATGCGTTGGTATAACCAATTACATCCACAAGCGGATCTTCCGATTTATTGGGAAAACCATGATGAACCGCGCTTACTGAGCCAATATGGTT
>CAVKFY010000063.1:0-3506 GCA_963655775.1 Alistipes communis
GTCACGTACTCCTACGTGCCAAAGCTTATTTATTGGCTTTGCGCAATCACTACAGTCATCGCAGACTGTGCGAGCATGGACTTTCCTCTAGTTTCCTAGCAATCGCCTGGACCGGATTAGAGGTTTTTCTTCTTGAATGTCATTGGATTGTATCCTAATTGCCAAACAAAGTTTTCAAGTTGGCGAATTCTCTTGATGTAGTCAACGTTCTCTGAGTTAACTCTATCTCCTTCTTGCAAACCAGAAAGTTTGTTTTTATAGGATGCGTTCTCAAGTTCAAGATCGTGTATGCGTTTCTTAAGGGCAAGCACATCAGGCATGCTGCTTTTGGCTTCAATCTGATTGATTTTCCCTTTCAACGATTCCGCATAGGCATTAAGCGAGATGATTTCCTTTTGGAAAGAAAGATAATCTTTGATGACATCATCAAGAAATTCATCGACCTCTTGGGCATCATATCCCTTGATGTCTTTCTTGAATTTCTTATTCAAGATATCTTTTTCGCTTAAAAGTCTCTTCTCTGCCATAACGCCTTTCAATTATATTGAAATATCGAAAAACATTAAAGATGTATGCTCTTATTTTCTTCCTAGAAGACAAACTTTTAATAAGTGGTACAATCTTTCTATGAATATTTTCCTTAAAGAGACAAAAGATTTGAAAGCATTAGTCTTCCTTGATCTGGAAGCAACCTCCTTCACCTCCGAGATGATTGAGATTGGCGCCTATATTGCTGAGATAAATAAAGACGGATCAATCAAGAAGATTCATAAGCCTTTTAAGCGTTACGTTAAAGCCCATCACCAAATTGGTTCCACTGTTACAAAGCTAACAGGAATCACTGAAAAAATGTTGCAAGATAAAGGCGAAGACTTCCCAAGTGTTCTTTCTTCTTTTAGAAAATACGTCGGTAAATTCTGGGAAAGCTGTCGTTTCGTTACTTTCTCCGATCATGATATCGTCATTATCAAAAACACCATGGCGGAATATAGAGATTTAAATCCATCATATGCAAGAAACATCTATAAAAGGCACTTGGATTTGCAAAGAATTCTTAGCACCTACATCCAAGATGACCACGGAAATCCATATTCTTTAGCCAATTATCTAAAGGTTTTTGGCTTGGAATTCGACGGTAAGGCACATGATGCAATGTATGACGCACTTAATCTTTTGGATTTATATAAAACAGCGATAAAACATCCTGATATTTTTGCTAGAGAATATAAGAAAGCGTTATGTTCTCAAAGAATTAAGCCAATCCTTAGAGATATTGTCATTGCCTTAAATAACAATATGGCCGTTACTCCAGAGATGTATCAAAAAATGTTAGAGGAGCAATTTAAGTGAGTATCCACTATCCTGCTGGAGTAAAAGCTCCTACAACATCTAAGGAGTTAGCAAAAAAGAAAACCACCAAGAAGAAATACAACCTCAAAATCCAAGCAGGAAATAGAGGGATGTCTTTTGAAGACGAGATCAATAAGAGCAATGAATATTATCTTTCTAAAGGTATTGCAGTAATTCATAAAAAACCAACGCCAATAAAAATAATCAATGTCGATTACTCACATGGTGCAAAAATAACCGAAGCCTTCTTCCAAGAGCCATCAACGACCGACTATAACGGAATATATAAAGGTTTATATGTTGATTTCGAAGCAAAAAGCACTCATTCAAAAACATCTTTTCCTCTGAAAAACATCCCTAAGCAGCAAATTGAGCACTTAAATGCAGTCCTCGCTTTAGGTGCAGTCGCATTTTTCCTAATCGAAATCGTTCCACTTAACGAAATATACCTTCTTCCAGCAAAATACGTTTGTTCTTTTTATAAAGAAAAACCTAGAGAATCAATTCCTGTCAAAGACATCAAAGAAAACGGCATCCAAGTCAAAGAAAAATATCTACCACGCCTAGATTATTTAGCCGCAGTAGATGAATGTTTCTTTAAATAAGAGCAATATTTTCCTAATTTGCATTTAGAACAGTCAGGATTATTCGCCTTGCAGATATCTCTGCCAAAGAAAATAAAGGAATGGTGAAGAAAAGTCCATTCTTCCTTAGGGAATTTCCTTTCTAAACGTTTCTCAATCTTTAATGGATCTTCATCTTTTTTAGCATATCCTAAACGTGAAGATATTCTTTTTATGTGGGTATCCACAGGGAAATATGGCTCGACTCCCATCTCTAAGAGAAATACGCCTGCTGTTTTATTTCCTACACCAGGTAGAGAAGTAAGTTCTTTCTTATTAAGAGGGACTTCTCCAGCAGATTTGTTCATCAATTCTTTGGATAGAAGGGAAATATTCTTTGCTTTGTTTCGATATAGTCCAAGAGAGCGAATTAAATCTTCAATATCGGAAACATTGGCGTTAGCCATTTCTTTCGCAGAAGGATATTTCTTAAACAAAGCAGGAGTCACCTTATTAACAGACTTATCAGTTGTTTGAGCAGATAAAGAAATTGCCACAAGGCATTCAAAAGGAGAATGAAAAATCAGCGTGGTTTTTGCTTCAGGATATTTTTCTTTTAGGAAAGAGATAATATCTTCTTCCTTATTTGTCATTAGGATCACCCCATAAAGCTTTGGCAGCTTGGATAGTTTCTTCTACACTCTTATCCCAACGATCGTTTACTGCAGAGGCGCCTTCTTTTTGAATATCATCTTGTTTTCTACGGTTAATTAAGATTTTATTCACCGCACGAATGTTCTTTTTTCCTGCGTTTAGCGCATCTAAAAGAGCGTTCCGAATCATATCTTGGTCATAACCATTATCTAACCAGTCATTGATTGTAGAAATCTCTAATGGAGTCAAAGTTCTTGCCAGTTTGTCTTCGAAAACAGAAACGATCTTTTGCATTTCTTCTTCTCTTTCTTTGTTAAGAGAGTTGTTCTGTTCTCTTGCTAAAGAGAAGGCAAATTCTTTCTTAACCTTGTTTTCAAGTGGAGCAAGAGAAACGGTTAATTTGTTTTCTTCATCATGGTCGTAAGTTAAATAGCCTTTTTTCATCAAAGAAGCCATTATCTCGTTTATTTCTTTCGTGCCAAGATTCATTTTCAAGGCAAGCATATCGGCGTTAACAAAACTATTTCCTTGATCGGAAAGATGTTTGATCATCAAACAAGTCACAAGCTCATTCTCGCTTAAAGAAAGCTTGCTATAAGAGTCTAGAAGCAAATATTCAAAGCTCACTGCATTTATTAAAGCGTTACCACGATTCATTTTCTTATCCAGCCTTTCTTTTCTTCTTCCATTAGTTTAGCAGGGTTCAGTTCATTAAGAAGATAACGTTTTTCATTAATCGCATTCAATGTGTTTTCTTCTATTTTGAAACCCAATTTCCTAGCAAATCTTTCCGCACGGCAAATCCTTAATGGGTCTTCTTCAATACGTTTCCTAGGATCACCAATGAACCTAATTATTTTATTTTCTAAGTCTTTTAGTCCATCGCAGAAATCGATTACTTTATAGTTTTCATCTAAATACAAGGCATTTATCGTAAAG
>CAVKFY010000064.1:0-7261 GCA_963655775.1 Alistipes communis
CGCCAGCTTTGAGAGCGCCTCTTGGGATTTCGATCATTGTACCGACTTGATACTTAAGGGTTTTGCCTTCGGCAGCCATTTCTTTTTCAACAGCTTCGACGACAACTTTCTTTGCCCAGTTATATTCTTTGAGTTCGCCTGCGAGAGGAATCATGATTTCTGGTTCGACATCTTTGCCAAGTTCTTTGCTGGCTTTGATGGCAGCTTGAATTATGGCTTTTGCAAGCATTGCATAGATTTCTGGATATGCGACACAGAGTCTGACGCCACGGAAGCCCATCATTGGGTTGGCTTGGTGGAGTTGGTTGATTCTGTCTTTGACCTTTTGTTCGGTGACGTTGAGAGCGCTGGCTAAGGCCTTAATGTTCTCTTCATCATGGATTTCAGGTAAGAATTCGTGAAGTGGCGGATCGAGTAAACGGATGTTGACGTTTGTATCTGGATTCGTCATATACATTTGATAGAAGTCACCCATTAAGAATGGTCTGATCTTCTCAAGAGCTGTTTCACGTTGTTCTGTGGTATCAGAAAGAATCATAGCTCTCATGTTGAGAATACGATCTTCTGCGAAGAACATACGTTCTGTACGGCAAAGACCAATGCCTTCTGCACCGAACTTTTGTCCGTTTCTTGCGTCTTCTGGAGTATTGGCGTTAACACGGACCTTTAATCTTCTATATTTATCGGCCCAAGCCATCATACGTCCGAAGTTGCCACCGAGATCGGCTGGTTGCATCTCGATTGTGCCTTCATAAACGTCACCGGTAGTACCATTGACAGAGAGGACATCCTTTTCTGTGTAGACTTTTCCGTTAACTGTTAAGGTCTTTTCTTCTTCGTTGACAACGATATCAGAGCATCCTGCGACACAGCACTTACCCATGGAACGGGCAACAACGGCTGCGTGGGAGGTCATACCACCACGGGCAGTGACGATAGCTTCAGCGTTGACCATACCGATGATATCTTCTGGGGATGTCTCGGAACGGACCATAACGACTGGACGTCCTGCTTCTTTCTCGGCTTTTGCTTCTTCAGCAGAGAAGACGAGGTGTCCGGTTCCTGCACCTGGGGAGGCTGGGAGACCATGGAAGACAGGGGTATGTTTCTTTAAGTCATTTGGATTAAATGTTGGGTGGAGAAGGTCGTTAAGTTGCATTGGATCAACGCGTAAAACGGCTGTCTTCTCATCGATTAATCCTTCGTCGACTAAGTCACAAGCAATCTTTAAAGCAGCTGCAGCGGTTCTCTTACCATTACGTGTTTGTAAGAAGTAGAGGGTTCCTCTTTCAACTGTGTATTCCATATCTTGCATATCTTTGAAATATGTTTCCATACGGACGATTGTTTCTTCGAATTGTTTGTAGACTTCTGGCATGTTTTGTTCAAGCCATTCAATCTTAACTGGTGTACGAACGCCAGCGACGACGTCTTCACCTTGGGCGTTGAGTAAGAACTCAGCGTAGACTTTCTTTTCGCCAGTGGATGGGTTACGGGAGAAAGCGACACCTGTACCGGAATCGTTACCCATGTTGCCGAAGACCATTGATTGGACGTTAACGGCTGTGCCCCATTCATATGGGATACCGTGCATTTGACGATAGACGTTAGCACGTGGATTATCCCAGCTGCGGAAGACGGCTGCGATAGCTTCTTTTAATTGGACATATGGATCGGTTGGGAAATCTTCACCAAAGATGCCTTTGTAATATTCCTTGTATTTTGCAACAAGTCCTTTGAGTTGTTCGGTTGTAACTTCTGTATCGAGTTTGTAGCCGTTTTCTTCTTTGAGCTTATCGAGCATCTTGTCCATTTCTGTTCTTGGATGTCCCTTTGCGATGTTGGTGTACATCAAGATGAAACGACGATAGCTATCCCAAGCAAAACGTTCGTTGTTTGCTTGTTCGGCAAGTTCTCCGACAACAACGTCATTCAAACCAAGGTTGAGGATTGTGTCCATCATACCTGGCATGGATTCACGAGCGCCAGAACGAACAGATACGAGTAATGGCATGACGCCTTTTCCGCCGCCAAATGCTTTTCCCGAATTTTTTTCGATATCGTGGATGTGCGCCACGACATCATCCCATACATAGTCAGGAATTTGTTTTCCGGACTCATAGTAGAGAGTGCAAGCTTCGGTTGTGACAGTAAAGCCTTGAGGAATATTAATTCCAGCGGCAGTCATCTCAGCAAGACCGAAACCCTTTCCTCCAAGAATTGGCTTACCAAGTTTGGCTTGGTGAGCTTCTTTGAAGGAGTAAACGTATTTCTTTTGTGCCATGTTGTCCTCCTATGACAATCTTTAAGGGCTTAATGTATAAGTCCCTGACATATCAAAATATATCACTTAAAACTTCTTCTTAGAAGAAGATTAGACACCTTTTTTCAAATAGTTGTATGATTTTAGTGTTAAAGGAGCATTCTTATATGCAAAAGAGACATTACAATTTGTTTGACGAACAGTATTTTAGCGCGATCGCCCATAGAGGTTTACATAACGATAAATACACGGAGAATGGCTTACTTGCATTCGAGAATGCGATTAACAATAACCTTGCATTTGAGCTTGATATACATGCGACAAAGGATAATAAATTAATCGTTTGCCACGATTCCGAACTTAAGAGAACAACCGGTAAGGAAGGTATCATTGAAGATTTAACTTTTGATGAAATCAGAGAAAATTATCGTCTTCTTGATGGGGAAATGGTTCCATCATTTCAAGAGGTCTTGGATTTAAACAAGGAACGCTGTGTTATTGTTGTTGAATTGAAAACATACAAAGGCAACTACAAACAATTAGCAAAGCTTGCCAACGAAGCACTCAAGCAGATAAAGAACAAGAAATCTATTGTCATTATATCTTTTGATCCGCGTGCGCTTATCCGTGTGAAAGGATTTGGCAGAGGCCTTCTTGTTTGCAAAGAAAAGTTCTGGGTTTGGCATCTTAGACATTTCTATGAATCTGTTGACCTTGATTATTGCTTGTTAGAAAAAAAGAGCGTTCAAAAATATTACAAGAAACATTACATAAACGTTTGGACGGTTGAATCGGAAGAAGTGGCAAAGAAGGTTGCAAAATATTGCGATGCGATTACATTCCAACTTTGTGATTTTAAAGCCGTTGGAGAAGCGTTAAGCAATAAAAAATAAAGATTTTATCGACACAATAAAGTTAAACTAAGGTTGATTTTAACTTTTATTGTGATAGTCTATTTAACGGACGTCGGAGGACAGGCGGTCGTAACCGCTAATTGTTGGATAAGACGCTAGGTGCGCCTAGATGTTCTTTAACTAGGGGGTTAATGAGGATGAAACACGTATCTTTGTCTGAACATTTTACTTATGGGAAAATTTTTAAAATTGTCATAGGACCAGTGCTTATGATGATTTTTTCTTCCTTCTATTCGGTAGTAGACGGAATCTTTCTTTCTAACTATGCAGGAGAAGGCGCCTTTAGTGGGGTTAACCTAATATTTCCTTATATCATGATATTAGGTGGAATTGGTTTTATGTTTGGTACAGGAGGAGTTGCCTTAGTTACCAAAACATTAGGAGAAAAAGATCAAAAGAGAGCGAATAATTACTTTTCTTTAGTAGTTTATAGCACGACCGTTATCGGTCTTCTTTTTATGCTCATTGGTTATTTCACCGTTGAGCCATTTGTCAGAATGATGGCCTCGTTAAGCAATAGTGCGAATAATGCAGATTCGATGATTGATTCGGCCATTCGTTATGGTCATGTCATGATGCTTGGCATTGCTCTTTTTATGTTACAAAACGTTTTCCAATCATTTTTCTCTGGTGCAGAAAAGCCTTTAATGGGATTCGTTTTTATCGCAGGAGCAGGGGTTACCAATATCTTTTTAGACTGGTTATTTATTGGTGTTTTGGATATGCATGTTGAAGGTGCTGCAATCGCATCAATTTGTGGCCAATTTATTGGTGGAGCGTTGCCTATTCTTTATTTTGCTTTGAATAAAAAACTGCCGTTTAACTTGGGAAAATGCGATTTTGAGATAAAACCACTCTTGAAAATGTGCGGTAATGGATCCTCTGAATTTGTGTCAAACATTGCCTCATCTTTAGTCTCTGTTTGCTACAATATGCAACTCCTTCGCTATATTGGTCCAGATGGTGTTTCTGCCTATGGAGTTTGCATGTATATCAACTATTTATTCATGGCAATGTTCTTAGGGTATTCCGTAGGCATAGCGCCTGTTGTTGGCTATAACTATGGTGCACAAAATCATGAAGAACTTCATAATGTATTTAAAAAGTCGTTGATCATTATTGGTATAACTGGTGTTTTGATGTTTACCTTTGGAGAACTCTTAGGGCCTATGTTTGCAAGGATTTTCTCTAATGGAAATGAAAACTTACAAACAATCTCTGCTAGAGCAATGTTTATCTTCTCCTTCATTTATTTAACGGCAGGATTTTCGATATTTGGATCTTCTTTCTTTACCGGTTTAAATAATGGCTTAATATCCGCGCTTATTTCAATCGTTAGATCATTAATATTTGAGCTTGCAACAGTATGGTTATTGCCTCTAGCTCTTGCTAGCGATGGCATATGGGCGGCCGCACCTATTGCAGAGGTTGGATCTATCACGTTAACTATCTTCTTCTTTGTTTACGAAAGAAAGAAATATCATTATTAAAAACGTTCCCTTTGCTGGGAACGTCTTTCATTATTGATTGATTTTATAGATGGCGTCTTTTCCTTCTTTTGCCATCAAATAACGCCAAAGGATTTGCATGCTTACATGAACAAAGGACATGTGAATATCTTCTGTTATTTGCATATCATCAACTGGAGCGTGGACGTTGATATCCGCATAGTCTTTTAGCTTTCCTCCAGCGTAGCCTGTAAGTCCAATGATGTCGCATCCAAGGTATTTTGCATACTTAACTGCCTTAATGATATTATGGCTATTACCTGAGCCAGAAATGGCGATAATGCAATCATTTGGCTTGAGTTTGTTCTTTAATTGAAGATAAAAAACATCTTCGAAACTGACATCATTTCCAATGGCCATTAGGATAGGAACGTTATCGGTTAAAGAAACAACGTTAAATGGCTTTTTTAAATCCATTGAGATTCCTTTGTTAAAATCACAAACCATATGATTTGCTGTAGCAGAGGATCCTCCGTTTCCTAGAACGTAGATTGTAGAAGAATCATCGTAATGTTTTAAAAGACAATTAAAGGCTTTGTTGATTTCTTCCTTGTCAAGCTTTTCGATTACTTCGATTTCTTTTTTGTAGTAGGAGTTTATTTCATTTACGAAGTCCATGTCTTATTTCCTTTCTTCTTTTTCTTTGGAGAGGATGTATTGAACTGCCTCTAGGAGGGTAGAACAAGTATATGTTGGAATAGCATCTATGTATTTCTTATCTGGATTAGGATCGCCAGAGGTTAGAAGAATTGATCTACAACCAGCGTTTATACCGGTTTGAACATCTTGTTTCGTGTCGCCAATAAACCAACTTTGGTTGAGATCAATGTTGTATTTTTCTTTTGCTTTAAGAAGGTTAGCAATCTTTGGTTTACGACACTCACAATCTATCTTTAACTCTGGAACTTCACCAGGGAATCCTTTATCTGGATGATGAGGGCAGAAATATAAATCATTAAGGTATGCTCCACCTTCTCCAAGAAGGTCTTCCATCTTGTTATGAATGTTATTTAATTCTTCAAAGGTCGTATCTCCTCTAGCAATCACTGGTTGGTTTGTGATGCATATCGCAAGGTAATCTGAATGATTAATTAATTTGATCGCCTCTATTGCAGTTGGAGCAAGAGTTAACTTATTAGAATTTGTTACGAAATCGCCAAATACATTAATTGTCCCATCTCTATCTAAGAAGATACATTTTTGCTTATTTAAGAGGGATTTAGCAGGGATAATTCCATTTTTAAGATCATTTTCTACATCAAAATAACGGTCCGGAGTTCCGCAATCTTTGACATATTCGCTTGAACGATAAGCGTATGCTTCATTCTCTTCAATAAAATGAGTTAGGATAACTTTTTCAAAATCAATCTTTGTTGGTTCTTCTACAAAGTCGATGACCTTTCTTGAACAAACATATAATCCTGCGTTAGTAAGATTCTTATAGTAATAGTTTCTAACATTATTCTTGGAATCGATTTTTAAGATTCTATCTTCATCGTTTGTGACTAAAAGATCGGAATCAAATGGATGAGAATTAGGATGAGCAAAGGCAGTTACCGCTCCATGATGTTCTTTATGGAAAGTAATAAATCTATTCCAATCTATATCAAGCATTAAATCACCAAAGCAGAAGATAAAATCATCTTGTATTTGATCTTTTACTAAGGCTAAGACTCCGCCTGTCCCTAATGGTTCATTCTCTTGGATATAGGAGATATTAACGTCTAACATTTCACCATCACCAAAATAACGGGTGATTACATCGCCATTTTTTCCTAAGACAATAATGAAAGACTTAATACCTGCTTTTTTAAGAGAAAGAATTTGCCATTCCAAAATAGGTTTCTCCATAAGAGGAACCATTGGCTTTGGCATATCTCCTGTGATTGATTTTAGGCGAGTTCCTGCTCCACCTGCTTGAATTAAAGCAATCATAAGTTACTCCATAAAGATGATTGAGCATCCAGCTCTATCAAATTCAAAAGGCATTTCTGTTAGGGAAAGAGCGTTACGGACTCTTTGCTTTGCACTTTCGTTTTCGCAATAGAAAAGTAAGAATCCTCCTCCGCCTGCACCAAGAAGTTTTCCGCCTGTGGCGCCTGCTTTCATTGCTGCTTCATAAGCTTCATCGATTAAAGGGTTGGTGATGCCATTAGCAAGTGTTTTCTTCATTTCCCAGCCTTCTTTAAGGACTGGGCCAAGAGCGTCTACTTCGCCATTTTCTAATTTCTCACGAAGGAATTTAGTCATTTCGCAAAGCCTTAATGTGGTCTTGATTTTATCTTCATCTGTAGCAAGGTTTTTCGTTTCTTTTGCAAGGATGCTATTTGCAGATCTAACGTCACCAGTATAGAACATCATTAAATTTCTTTCGAGTCGTTCTCTTGCATCAGCTTTCATAACTACTGGTTCGACCTTAACAAATCCATCAGGTTCGAATTCATAATAACGTAGTCCACCGAATGAAGCGGCAAATTGATCTTGTTTTCCTATAGGATTTCCTAATTTTTCGATTTCTATTTCGCATGCTTCTTTGGCAAGTTTGTATGCCGAAGCATGTACGCCATTCCAGGTAT
>CAVKFY010000065.1:0-24699 GCA_963655775.1 Alistipes communis
TATTTATGAAATCAGGTGGAGTTGTAATGCCTCAAGCACAAAAATATCTAGAAATAATGGGCGAGCAAATAAAAATGGCTAGATTAAGAAGAAATATATCAGTTAAGTTGGCTTGTGAACGTGCTGGTATAAGTAGAGCAACACTTTGGCAAATAGAAAAAGGATCTCCATCTGTCTCGATTGGCGCATACGCTTGTGTGCTACATGCACTAAATAACATGGATAAAGACTTATTATTAATTGCCAAAGATGATGAATTAGGTCGCAAGCTTCAAGACTTAGGATTAAAAACAGGTAAGAGAGTGAAGAGATTGAAATAGTAGATATAACATTGAGGTTATTAAGATTTCGAAATGTCAGAAACCGATGCAAAAGAGTGAATATCTAAATCAATCAATATCATCTCCGAAAATTGGATTAAATTAGCTAAAGAAAACAAGATAAGTTCTTCCTCGATTGAATACATGAAGCATGCCTTCATCAATAATTGAAATCATTGTTTTTCTTCGTTTTCGTTAAAATATGCAAAAAACGAGCTTCGTAAATTGCGTTTTTTGCAAAATACGAAGATTCGTGTTATTTTGTATGCAAGGAAGATATTTATGGATTTCAAAAGAAAGGCATATGACGAACTGTTGGCTTGGAAAAAGAAAACTAACCACAAGCCAATAATTGTAGAAGGGCTAAGACAA
Source organism: Alistipes communis (assembly GCA_963655775.1). Taxonomy (GTDB): domain Bacteria; phylum Bacillota_I; class Bacilli_A; order RFN20; family CAG-826; genus UBA4951. The sequence continues at coordinate 693 of CAVKFY010000065.1, forward strand.
GTAGGAAAAAGCTATATAGTTAGCAAATTCGCAAAAGAAAACTACGAGAATGTCGTTCTATTAGATTTTCGTCATGATCCAGAAATACGTTTATCCTTCAAAGGAACTCTTGAAATTGATCAAATAATTACATCAATCCAAACGCGTTTGCCAAATAACAAAATCATTCCTCACAAAACATGTTTTATTTTCGAAGAAATCGGGGATTGCGATGATGCAAGAGCATCCCTAAAATCTTTTGCTATAGATGGTAGATATGATGTTATCGCGACAGGCTCTTTGCTAGGCGTTGACAACTATCGAAAAAAACATAAAGCGCCAATCCCTACCGGATACGAAGAATTCCTTGAAATGAGTTCTATGGACTTTGAGGAATTCTTATGGGCAATGAATACGCCACAAGCCGCAATAGACATGTTAAAAAACGGTTTGGCATCATTAGAAGAACTTCCTATTGCCATAGACTCATATTTCAAAGAAATGATTAAACGTTATATGGTCTTAGGCGGAATGCCAGATGTAATAAAAACATTCTTAGAAACAAATCTTAATTACATTGAGGCAAGGAATGTTCAGAACCGCCTTATTCATGATTATCGTGCCGACTTTGGAAGATTCATCAATGACAAGGGAAAAGAAGAAATCGATTATCAACTTCAATCTCAACTAAATCAGATATTTGATGCGATACCTTCTCAACTTTCTAGAGAAAGCGAAGTATCAAAATTTAAATTATCTGAAGTGTCTAAGAGTGCTAGATATTATCAATACGCTAACGCATTCGATTGGTTAGAGAAAGCTGGTTTAATTCTTAGGACATTTAATCTCAAGGCAATAGAGAGGCCTTTAGAATCAAACAAGGAAAAGAATTCATTCAAAATTTTCATTTCCGATCCTGGATTGTTAATGTCTCTTTTCCCTATTGCAACATTACAAGATTTCTTAAACGATAAATTAGATAGTAGAAAAGGTTCTTTGTACGAGAATCTTTTGGCAACCATAATACATAAGAGTGGATTCCCTTTAATGTACTTCGGCAATTATGAAAAGCATCTAGAAATAGATTTTCTAATTGAAGGAAAAGATGGGATCATTCTCTTAGAAGAAAAATCCACAAACGGAAAGATGGCTGCATCTAGACAAGTAATGGAAGGAAAAACTCCTTATAAAGCAACGCAATGCGTCAAAATAAATTCAAACGGAATTGGAAAAGGATCGTTCTACATTTCAATTCCTCAATATATGTCACCATTCTTTTTACAAAACGAAAGAAAGACATTAGAAGATGGTCTTCAAGCAAAACCAATAGCTTTAGAAATGTAAAATATATGGGTTTTGCGGATGATTTTTGAATATTCGCTTATAAAAGCCTTCTTTTTAGATACCTAAAATTTGTTTAAACTGCATATCCATGCTAAAATTCTTTTTGCTAAAAGCAAAACTAGAGAAATTTAGTGACGCAAAACTATAGGGTCTAATTAGATAGCCAGTTGCCAAGAAAAGAAGTCTCTCATTCATCTAGAGTAAAAAAAGGTTGTAATGGCAAGGAAAACACAAATCACTAAAATCTATAAAAGAGTCGTTACAGCGACTATGGCTTTAGTATTTGTTGCAGCAGGTGTTGCGACAGCAACATTTTCTTTTTCTTGGTTTACAAATAGAAATAATGTTACAAATTCCTCCTTTGAAGGAAAAACAGCAGGCGCATACTTTGCTAGAGGTGATGGAACAGCTGACGCCCCTTATGTAATTAACAAGCCAATTCACCTATATAACCTTGCTTGGCTTCAATATATCGGGTATTTCAAAGATAAAGAACCGTATTTCATCATCGAATCAGACCTTAATATGGATGGATGGGTTCTTCCTCCAATAGGAACGACAGAGAATCCTTTTCTAGGTCATTTAGATGGCTATGATACGGTTAACAGCCAAACCGGCCAAACTCAGCCAGCAAAAATAAAGAACCTTACTATCAGCAATTCTCTAGATGACATGAGTACAAGGCATCCAGGTTCAGTTACTGAGTCTACTTTTACTCAACCAGAAATAACTGGTCTTTTTGGTGCTGTAGGGGATACAAGTTCATCAATTGTTCCAACAATCCAAAATCTCTATCTAGACAAAATACAAGTAGAATCAAAAACAGACAATGCATTAACTGGCATAGTCGCAGGATATGTTAATGGCCAACTTAGTGAAATATATCTAAGTGATTCTTCTTTAGATCTTAAAGATGGAACAAATAAGTTAACTGGATACGATCAGATATCTAAATACACGTCTGTAGGATACTGCGAAAGTAAATATCAGACTGAAGTGGCTAAATATAAGACCACATTGTATGAACCAGAATATATAGGAGAAGCGTCATTCAACCCTTCAGGGGGGGGCAGCGGCGAAGATAACGACTGGGGCGGATCTATCGATTTCGAGTCTTTGAGTAAACGTATAACTTACATAAGCAAGACAACCACACCTTCAAACTATATTTATAATTCTTCCGTTTATAACACAAAACTGTACGAGACTTCGAAATACGATTATTCTCTCGCTAAGCTTCAATTTGCTGCTTTAAATGATGGAACGTATCTCCCACTAAACATAAACAAAGAAATCATGTTCAACAATGGCGGAGAAAAGTACGATGGGACAACAAAGGAAGCTGTATTGTCGACAAATACTGGTTACATTGTTGGCGAAGGAACGGGAAGCAGCACTTACTTGCGCATGATGCATAACTATGTTAGCGCATCGCGCAATGCCTCGTACATTATCAGCAATTCCGCATACACAATTAACAAAAATAACGCAGAAGCATCAAAATCCGATAGTATAGCGTCATCAAATTTTAGTTTTGCATGGTTAACTAATGAAGGCAAAACATATCGAATTGAAGATGATGAAAATAAGGACAAAAACGATTATACATCTGTACAAAATTTCAGCAGCTCTGGAATGAAATATTATGGATCTGATAAAGATTCAAACGGAAATGAAAATGGTCTAAATCTAACCAAATATAATGACGTTAAAAACAATTTCATTAACGCAATATCAGACGCAACAACCGATGACTTCTTCACAAAAAATAAAGCAATATCACTTCACTATCTGCAACTCAAATCAGGCACGGCTCCAACCGCAAAGTCATTTAGTGGATTAACATTAAACGGCAGTACAAATGTGACACAAGATCTTTTCACTGGGGGCATAAACTTCACATTAAAAAGTACTGGTACGTTGACAATGTTAAGCGGAATCTCATTCCAGGGAAGTGGGGAAAAGGGGGATTTGCCTAATATATACGAAGTTGTCGAAGATTCCGGCTCAAAAAAATTAAAACAAATATGTAAAATTTACAAAGATGCTTCTGGAAATATAGCATATAAATACGATAAAGATTCCACATTATCGAATGATGAAACTCTGATTATAGATTTATATAAAATGTCAACGGATAAAATGATGCAAATTGGTGCTATATATTATTTCGAATTCCCTTTGTACAAAGGTAATTATTTCATGACAAGAGAAGGTAGTGGTAGCATATATGTTCCGTATATCTATTATCTCGACATTGGCGCCAACGCAGGTGGAGGAGAATCTGGCACTGCAGTTCAACGTACCAAAATCTACGAAGTCCTTGAGCAAATCAACGAAGCTTTTACCTACCCAACAGGAATTTCTATTGTTAGTTTTGATAATGCCGTATTAGATACAAAAACATTATGTGTCACTCTTGGCTCAACTTATAGTGGATCTGCCTCAATAAAGAGAACATCAGAAACTGCTGCAGACATTGTCGTAACCGCAACAAGTTCAACTGGCCTTGCATATTACGATCCAACAATCACCGTAACTAATGATTCTAAAATATATGATTCCGATATCATTTCTGAGAGCGTAACTACAACTCAAACAAGAAGACTCACATATCTTGATTACTACAAAGAAGACAAAATAATTAACATGTTTGCCTTTGAGCAAACAGCAGAAATAACAACCTCATCCACAGCAAGCTGGGGTGATATTTCGATGAAGCAATACACCACAGAAAAAGAAAGTACTGAATTCACATCAACTCAAAACTTAACAATCCACAACGATGACGGAGAAAGCGTTGAACTAAGTTCCATAACAATAGAAGATCCAGACAGTTATGATTACTCCACAAATGTTTTCTCGCTAAATCTAGATGAGCTAAAACCAACTGATTTTTCAATTGATTATGTTCCAACTGGATCAATAGATACAGATAGCAACAAATTTACAGTTTCAGGTTATAAAGTCACTATGAGCGACGTGACATATACCTTAACATCAAAAAACGAAAACTATAGCCTAATCATTAACAACGTTACAAAATAACCATCAAACATATCCTATAAAAATCTAAAAAACCATAAATCACCAATAAAACCCACATATTTTATTGTTTTAGGCAGAAATATAATTATCATCTAAACAAAATACTGCGAATTGACCATCATTTTCAATGCAAGCAAATACTGGCTTTAATGCATGCATACACATACATACGCGCACAAATTAATTGCGAATTGACCCTGAGATTAGTAGAATAATTCACGTAAAAGCAAACCCGAAGTAATTCGGCGACGCAAAGCTAAAGGATCCTACGTTGGACAGCCAGCTGCCTCGAAAGAAAAGAAAGGAAAAAAGGTGGACATGGCTGATATTCGTTCAAAAAGACTCAAACGAATTAAGATGCAAGCCTTTTTGACATGCTTTCTTTCTTTAGGCACACTTGCTGCAGCAGGAAGTGCAACATTCGCTTGGTTCACAACAAATAAAACCGCTAAGGCAAGTTATTTAAACATCGTCGCAACAGACTCTGCGATTGTTGAATCAGTCAACTACTACAAAATCAAAAGTGTGGATACAACAAACAATATATACACTTTCTCTACTACGACAGCTACGGCAACAGATATTGGTTTATATGACAGTGCGCTAGGCTCAGAAGAACACCAAATCTTAATCAAGATAAATTTCAAATCCACAACAACCGCGTCTTATACAATCAACGCTGGAGCAAACTCCGATATTCTCAATGGAGGAAATTCTTGGAGTACCATAGATTGGGAAAATGCTGACTCATACCCTCTCTCTTCTATAATCAAATTCAACTATTTTGGAACCGACGCCACAGAAGGCACAGACACTATTGTAGTAACAAAAACAACAGGGATAACAGATTCCTCTTTCATTACTATGTCTAATGACACGCCTTCGTTTGCACAGAAATTATCATTGGGCAGTGGAACGGCCCCAACATCAGTTTATATAATGCTTGATTACAATGTCGAAGCAATCACATCTATATATTCTGCAAATATTGGTGTTGAGAAATTTGAAACCTCAGAATCATTAAGTTTCTCATGTGACTTTAGTATTACTGTCACGCCAACAAATTAAGATCGAAACAATAAACGTATAGAGAAATAATCATTAACTCCTTTGCTCATCGTTCTTATTCTTCTAAAGGAGATTACAACCAATACGTAGTCTATAAATCAAGCATACGAATATATAACGCAGGTGGAATAATCCATAATGTTGACCCACATAGCTTCGCCTCTGGTGAAGTAGGAAGTAAAATTCGAAACGTTTTAATTTCCGACGTTCTTTATGATTATGGCTTCATTGATGCATTCGGAACTGGTTTTGATAGAACCTTCACCCTATGTGACCAAAACGATATCAAATATGACTTTATAAATGATGAACACGGATTCACATTCATATTCAAAAGAAATGTCGACTTCATATCGGATAGAGGAAATGAAGATATAAAAACAAAATTCAATGATCTAGACAAAATGATTATGGAATATATCAAAGAAAATAATTTCATAACAATTCCTGAATCGTCTTCTAAAACAAAGAAATCAGAACCAACCATTCATAGACACATAGACACTCTTGTAAAACATAATTATTTAGAAAGAAAAGGCTCAAGAAAGACCGGATATTGGAATATTAAAAGATAGATTTAATCGATGTTATTAACTATTAACATTTTATATACTCACGAGTATAATACTCATAAGTATAAAGGAGAGTTATTATGTTTTATGGAAGAGAATGCGAATTAAAAACGTTGGAAAAAGAATTTACAAAAGATAATTCTCTCTGTTCCATTTACGGTAGTAGAAGAATAGGCAAAACCTTTTTGATAACAGAATTCATAAAAGATAAGAGAAACATAATGTTTCAAGCCAAAGATGTCTCTAACAAAGATAATCTAAAGTCTTTTTCTTCCAAGGTAACAGAAAGCTTAGGAAGAACTGATGAATATGTATATTCCTCTTGGGAGAGCGCTTTTGATGCTGCAATAAAAAGTTTCAATGGCGAAAAAGGTGTCATTGTTATTGATGAATATCCATACTTAGTTAACTCATACAAAGGCATAACATCAGTAATTCAAGAACTATATGATCACAAAATTAAAAACAGCAAAATCATGCTTATTTTGTCTGGCTCTAATTTGTCTTTCATGCAAAAAGAATTAAATGACAAACAATCTCCGTTATACAAACGCATAACCATGAAAATGAAGGTAAACAAATTACCTTTCAATGAAGCAATTCAATTCCTAGATGGTTATTCAAATGAAGATAAAATGAAGTTCCTCTGTATCTTTGGTGAGTATCCATATTATTTGTCTAAAATAAATAACAATCTATCATTTGAAGATAACATCAAAGAGCTTCTATTTAATGAAAACTCTACTCTGTTAAACGTTCCAAAATTAGTCTTATCAAATTCATCAAGGCAGCAAGGATTTTATAACTCCATTCTTCTTGCATTAAGCGGCAAAAGAAAAGGACTTACAGAAATAAGCGAATTGATGGGTGAGGATTCAACAAAAGTAAATAAATATCTACAAACCCTAGTTGATGCCGAGATAATCATTAAAAGAGAAATGTTCAACTCCGATAGGTCGACTTATTATTACATACTCGATCCCGTCTTAAGGTTTTACTATAAGTTTTTATTAAGAAACATAGACAAGATTGAAGCGGGTTATGGAGAAATGCTCTATGAACGAATGAAAGATGATATAGACCAATTTATTGCACATTCATTTGAAGACATTTCAATTTCTTATATGGAGTACCTAGGCAAGATTGGAAAGCTTAATGGAATATTTTATCCAATACAAAACCTAACCATCGAAAAAACAGAACTCAACCGTTCAATAGAAATAGATGGCATTGCTAAAGACGAAAAGAACTTATTAATTATCGAATGCAAATTCAGAAATCAGAAATCTTCAATGAATGATTTGCTAAAAATGAAAGAAAACACATCAATAAAAATGTTCTCTTCTTATAAACACATCGATTATTACATCATTTCAAAAAGTGGATTTGAAGATTCTCTGCTTAATCTAGAAGAAGAAAACGTGCATTTAATAACGTTAGATGATATGTTCAAGAAAATCTAAATATTTAAAAAAGTGCTGCAAAACCAATTTATTTTGAGTCTGTAGCACTTTTTCATTATCTCTTGAAATTCAAGTATGCAATGAAGTCTTCTTCAGTAAGGTTGTAGCCTTTTCCACCATCAACATAATATGGCATAGCAAGATCAAGACAGAACTGCGCTTCATCTTGATTGTTGATGTTGTTGATAACTGGAACAATCTTATTATCATCAAGCTCTGCAGCCATACGAATGAAGAGAGCATTTGCAGATTGTGAAGCCATCGCACTTTGTAAGACTTGATGAGAAACTCTAGCATAACTAAAGCCGAGTTCATTCATCTTACTAACTGAATCGATATTAGGGTCAAAAGAGTTAGCCATAAAGGCGATTCCAAGGGTTTTAGCAGAAGATATGACCTTCTTTAGGTCTTCTTCAAAGCCAGCGATCTTTTGTGCGTCTATGGACAATATAAGCGTATTCTTAGGCATATCTGCTTCAGTGGTGATCTTCTTAACAGTTTCTAAGAAGTTTGGAGTAAGAAGAGTTTCAACAGCCGTAGTAAGAATCAAATGCTTAACCCCATTGGCTTTAAGAACAGTGTCGTAATAAGAATTATAGAAGTCTTTAATCTTATTCAACGCTTTAAGGTCAAGGGAGGAGAGAATATTCGCATTGGCTGCAACAGGCAAGAATTCTCTTGTGCTGATTGCTTCATTTGAATACCCTTTAAGACCTAAGCCAAATTGAATTGAAATAGGTTTTCTTGTTGGAGTATCAATAACCGCAGAGAGTCGCATGGAAACCTGGTTATATTGCAAGGAGTCTTGTAAGAGTTGAAGGATATATTCTTTTCTATTTGCCTTACGAACACGGCTTCTACCTACTTCACATAACAATCCTTCTCCTAAGGATGAAGAACGCTTAAGTTCAGAGCCAACAAGCGAAATCATTTCAAAGTTGGTCTGTGCTTCTTTTGGATAGTTAACTGTCGCATAAGCAAGTTTGAGATTAAGATTTGCTCCATCAATTTGAAGAGGTTCTCCAAATAAAGAGGCAATTTCTTCGGCAAAGGCATACATTGCATTCTTATTCATTCCTTTTAAGAGGAAGGCAAAGGAGGTTTCATCATATCTATACAAGATATTGCCATATCCTTCTTCTTGGATGAGTGAAGCCACATTTTGAAGAAGGACATCTTTGCTCTCTAAGTGGTTACGGGTAACAAGTTCATCAATGTTGGTAACTCTAAGAGCCAAGACGATACCGTTTCCTCTAGTTCTAATCTCTTTGTTAACTTCGTTTGATAAGGTCTTGGAGTTAAGAACGCCAATCGATTTATCGTAGAGGTTTCCAGCATTTGAAGACATACGATCTTCAGTCTCAATAACAACAGTAGAGATATTGCCACCAAGACTCTTCTTAGAAGAAAGCAAAGACATCAATTGCTCACTTGGACCAAGTTGAGTGATGGATTTCTTGACACTGCCTTTCTTAAGTGGACACTCTGCACACACTGAATCACTTCCCATGATTGCTTTATAACAAATATCGCCTTTTTTCGCTTCAGGGAATTTCTTAGCAAAAGTAGAAGAGAAATCAATTAAGCTATATGTCGCGTTATCAACGGTATAGAGATATTTGTTCTCTCTTTCTGCGATAGAGTTAAGAAGATTGCTCTTATGCACAATGCCTTTTTCTTTATCGAAGGCAATGATCATAATCGAGACCAAAGCAAAGAAAGAATCTGCGGACTCTCTATCAAGAAGATTCTGAGATGTCTTCTTAACGTTAGAAAGGAAATATCCAACACCCTTCTTTTCTCCTTGATAAGTCATTGGGAAGAAGAAAGCGGATTTTGCTCCTAAAGATTGGATTCTTTCTGAGATTTGATATGGAAGAAGATCAATATCATCAACATAGTAATATCCATCTTTTCCAACATAATCGAAGATAGGATTCACATGCTCACCAGGAATAAGCTTATTAGCAAGGAATAAGTTATACCCTTGTTTGTCATCTTCTTTTGCAAGAGTGGAATGCTCTAAAAGAAGAGAATAGGTATCAGAATAATCGTTATAAAGAAGAATACCTGCATTGGTGAATTCCATTGAGGAGCAATAGTATTTCAAAGCATTCTTAACAACATCAAGCATCTCGGCTTGATTTGATGCAGCTAAGAATTCTTTGGAGAAAGTTTCGTTTGCTGAAGCAAGAATTGCTCTACGTGGTTTATCTGCAATGCCAGGATATGGAAGAACTAAGTCTTTCTTTTCTTCGACAATCATAATAGGAGACGCTTTCTTAAGCGCATTCTCTACGGTTGAAATAAGATTTCCTTCATTTGTATAGGGGAAGGTTGCAGCCGCTAGCTTTGCACCATAGAAAGTAACCATATCCGATTCACTCTTAATCTCAGTCATCGAGAAAGAAGAAACGAATTCGTTACACTTAGTTTTGAATGCAGGGCTTGTAGAAACTCTTTCCACAAAGAAGATATATGAGCCATTTTTCTTTTTACAGATAATTGATGGCGCAAACATCAATTTGATCTTACGGAAAAGAGTATCATCAACGTTATCTGGAACGTTTTCACTTACTGTAGTTTCAACGGCAAGAATTGCAGAGCAGAAGGCATTCGATGCTTGAATACAAGAATGTAATACGGCAGGAAATTCTTCATAGGAATAAACCTGGTCATTGATGGTGAATTTTTCTTCTTCATCACCTTTTGAGTTGACTTTTGCCGCTAAATTATTGATTTTTTTCTGTAAATCAACGAATGATTTGTTACGGAAATCCTTGTTTAAAAGACGAACACGTCCTGTATCAAGAGAATTGATTTGATCAAGGAAGGAAGAAGTCGCATCATCAATTTCCTTATCGTCTTTTTTGAGGTTGTAGATAATGTGTCCATTGAATGCGACAAACAAGCAAACAAAGACAACAGTTAAAACAACAAAAACAACATGGGCTGGACCATCATTTTTGGTAAAGACAAGGGAGAGGATACCAAAGATTAGCATTCCTGCAACACAAAAGCCTAGTGCGCCAAGAAGAAAAGGCAAATCTTTTGCCCAAGCGAAAGAAAGATTGAATTTCTTTTTGTTAGAATTTGGTTTCTTATTCTTTAACATTGAGCACCTCCTGTGGAGTATTAAAATCCGAGCGGTTATTCAAGATGATCTTCGTTAAGATTCTGCCAATAAGTGGAGTTGCTTCTAAGCCCTTTCTTTGAGCAGTGATTAATTGATCTGGATTATCAAGTTCCAAGGAAACAACACGAACTGTAAGTAAGGTAACTTGTCTTTGGTAACAAACCATAGCAATACCGCCAGAAGATGTGTCATACGCTCTAAGAAGATGCTTAACAAAACCATAATGTTCATCTTTCATTTTGTTGATGACCTTTGATTCAGTATAGATTTCTTCACCGGAAAGAAGATATCCTCTTTCAGCGAAAGCGCCTTTTCCTGCAGCAAATGCAGCCGTTTCCGCTTGTCCATTAAGCGATCCTTCAAAAAGGAAGAATTCTGGAAGTCCTGGTATTTGTCCATAGGAGGTATGCATCAAAGGATTGTATCTAACTCCATCAAGATAATAACGGTCGGCGATAAAGATATCCCCTTGGTGGAGATTCTTATCTAAAGATACTACAGAACCAGTATTAACGACTAAATATGGATCATACTTATCAATAATCATGTTTGTAACTAGTGCAGACATGACATTGCCATATCCTGTTGCAGCCACAACAATTTCATCAACGCCAAAGTTACCAACATGTGCTTTAACGCCATAGTTGAGTTCATCAACTTTTTGTCCGTTTGTGAAACGGGAAATGTAGTAGAGGATATCGTCTTCTGTTTGACCTAAAATGGCAATCATAATTCGTCTCCTCCTTTCTTGGTGCGTTTGGCTTTTCTTTCTTTCTTAGCCTTTGCTTCTTCTTCGAACTTATTATGTTCAATCAAGGCTTCAAATTCACTAACTTCCAAAGGCTTAGCAAAATAATAACCCTGAACGGCATTTAAGTCGTGCTTGGTAAGAATGTTAACTTGGTTTTGGTTCTCAACACCTTCGGCAATAACAAACATCTTAAGTCCATGAACTAACGAAATAATTGATGCGACCATGGATTCAGAAGTCTTATCAACTTCAACGTCATCAATAAATGATTTATCAAGTTTCAAGACATCGAAATCAATATTCTTGATAGCGGATAAGGAAGAATACCCAACACCGAAGTCATCGATTGAAGTGCTAAATCCAAGCGCTTTAATTTTACGAATAACGAAACTGATAAATGCAGTATCTTGTGCAGCCAAAGATTCAGTTAACTCGATTTCAATCGATTTAGGATCAACGTTATATTTCTTGATTGTCTCTGCAAAGAAATTAATAAGTCCTGGATCATAAATCGTTCTACGAGAAAGGTTAACGGAGATAACAAGGCTTCTCTTTCTCTCTTTCTTCCATCTTGCCAAATCTTGGCAAACGGTTTCAAAAACGTAGTGGTCGATTTCAACGATTTTTCCTGACGCTTCAGCATAAGGAATAAACGATGATGGTGGAAGGTATCCTCTTCTTGGATGTCTCCAACGGATAAGAGCTTCCGCGCCATAGAATCTATTTTCTTTGAGATTCCATTTTGCCTGGTAATAGATAAGGAATTGTTTCTTTTCCAAGGCTTGATCGATTTCTAGTGATTTCTCTTTTTCGAAGTCTCTAGTTCCTAACATGTGAGGATCGAATAATTTGATATCGCCAGAAAGACGCATACCTGCATCGTAGTTTGCAGCAGTATTCGCGTGTTCAACTGCCTCATAGATTGTCTCTTTCTCCTCAATGACATTCGCACCAATCATAACGAAAGCCATAGGAAGAGATGGGCGACGTCCAAGTTCAGCGTTAATTTCGTTAACGATATTTTGCAATGTATCAAAGAATTCTTCTTTAGTTTTTACTTCCGCATAGAAAAGATATTTGTTCTCACGGTTAACGCCGAATAGCCAATTATCCTTTCCTTTCATTTCTTTTTCGATCGCATTTAAAACAATCTCATTAAGAACGAAGATATCAACTTGTCTGAAAGTAAATAACGGTTGGTTATTAAAACCGTGCATGTAGACAACACCAGTCATGGTGAGATCGTTTTCCTTTATTTTGTTCAGGCGTTTAGACGCTTCTCTTTCAAATGTTTCATCATCCCAAATGGTAACATCGGTATCAAACAAACGCTTGATCCAAATTTGGCGATGGAATAAAGAACCACGTTCACCAAAGAGTTGGAAAATAATCATGATGGTAATAACGGATAAAGCAAAACAAACAAGGATGATTGCAACATATCCATATTCATTCATCACGCTAACATGATTGATAATAGCAATTGAGCAAACAATAACGCCTGCGACAAGCAAGGCTAAAAAGACAAAAGAGAGAATGATTAAGTTTCTAAGTAAGTCGATTTTCTTTTTCATTGTTCTTTGCTCCTTTCCTTTGCTTTTCGTTTTTCTTCTTTTTCTAATTCTTTACGAAGTCTCTTTTTTTCGATTTCCTTCGTTCTTTCCATCTCTTCTCGGAGTTCCTTCTTTAGATTGAATTTCTCCTCGAATAACATCATTGCTTTTTCATCGTTTCGGTCTATTCCAGCTTGATCCATTGCTGCATATAGCTCAGTTTCATAGGCTTTTTTCTCTTTTTTGTATTTTACAATAGACTCGGTTACCGATATAGTGACAATTGCAACAAGTGGGACAAGAATTAAGACTGGAATTAGCCATGCTGTTTTTCCTGCCGCACCTGCAGCTTGTGGGGAAACATAAGTCAGGAATGTTCCAAACGCGTCTGAGTGAGAAACTACAGTACCTATGTAATAGGATTCAGGAACTGTTTCCCATGCTGTTTCAGGACATGTTCCAGAACAAGACCAAGCATGAAGGTTATCTCCTCTTGTATGGAAGACAAGACCATTTGCATCAGTAGTTATCTCTAAGACTCTATGGGTATCAGGTGCTTTAAGTTTAGGGTAGTAGAAGGTGATAACATCTCCAACCTTAACATTCTTCGGATCATCTTTTTTGATGATGACACCAGTGCCAGTGTTCAATGAATCAGGATTGTCTCCTTCCATGGAATCTGTGGCAACATAAAGGAAAGAAGTCCCAAAAACAGATGGGACCCCATAATTTGAAGGCTTAGATTGGCTAATAAGCATTGAGGCTTGGACATAAATCATGAAGATCAAGACCATGCCAAGAATGACGTCTACTATTCTTGAGATAATCTTTTTCATTATTTAAGTTTTCCTTTCAAGACAACCTTCTTAGCCTTTTCGCTCTTTCTAGTCTTGATGAAAACATAATTCTTCTCTGCCCTAAAGGTAGGTACGTTACGGACGAATTTTTCTTTTGGCGTATTATTGTTTTCTTCTCTAGGAGCTTCTTGCTCGATAGGTGTTTCTTCGATTACAGGTGTTGGCTCTGGTTGAGGTTCTTCTTCAACAATAGGAGTTGGCTCAACGATAGGTTCTTCAACAACTGGTAAAGGTTCTTTCTTTTTACGAGGTTTACGTGGCTTCTTCTCTTTAACTTCAGAGGAAGGTGTTTCTTCTTTCTTCTTACGTGGAGAACGTTTTCTCTTTGGTTTTTCTTTAATTGGAGCAGGTTCTACAGGGGTTTCTTCGATAATTGGTTTTTCTTCTACATGTTCTGGTTGAGGCTCCTCTACAGGTGTAGGCTCTTCGCTTACTGGTTCAGTTGGAGTTTCTTCCACTGGTTCAGGAATTGGTTCTGGTTGAACTTCTTCGATAACCGGTTGTTCCTCGACTGGCTCTTGAACTGGCTCAGGCTGAGGTTCTTCTGCAGGTTGTTCATCAACGATTGGGGTTTCCTCTTGAACAGGTTCAGCGACTTCTTCAACGACAGGCTCTTCCGCAAGCGCCTCAACAACAGGTTCCTCATTTACAGGTTCTGATTCATGCTCTGTAGCTGGTTCTTCAACAGGCGCTGGTTCTTCAATTTGCTCTGTTGGAGTCTCTTCAACTTCTGGAGCAGGTGCGACTTCTTCTACAGGTTCAGCTTGTTGCTCTTCTACAACTGGTTCAACAACAATAGGTGTTTCTTCTACTGGTTGTTCGACTGGAGTTTCAACAACTTGTTCTTCTATAGGTTCGTTTGCAATAAGAGTCTCTTCTTGGATAGGTAAAATTTCCTCGATTGGTTTCTCCTCGAGTATTTCTTCTTTTGCCTTACGATCATCACGTGCTTTACGTCTAACGGCTCTTCTGGCTTTCTCAAGCTCTTTTTGTTCTTGAGCAAGTGCTTTCTTTTCTTCTGCTTTACGTTTCTTTTCTTCTAAGGCTTTTTGTTTTTCTAGGGCCTTTTGTGCTTCTTTTTCTGCCTTTAAACGTGCCTTTTCTTCTGCTTCGGCTTTCTTTTGACGTTCAATTGCTTCTTTAGCAATGTCTTTATTCTTTTGTTCTTCGATTGCTTCATCTACAAGAGTCTTCTTATATCTTTCTTCACGGAGATTTTCTTCGATGGCTAAGCGTTGTTCTTTTGCTTCCTCTGGAGTTAAAGCCATTGGATTAGTACGTTTTCTCTTGTAGTTAGGGAATTGATCATAAAGGAATTTCCCATCGTAATAAGATTCATCTTCCAAAGTGAAAAGAACTTTTGGATTGATAATCTTATCCTTAGTCTTACTAGAATCAAGTTTCTTGTTTTTAACAAGGTTGCTTCTAAGAGTAAGAATATCTGCCATAACAAGAGCAAGGATTTCTTCGAAATATGGTTGGGAGAATTCTTGCTCTGTTTCTTTAACGTTATAGGAAACACCTAAGTCGGTGTATTGATCGATGAATTTCCATAATTCATATGCACCATGATAGTAAGGATTCTTAACAATCATGTTGGTCATATGGATTGGGTTTGCAACATCTTTTGCTCCAGCCATATCAGCCATAAATGGAGAGTGCATGAAATAGGCACAACGCTCACGTAAGGTTGCAAGTCTTTTTAATATGTCTTCATTCTTTTCTTTGTTGCCATCATCTTTTGATGGGGAAGAAACTTTGATTCTGGAATCTACCTCATATTTTGCTCCATCAATATTTGAGGTGGATTTTATAAGCAATAAATCAGAATCTAATGTCTCACCATGATCTTTGATGAAGTTAAAACGTTTCTCAATAAAAAGAGAACATTTCTTGATTAAGGTCATGACAAATCTATTTTCGTAAATTTGCACGTCAATTTCCGCGTGGATCGTTAATATCTTTTCTGGAGTAACGTTGCCTTTTTCATCTACTGAGTGAACGAATTGAGTATGTGAGGCAAGGTGGGTGATTGATTGGGCGTTGATCTTTTTAGCAAGACCCGCTTCGACGAGTTCTGGTTCTTCTTTAATAAAGGTACGTGGGTTAGCAATAACGTGATCAATCGCATCAAATCCTTTTTCAAGTTCATCAACGAATTTGCTATCAAACTGTTTGCTTTCTAAACGTTCTGTTTGACGAATGTAATTCTTTCCTTGTTGGCGAACTTGCAAAAGCAAAGACTGAAAAGAGGACGAAGAAGAAACGAGGTTCTTGATTCGAGCAAGGTATGCACGTTGGGCATGAGTCAGTTTTTGCTTAGGTGAGGATTCTTTTGCCATATAAATTTAGATTAGGAATTCATTTTGATTAAGAGTTTGATCTTTGCTTTGGAAAGTTTGAATTCGCCTTTTCCAAAGAGTTTGGTTAATTGAGCATCGAGTTTGATAAGCTCATCACGAAGGAAGGCGACATTGAGTACTTCGAATTTCTTTAAGATCTTGGATTGGAAGACATAGTCGACTGCTTCAAGTTCTGTTCCGCCACAAGCAACATAACAAGGAACGAATAAGCTAAGTTGCTTCATGATACGGTTACCGAAGGCAAGACGGAAATGTTCAATGACATAGGCATCGAGTTCTTGGAACTTATCAAGAGTCTTTTGTGAGAGTGGATAGTCTTGCATAGCATTGTCATAAAGAGACTTAAGATATGCATAAGGTAATGGAAGGGCTTCGGTGAATGGCGCTTTGAATTCGATACCTTTGTTATCGAAGAATAAGGACATAGCACGGTCATAGACCTTATCAGAAATTGTAAAGGTGGAGTCATCGTTATTCGCTGTTCCAACAAACCAGATATTTTGAGGAATAAGCATTCTGCCATCTGTGACGTGTCTTGGGTCGTCTGCACGAGGAGCTGCAACAAGGGAGATATTCCATTCTGCAACGTTAGGCATTTCCATGATGGAGAGGAATTCTGCGAAGTAATACTCGATACGAGCAAGGTTCATTTCATCGAGGACAACCAAATTGATGTCATCACGATATGTTGCTTCATATATTGCACGTAAGAATTCAGTTTCAGTGAACTTATGGGTGAAGTCATTGTAGTAACCAAGTAATTCTGAACGATCTCTCCAAGAAGGTTGAACAGAGCAGATCGCGGCATTATGTTGGAAGAATCTTCCTAAGGCATATGGTAAGGAAGTTTTACCTGTACCAGAGATACCTTCAAGGATGATGATTTTTCCTGTACCCATAGCGGCAAAGAATACACGGATTGTATCAAGTGTGTAATAGAGTCCCATTTGGGAACAAGCGAAGTTTCTAAATCTTTCACAGATACCAGCAAGGTCGATATTTTGTGCGTCTTCTGGTAAGACTGTTCTAATTTCTTTGCCTTCGTATTTTTGGTCAACAAGAGTAAGACGTGGGAAACGGATATCGTTTTCATCTTTTTCTTTTTCTTGGGCTTTCTCTTCAACAATTTCTTCTTTATCTTCTTTGAAAGTAAGGTTTCCTTCTCCAACTGGAGCAGGAACGCCAAGAGAACGAACTTGTAAGCCAAGAACACGGTCTTTTTCTTTGATGGTTTGGTAGAGTTCTAAGTTAAGGCGTTCAACTTCTGCTTGAAGTCTTTCTTCATTAGCAGCTGATCTTCTGAAACGAACGTATTTTCTAATGAGCCAGAAAATCAAGAAACATAATCCACCAACAAGCGCGATTAGAAGAATGGCAAAAATAACGAAGAAAATCCATCCTCCAACACCAAAGTCTGGTGAGTAGGTAGCAAAAAGAGAATGATAATGTTCAAATTGTCCTGGCACTGGTGACCAAGGATAAGCAAATCTATTGTTGAACCAAGTTCCTAGGTTCTGGAAGAAGGCGATGATCATCTCCTTCAAATATTCAAAGTAAGCAGACATATATTCTCTCCTAATTAATCCTCAAGTGGGGCGGCTAGGCCTCTGAAGCCCAAAGCGAGGGTAAAGCTACCATTTCCTATTGCTTCGGTGACATCAAGATCCCATCCCTCTAAGTATATAGTAACTACAACTCTAGTTGGGGTGTTTTCTTTCAATTTGGCAAGTGGGCGCATGCTCTCTTCGTCAAATTGTCCTTGAGACTGATTTATTGCGAGTTGATTGAGCGTATAAGTCTTCTCTTGTTTGAAAGAAAGACCATTTTTAACACTCTCTTCATAGTTGAATCGTTCAATGCCCGCTTTATGAATGGCATTGAAGCAAGTTGCTCTTCCATTTAACGTGCTATCCGTATCATATGCGGAATCATATACTAAGCTGGCATCATCGTCATACTCGCCATAGACGATTTCTTTCTTGTTTGAATCGTAATCGTAATATCCATCTTTTGAGGTGGCATCAAGAATCCCACCAAAGACGGTTTTAGATGAAGATAGTTGGTTTGGCTCATAGATTGTGAATCCATCTTTCGAGAAGAAGGAAACTCTAGTCGCGTTAACAACGTTATCTAAATCATCTACTGATATTGTTCCATTAGATGAGTCAGCAAGTTTTTGATTTGTGTCATGTAATGGTTTGCAATATGTGTCATTGTAATCGAGGAAAAGGTACATATCGGAATCTGCTTTGAAATAGAATTCAAATTGATAGAAACCTGATGTTGCTACTTCGGATTTATGATGATCGCCATTTTTAGAATAGGCATTTCTAAGAATAGGCAATGCAGTCTCATAATCTGTATCCTCATTCAACCATAAGTCTTGATACATGCTTGAGGTATCACTTAGTGGTGAGCCTGGAACATAGTTAGAGAAATGGTCTTTAAGAATGTTGTCATCAACAGTATCGTAGTAGGTGATATCACCATCACTTTCTTTAAGACCAATTTGTAAAGAATGGTCTTCAGTGATAGAAAGTTTAGCAAAGGAAACCTTGCCTGCCTCAGAGACAGCAAACCAAGCATAGGTGCTTGTAACGGATGCTGTTAAAGTAAGTGCAAATGACAAAAGACCAACCACAAATAACTTACGGTTGGACATAATAGAACTACTTCTTTTGTAATGAGGCTTGTACTTTTTCATCGTTCAAATCGTGTTAATGAGCTTTAAAGTTCATTGAGAAGGTCATTGATGACCCTGTCGGTGAATTGCCTGCACAATCTGAATCTTCTCCTTCAAACCAAGCGACGATTGTAAAACGCATCTTCTCAGATGGTCTTAATGTTATTGCTTCACGGGTGAATATTGAGAATGAATCCTCAAATGGTGTGCAATAGCCAATGTCGTTATAGGTGTATTTCGGACTACGGTCGACTGACCTATATGTCGAAAGGATTTCCCTATTATCCCCTTCTGCATTGTTTTTAGTGCTTTCAAGGGCGTATATGGTGCAATCATGAGTTCCATTGCCATCTTCTTGATAAAGGTTCTCGAAAAGAGCAACTCTTAGGTAAGAATATGGTTGGGTTGAGCTATTTGTTGGCGCAACATAATCATCGATTGCCATATCATAGTCAAAGGTCGTGTCTTCGGATTTAGAGGTATTTTCCGCATAGAATGTAAATACCAAAGCTAGATCAATGTTCTCGTTCGTTTCATCATTCGAGGAAAATTGTCTCGTTAAGTTGTTAGAACCATTAAGTTCATTATTGCTCTTAAGGGTATCAACATATTCAAAGACAGTCTTTGCAGTAGTGGTGTATGCGTTATTTAGCCCCTTGGCTGTGATTAAAGATTTGCCTTCACCATCCACCGTTTCGAATAGTTTCATGCTTGTAGGTGCGATACGCGGATCCATCTTAATGGTGAATTGGCCAGAAACGCGACCTAAAAAAGATATGATGCCAAGCATCGTAACTCCAACTAAGCCAACACCAGTCACGATAAGTGCGATATTCCTTTGCTTACGCCTACGTGCGTATTTCGCGCTCGTGGGATATAACAAAGAATCCGGATTCTTTTTCTTAGAATCTTTGGACTGAGTAGGCTTGGACATATTAGGTGTGTTCTTATCTAAATCTGCCAAAGCGTTTGCCTCCAAACATAAAAGCATGTGGAGCGAATGAGAAAAAATCGCTCAGTATTATTTTCTTTCCTTTCCCTCTTAGCGACAAGCCTTTTCGGCTTCGCATGAGATCACTTTTACTCACTAAGAAGTTATAGAAAGGTAACCCAATGGGGGCAAGTAACGATATCCCTTCCAGTTTCCGCGCTAGTTGGGTTCGCATCTATTGCCCCGCGGTAACTGGCTGCCATCTCATTCGAAGGCCCTTTAGCTTTGCGCCGCCAGATTTCTCTGACTTTGCGTTTCTCGTGGAATATTATCACCATTACTAGGTTGCTTGTCAACGGTTTTCAAGAAAAAAATTGTAAAGAAAACTTCGATGGTTTGTATATAAAATCTTTACCTAATTTATTTTTGTACTGAATTCATTTCTTTTAAATTATCAACTAGATTACAAGATATCATTTAAATTAAGTGTGTTAGATAATGAATCAAGTTTTCTTTCTGCATCTTTCATGCTTTCTTGGAATAAGATGAAAGTCATGAAATATGGGATGGATAATACGCCATTTTCAAAATCTAGAACTCTTCTATTTCCAATTATGACCATTTCATTTAAATGCTATAAATTGACAAAACATGCATTTTTTAGAGTTATGGAAGTCATGAAATGTTAACAAAAATGTAAAAATATAGATTTTATCGTTAGTTTTAAATTCGCATTTGAAAAATGAATCTAAATTCAAAGGGAGTTTTATTTTTGTTGACTAGATTTAATAGATATTCAAATTGATTAGGGCATTTTGGCATATTCCTTATCATTAGATATGCTAAATCATTTATATTCTTTCGGTTCATTTTACTTTTTTCTTTCGGTTTGATTTACTGCATTCTTTCGGTTTGAGTTGAAAAATGCAGATTCTATGCATATAATTTGAACATGAAGAAAAAATACATTCCACGTTTATTTGATGAGACATTAGACTTTGCACTTAAGTCTAAAGGAGCAGTCTTGATTACTGGCCCTAAATGGTGCGGCAAATCGAGAACAGCAGAAAGACACGCCAAGACTGTAATATCTTTATTGCCTCAATCAAGTAGAGAACAATATGTTAAACTAGCAAAAAACGCTCCAAAAACATTTTTGTCTTTAGGAGATAAGCCAATTCTTTATGATGAATGGCAAATAGTCTCTTTCATTTGGGACGATATCAAATCAGAAATAGATGAAAATGATGAATTTGGACAGTACATCCTTACTGGAAGCGTGACAGATACACTATATCAAGATAAAGATGAGACCAACGAACATCATAGTGGAACAGGTAGAATCATTAAAAAAAGAATGAGGACAATGTCCTTATTCGAAAGTAAGGATTCTACTGGAGAAGTCTCATTATCTGCTTTAAAAAACGGTATATTCAAACCATGCATATCCGATAAAACCATATACGATTATGCTTTCTATATATGTCGTGGTGGTTGGCCTTTGTCTATAGGAGAAGAAAGAGATATTGCTTTGCAACAATCTATAGACTTTTACGAAGGACTTGTAACAGCAGATATCTTTTCATTAAAAGATGTGCCACTAAAGAAAAATGAGCAAAAAGCACGACAAATACTTAGATCATATGCAAGAAACATAGGAACACAATGTCCTGATACAAATATATTAAAAGATGTCTCTGAATATTCACCATGTGATGATGAGACACTTACAAAATATTTGCTTGCGCTTAGAAATCTATACGTATTGGATGAGGTTCCAGCGTGGAACACAAATCTACGTAGCAAAGTAGCAATAAGAAGCAAGCCAACGCGTTATTTTGTTGATCCATCTATTGCAACCTCCGCATTTGGTGTTTCGCCAGAAGGTCTATTTAAAGACATGAATACTTTTGGTTTTCTTTTTGAATCACTAGCCATTAGAGACCTTAAAGTATATGCAGATTCATTAAATGCAAAGGTATATCACTATAGAGATTCAACGGATAGAGAAGCAGATGCGGTTATCTATTTTAGAGATGGTGAGTGGGGATTGGTTGAAGTCAAACTTGGTGATGATAATGAAATAGAATCTGCAGCAAGAAAGCTAGTTGAATTATCAAAAGACATCATTCAAGAACAAGCTAAACCTCGTTTCCTTATGGTCATTACAAAAGGGAAGTTTGCATATCAAAGAGATGATGGAGTATATGTCGTCCCTCTTGCATGTTTAAGAAACTAGTTGATGCCGAAATCATCAAAAACAGCGATAAATAAATGATTTTTCAGGTTATATCTGCACATTAAATGTTAAACACATCAACATGCGTACTGGTGGTAACTAGCGTTAAGATGCAAGGATGCCGTTTCAATTCATTCGTAAGCTTAATTTGATATATCAATCGTTTAACGTTTCCATCAGCTCATTAACAGAAGAATATCCTTTAACATTAGGATCTTTCGATATCTTCTTTGCTTCAATCATTGCGTTGATTGTTTCTTTGCTGTAATTGGGTATTTCAACATTAAACGGAAGACCACCACGTAAAATGCATTGATGTAAAAATATATTTATAGCAGTAGACATATCTAATCCTAATAAGTCGAATAACTCACTAGCTTCTTTTTTCTATAGTTGAATCTATTCTAATTTGTGTTTGTACATTAGTTGCCATAAATATCACCTCTTTAATTGTTATTGCTTCACTTTGTAAATATAAGATAACAGCAAGTGCATCATTTATATAAATGAGATATAAGTAGAAGTAGTTCAAAGCTATTTACATTCTTTCGGTTCATTTTACTTTTTTCTTTCGGTTTCAGTTCAGAGGTTGGCTATTCATCGTACTTTTATGAACTTTGTAAAAAATGATAGAAAAAATGGTCGTAAATAGTCTTTATGAATTCATTATTAACGAGTGGAAGATATGATATATGCGCGTGTATTCACGCGCATATATATCTTTGCCCTTTTAAAAATCCCTCACAATGAGGGATTGAAGAGAGGCTTACTTTTGTTCTTCTTTTTCTTTTGCTAATTCTTTAAGAAGTTCTTCTCTTGCTTCTTTCTTAGCTTGTTCTGCAATTGCACTTTGTTCTGCATCAGTAAGATTTGAACTTCTCTTAGTAGCAACAATAACAAGATAGATGATATCAAGAGCAAGGATAACAAATATAGGAATGAGAATGATGAATAAGAATGCAGTAGGATTGTTTTGTAGCCAACCAATGAATGGACCATTCTGGTTGATGTTTCTTGCAGCATAGTCTGCATATACATCAGGATCATTGAATGTGACTGTGACTAATATAGAAACAACTATGACAAAGACAACTATTGCAAGTTCGGCAATACCTGCAGCAATAAGTCCTATTTTCTTTTTCTTATCCATAAATATTATTAAAACCTTTTTTGCAGTTGATATTTTAACATGGAAATATATAAAAAGAATGATGAATTTTATTCGATTATATCTATATTCGTTATTTTTCTCTTGAAAGTACGTAATTTCATCTCTAAAATAGCCTTGTTTCCAGGAAGTCTCCTTACCCAAGGGCTCTTAGAAAAGAGAAGTACGTACTGGACACGTTTTCCGCCATCGCATGGGACCCGCGTGGGCCCGTTTTCGGCGTTCGGGGCGCATGCGGGGACACGAAAAGGACGCCGCGTATCCCGGATGCGGGAAGCATCCGAGGGAAAAGGGAGGAATAGACTTACCATGAAAAACAAGACAAAGATAATGCTCGGGCTATCATTATTGACCGCGGGCACATTGGCCGCAGGGGCGACAGGAACCTTCGCGTGGTTCACCACAAACAAGACGGCCAAAGCGACGTATAGCAACATTTTAGCCGTTGGCACACAAGGAGACTTAAAGACAACTATTACCGGTGTAACAAATACTACAGCAAAAACAACTGATTTCTCAAATGAATCAACGGTTGATGCAAACAGCAAATCTTATATTTCAGATGTTTCTTCAAATGATGGATTAAAATTTATACAACCAGACTGGGTTAGTGACGCAGGAAATACCAAACCAATCAATAAAACTGTCGATGTTTCTAAGAAAAAAGGTTACTTTACGCAATATTTAGTTACCTTGAAAAACGACAAAAAAACAGAGGACGATTCGATTGATACAAGCGCAATTGAAGTTAGTTTAAGCAAGGTTACAATTACATCTAGTGCTAGTGGAACAGTCAACTGGATTCGCGTCGCCATTTTCTCGAACGACAGTACAGATGTTACTGCTGGAAAC
>CAVKFY010000066.1:0-651 GCA_963655775.1 Alistipes communis
TAAGTTTTTTACAGCAAAATAACATTTGTAAATTTGATACTTGAATGGCAATATGATTTATGTTAATTTATTAGTGCAGTAACAAAGAAGCATAATACAGATTCCGCTTATTTGAATGTAATAACAAAAACGTCTGTTTTGGTTTATTAGAAGCTGGAAGAATATTTGATCTCTTTGAAAAAAGACTGATGTTTTATGCTTAATATTAGAGAAAAACATTGATCTTGGCTGCAAATGTACTCATGTATAGGGAGGTAATTATAATGCTAAAAGTATTTTCTAAGACGTTACTTGTTGCCTTTGTTTTAGGCGCCTGCATCCCAAAAAATCAATCTTCTACTTCCTTTACGTTGAACGAAGCTCCAAAAATCGTTTATAACAAAACAGAGATAAAGAGAGTTAATTCTATTGCTGATGTAGAAACATACGTTGATTTAATTAACGAGAAAATGATTGATGTTTTAAAAGTTGAAAATATTCAACCAACTGGTTCTAAGACGATACACGACTTCGCTGGCAATGAATTTATTGTTACTAGATATGGTGAACGTGGATATGGAATTTTAAATGTTGCAAATGAAGACGTTGTGGAAATTGCTCCTTTATCTGCTTTGCCTTTCGATTGGAACGTTGATGATGTACGTTATATTC
>CAVKFY010000066.1:661-10048 GCA_963655775.1 Alistipes communis
TTCCGTGGGTTGGATTTTATGAATTGAGAAATGGTTCTTACGTTAACACTTCAACGGGTAAAGAATTGTCATCAAGTGATCTTGCCTTATTAAAAACTGAATCAGCTGAATTTATTGATCAATCAATTGATGACAAAAATGAATATTTAAGTAAACAAGGAACCGCCGTTAAGAAAACAAAGAGTGTTAAGACAGCATCTGATGATGTAATTAATTATCCCTTGGAATCTGGCCTCATTTATGCGGATGTTGAAGTTCCATATTCCTGGTTTTTTAAACGAAACGCTACTCAATATCCATACAACTTTGGTGGATATTGTGGTTATGTCGCCGCTTCTATGCTTCTTGAGTATAACGAAATTTTCAACAGTACTGGTTATTTTTCGAAAGCCGAGGCTAATAAATATATCAAACCATATGTTGGAACAATGACTAATGATGGATGGGACGGAGTCCCTGAATTAATAGATTCTTTCCCGAAAGATATTTGGGGAGATAATATAGGCAGCTCTGTTCCTAGCGTTATTAATAGTGCCATACATAAGTTCATGTCTGGGAAAGATAAAGAGTACGACATATATAATTATGTTTGGAAATTCTCGACCGTAACCGATCCGATTAGACAAGGAGTTCCTGCTGCCTATTTTGGAAATATAAAGGATCCAAAAGGCGATGGGGATGATTCAGATGGCCATGTTGTAGTTGCTTATGGTTATTATAATGATGGCAAACTTCTTGTCCATTATGGTTGGGACAATCGTTCTCAAGTAATAATGTCTCAATTGGGCTTTATTAGTTTAGGTGGGGTCATAGGTATATACAACAAGTCGTCACATAAGCACAACAAGTATTTTGGCGACAAAGCTACTAGGAAAAATTATTGCGGGTGTGGGGCGCTGATGGAATGTTAAACTTAAAAATGAAATCGTCTGTTCTTCTTTTTGGTGTTGCGACTTTGCTCGGATCTTGCTCAATCACTTCCAAGGTCGCCGATAAGGCAACTCCTGGACTTATGGAAGGCATTTACAATTTTAAATCGTTCGAAGGAAAGGAAACCGCTGCTGATATATGGAAATTTGATGATAAATCCTATTTTGAATTCAAGAAGTATGCCGACGGCAAATATGATAGACATACCATTCTTCCGAATGGAATTTGGAGCATGGACAGATTTACTTATGAAAACGGAAATGAAAGCAGCGTTTTAAATGAGTATGTGATGGAATGGCATAACGCTCCGTTTGAAACACTTTCTTCTTTGCGACCTGGAGGTGGTAGAATTCATTCTGATAATGTTTCGTATTTTAGCATGTCTCCATGTAGTGATTCCTCCCTTGGTGATGGATGGGATAATGTATATTATGTTGGCTGCAACATCTATTCCGTAAACAAACACGAATTCTCTAAAAGAAAGCTAGAGGTCGTATGTAGAGATATGGATGGTAATATTGTTTTTACGGTTACATTTTCGAATGAATAAATCTGAATATGTCTAAATCCGAAATTGCTATTTACAAATTCTTTGACGAAACAATCTACATAGATAGAAAGAACGGAACTTTTTCTGATTCATATGACGAATTGGTAGAATCGCCCTCTTTCGATATCGAAGCTGCTCCTCCTTATTCCAATAATCTATATAAAAGTGTGACGTTTTGTCTTGAAATATCAAATGCATGTAATTTGAAATGCTCTTATTGCTTTAATGAAAATAAGACTGGTGAAAGAATGAAATTTGAAGGCGCTAGAAAATATCTAGATCATCTTTTTGCTATCTTCAATAAAGCCGAAAGATATTTTATAGATGTTTCTGGATGTGGCGAGCCGTTGATGAATCTAAAATTCATAGATCAGGTTGTGGAATATGCAAAAGATAAATCAAATGAAATCGATCGCGAAGTAGTTGTAATTTTTGTAACTAACGGAACTCTTCTAACTAAAGAAATTGTTAATTTTCTCCAAAAGAGAGGAATTCTATTTGGTGTAAGTTTAGATGGAAATCAATTTGTTCACGATTCAAAACGTAAATATGTTGATGGAAGAGGAACATACTTAGACATAATGAAAAACGTTGCTGCCATTGAGCATAAAGAGTTCTTAGGAGTGGCTGTAACTATTACAAATGAAGTTTTTCCTCTTCTAGAATCATTACAAGAACTAAGTCAGCATTTCTCTACGATTTCAGTTAAACCTGTTCGTTCAAAAGAATGTGGAATTGATGACTTCAGTTGCGATAAATGGCTAAAAGAATATGAGAAGCTTGAACGTTATTTAGAAGAAAGAGTTTCCTTAGGTGATATGTCTTTATTATTTTGCTTGCTTAACGGCGATGATTATTTTGGCAAATTCATCACCCGCTCTTTTCTAGGCATTAAGGCCTTGTCTAGGTGTGATGGCGGGACTGGTAGAATAGGCATCTCAATCGATGGTTCTTTTTACCCATGCATTCCAATGATTGGCATGGACAATAAGCTTGGAGATTTTCATAATGGATTTGATTGCAATTCTGCAAAGAACTTTTATGAAAGCCAGATTAATAGAGATTCGTGTTCAAATTGTGATTTTAGATTTTCTTGTGGTGGTGAATGTGCAATAGAGAAGTTAGAGAATGATGGCGTTAATGAAAAGATGTGTAATTTCAAGAAAGGCCTAATTCTCCTTTCGATGATTTTTGAAGAACATTGCAGATCATTTTCACAGGGGATTTACTATAGAATTTCGGATTTTTGCCTAGATAAAAGAAAGAGAACAATAGAAGATCCAAAATTAAGAGAATTTAGAAATGGACATAAAAACCTAACTTTCACCGAAGCAAGAGAACAATTCTATTCTAAAAAATAAGCCAACATATTAACTCGTAAAAAATAGGAAAATAAGCAAAATAATAATGTACATTTTTTCCCTATATGCGAAAATAAAGAACCATAGGATGTAGAAACATCCGACCTTAATTTATAGAAAGGTTTTCACATATGAGTAAGAACAAATCCGATGTCGTTTCTTTGTTTGGTTCAAATCTTTTCAACGATAAAGCGAGAAAAGAATACCTCTCATCCGATGCTTACAACGCTTTAAAAGAAGCAATTGACGAGCATAAAGAACTTTCTCCAACCTATGCTAATGAAGTTGCGAAAGGAATGCTTGAATGGGCACTCTCCAAAGGTGCAACCCATTACACCCATTGGTTTCAACCATTAAATGGATTATCCGCAGAAAAGCACGACGCTTTTATTGGAAAACCGAATCCAGATGGCTCTGTTTCCTATGACTTTCAAGGAAATGAGCTTATCAAGGGCGAGCCTGATGCATCATCATTCCCTTCTGGTGGCTTAAGAGCAACCTTTGAGGCGCGTGGATACACAGCTTGGGATGCCAGTAGCCCTGCCTTTGTCTTGGATGACGATGAGGATGGCGCTGTCCTTTATATTCCTACAGCATTCTGCTCATATAATGGCGAAGCACTCGACGGCAAGACGCCATTACTTCGTTCAGAAGAATATCTCTCAGAATCAGCTTTGAAAGTTTTGAGAGCATTTGGCGATACGGAAACGAAACGTGTTTATTCTTATGCTGGCGCTGAGCAGGAATATTTCCTTGTAGAGCGTGAAGAATATCTCAAGAGAAAAGACCTTGTATATACCGGTAGAACTTTATTCGGTGCAAGTGCCCCAAAAGGCCAAGAACTTGATGACCATTATTTTGGCCCAATAAGAGAAAAAATCTCTTCCTACATGAAAGAGGTTAACGATACACTTTGGAAATTAGGAATACCGGCGAAAACTGAACATAACGAGGTTGCACAATCGCAACACGAGCTTGCTTGCATATACGCGCCATCATCATTAGCAGCTGACCAAAATCAGCTTGTTATGCGACTACTCAAGAGAATTGCCAAACACCATGGAATGATTTGTCTTTTAGCTGAGAAACCGTTTGAAGGAATTAATGGTTCTGGCAAACATAACAACTGGTCTATAGGAA
Source organism: Alistipes communis (assembly GCA_963655775.1). Taxonomy (GTDB): domain Bacteria; phylum Bacillota_I; class Bacilli_A; order RFN20; family CAG-826; genus UBA4951. The sequence goes on from CAVKFY010000066.1 coordinate 4,643, forward strand.
CCGATAGGGGAGTTAACCTTCTTTCTCCAGGGAAAGACCCAGAAAACAATCTTTTGTTCTTACTTTTCCTTACTGCGATAATCAGAGGAGTTGATGCCCATGCGGATTTGCTTAGGGAATCAGTTGCCTCATATGGGAACGATTTCCGTTTGGGGGCCAATGAAGCTCCTCCAGCGATTGTTAGCATATATCTTGGCGATCGTTTGATGAATATCCTTAATGATAAGATTGGAGAAGGAGAAGGGACTTATAAACATTCGGCCACAAGGATTAGTGCGAGTAAAGGTCTTCCAACCCTTTTAAAAGATGACGAGGATAGAAATAGGACGTCTCCTTTTGCTTTCACCAGCAACCGTTTCGAATTCCGTATGGTTGGCAGTGAGCAGAATATCTCTGAACCTAATACGTATTTGAATGCCGTCCTTGCCGAAGGACTTAATGAAGTCGCAGATTTGCTTGAGAAATCATCAAATAAGGAAGAAGCGGCAAAAGAATGGATCAAGAAAACAATCAAGGAACATTCCAAAGTTATTTTCAATGGCAATGGGTATTCCAAAGAATGGGAGAAGGAAGCAGAAAGACGCGGTCTTCCAAACTTAAGAAGCACGCCTGAGGCGATTGGCGCTCTTGAAAGAAAGGAGAATCGCGATCTTCTTATGAGAAGCGGCATCCTTTCTGAGGCAGAAATCAACTCTCGTGAAGCAATTAAATACCAAGACTATCATTCTAAGGCCGTCATTGAAGCAAAGACCATGTCCCGTATGACTCATAAACTTTATTTGCCCGCTATTCACTCTGCGTTAAAGGAAATAACTGATCTAAACCAATATTACGGAGACTCATTTGACACGATAATCGAAGAAAAATCAACGTTAGAAAAAGTCTTAAGGGAAACATATTCCTCCTTGAAGAGACTCGATAGCTTGATTGCGAAAGATGGAAAAACTGTTAGTTCAGAAAAGGAACACGCATTCTTTGCCGCAAATAATCTCAAGAAAGAAATGCAAACTCTTCGTAAGGCCGTTGATGAGGCAGAACTTCTTGTAAGAAAAGATCTCTGGCCAGTCCCAACATATGGCGACATACTATTCCATTGCTAAGCTCATTTCTATAAAATTACTCTCTAGTTGTTATTGAATTATTTTTACCATGGAAATTGTTACTTATTTATCATCACTATTACAAATATCTCAAAAACAAGTTGAAGCAACCTTAAATCTTATAAATGGCGGGGCAAGCATTCCTTTTATTGCACGTTATAAAAAAGAGGAGACAGGAAACCTATCAGATGTAATTCTAAGGCGTTTTGACGAGGAAAAATCGAAATTTGAAAAATTAGAGGAAAGAAAAAAGACTGTTATTTCTTCAATAACTGAACAAGGAAAAATGACTTCTGAATTGGGAAAAGAGATTGAAGAATGCGATTCTCTTTCTCTTCTTGAAACGATTTATCGTCCATATAAGCCAAAGAGAAAGACTCGTGGATCAATTGCAAAAGAAAAAGGATTAGAACCTCTAGCTAGATATATTCAAAAGCAAAACGGAACAATACCTTCGTTAAATGAATATGCAAAAACATTTATCAATAAAGACGTGAATTCAAAGGAAGAAGCTATTGCAGGCGCCTTAGATATTCTTGCTGAAGAAATCAGTGATGATCCTTCGTCATATCTTTTTGCCAAAGGCTATATTCTTCGTGCTGGAAGAATTAAGGCAAAAGAAACTAAAGAAGATACGGACCAAAAATATCTTAATTACAACAATTTTGACTGCTTGATCTCTAGAATTAAGTCTTATCAAGTTCTTGCTCTCTCGAGAGGAAAGAAAGAGAAGAAACTTACTTATTCTTTTTCTTATGATGAGATTACGATTCATAACTATATCGCTAGAAAAATCATTATTAGAAATAGTCCTTATGAGAAACTATTAAGACAAACGATCGAAGATTCTTATAAGAGATTAATGGGGCCTTCATTGGAGAATGAAATCGCCAAAGACCTTTTCCTTAAAGCGGAGGATTCCTCTTTAATTCTTTTCTCGAAGAACCTTAAGCAACTTCTTTTGGCTTCTCCTTTAAAAGGAAAGACAATCCTCGGGTTTGATCCAGGATATAAGAATGGATGCAAACTCGCTTTGATTAATCCCAATGGACAAGTGCTAGATACATGCATTATCTATCCAACAATTGGTAAAGAAAGAGACTCTGAAGTAAAACTATTATCCTTGTATAACAAATATAAGTTTGATGCGATTGCCCTAGGCAATGGAACGGCAAGTAGAGAAAGCCAAACCTTCATTGAGAATTTCCTTAAAAAGAACGATTTAAATAATGTATCAGTGGTGGTTGTTAATGAGTCCGGTGCTTCAGTATATTCTGCCTCGCCTTTAGCAATAAAAGAATTCCCTAATATGGATATTGATGAAAGATCATCAGTTTCTCTTGCAAGACGCCTCCTTGATCCAATGGCAGAGTTAGTTAAGATACCTCCTGAAGCAATAGGCGTAGGTCAATATCAACATGATATGGACGAGACAAGATTAAAAGAGACTCTTTCGAATACAACAATTGATGCCGTAAATGAAGTAGGGGTATGGCTTAATACCGCCTCATCTTCTTTACTTAAATATGTTGCGGGTTTAAATGAAAGAAGTGCATCCGCTATAGTAGCTTATCGTGACGAACACGGTGCATTTAAGAATAGAAAAGAACTTCTTAAAGTTAAAGGATTAGGTGAAAAGACTTTTACTGATGCAGCTGGATTCTTACGTATTGAAAATGATAATCCCCTTGAAAAAACGGCAGTTCACCCTAAGGATTATGAGGCAACCTATCTTCTTCTTTCTAAATTAGGATTATCTCTTTCTGATTTAGGAACTCCTAAAGCGGATTTAATCTTAAACAAAGAACTCAACATCATAGAGTTGTCTAAAGAATTAAACGTTGGAGAATACACTCTCAAAGACATCATTGAAGAACTTAAGAAACCAGGAAGAGATCCAAGAGAAAAGGTTGAAACTGCAGCATTAGATAATAATGTACGTGATATTAAAGACCTTCAAGTTGGAATGATACTCAATGGAACGGTAAGAAATCTTTCTGATTTTGGTGCATTTGTGGATATTGGCGTTCACCAAGATGGACTCGTTTATATTTCAGAGATTGCCAATCATTTTGTTTCTCATCCAAATAAAGAACTTGATTTAGGCCAAATAGTTAAGGTTAAAGTAATAGGAGTCGATGTCCCTAGAAAACGTATTTCGTTATCTATAAAAGCGGTTGATTCAGAATCATAAAGAAACTTTTTCAGATACAACTTCGATTTTGTTTTTATAGAAAGAAATGCCGTATAGTATTGCTTCAGAAATTCCGTTGTTTCTCATGACATCTAAATAATCATTTTTCTTAATTTGTTGGATAGCAGAGTTTGCGGATAGTTTCATATTTGATAAACTTGCCTTATTTTTCAGACATTTTAGTTCGATGATGATACCGGTTTTTTCTTTGGATTTTGGTGTCATCAAAATATCACAACGACCTTTTCCTGAATTTACTTCACTCTTAATACTATAGTCGAATAGAAGAACTGCACTCATTCCTAAAACTAAGCATTGATAATTCTTTTCTACACCGAAATCATAATATGAAAAAGCGCTCGTAATATATGATTCCATACATTTTTTGATTGTTGTTTCATTGGCTGAGAGAAATGCTTCCTTAAGTTGCTTTGTCCAATCGTTTTGATCAAATGAAACGTATTTATTGAGTATTTCTTTTCTGAAAGAAACTGTTACTTCTTTGTTTGGAATCGTTAAAAAATATCTTCCATCTTCACTTAAACTACTTGTTGTAATATAACCTGTTGCAAGCAAATATGAAGCCACGGAGGAAAAATCGCTGCTTTCCGAAAACGTTAGAGAGGTGTCAACCTCTTCGTATGCGCCGCCATTGAAGAAAAGGTTCTTTAAGAATTCCTCTGATTCTCTTTCTGAAGAATTGAACAAAATCTTTTTAAAAATCGAATTTTCCCCAGTAAAAATCCAATATGTATTGAATTTTCCGTTTGATTCAATGAATTTAAGCACCGACCATGGATTAAATGTCTTTCTATTTCCAAAGATATATCCGTCATACCATTCTTTTACTTCGTTATAAAAACTATCGTAGCCGTAATATTGCAAGAGTTTAAACGTTTCTTCCTCATCAAAACCAAAGAATTCGGAGTAGTTGCCATAGAGAACGTTATCAACATTCAAATTATTAAGATCGCTAAATAACGATTCTTTTGCTATTTGTAAAACGCCCGTCACTGCAGCATATTTAAGCGAGTCGTTTCCTTTCAACGCCATTCCGTAGAAAGATCTAAAAAACGCAAGGACTTCATTGAAACGCTCATCACCTTCTAATCGTAGAATCGGTGAATCATATTCATCAATTAAGACAACGACTTTTTTCTCGTAATGTTTATTTAAAAACTTGATGAGCTTATATAAAGAAAAAGACAATTTTATTGGATCTTTCTCACCCATAAGGAAAGATTCGTATTCATCTCTTTCGTTTTTTAAAAGACACGCACTGTTTTCTAATTCTGGATATCTTCCATATAAGTCTGATATAAGGAATGAAATAGAGTTTAGTAAGTCTTCAAAGTTTGTTGGATGGATTGCTTTCAAATTTAAATGAACGAGTGGATAAGAACCTTGATCCGAAGAAAATAACTCGTCTTTTTCGATTTTTAATCCTTTAAATAAGGAAGAGTCTTTTTTATGGTCTTGAGAGAAGAAATAATCTAAAGAGGATAAAACAAGCGATTTCCCAAATCTTCTTGGCCTTGTGAATAAGAAAACTGATCCATCAGGTTTTTTTAGAATATCGCTGATAAGTTTGGTTTTATCTACGTAATAGCACTGTGTGACGACTGCTTTGAAATCTTCTATGCCAATTGGCAACATCTTCTTTTCTTGCATAAAATACCTCTTTTATGTATTTTACACTAAAAAACACCATTCCACACCAGAAAACACCAAAAAACACAATTGTAAAGGAATCACGTTTTATCTATCTTCACGGAAATATGGTAAGCCAAGACTTTCTGGTGCTTGAACACTCTTTTTTCCGATTATAGAAGTTAAGACAAGAACAACGACGGTGACTAAATATGGAATCATTTTGAAAGCTTGCATACTCGTGAAATTGATTCCAGAGATTTGGTTTGGAAGAATATATAAAAGGCCAAAAACAATTGAGCCAAGAATGGCAAATGATGGTTTCCAAACAGTGAAGATAACCAAGGCAATAGCTAACCAGCCAAAAGCTTGGATAGTGGAACTATTCTCCCAAGATCCTCCAACGTAGCCCATAACGTAGAATAAGCCACCAAGGCCAGCGATCATTGATCCAACAAGGAC